>CALWBA010000143.1 GCA_944375815.1 uncultured Lachnospiraceae bacterium | reverse complement strand
CAATCGGCTTCGCCGCAAATTTTTGGCGATTTGTCAAGAGTTTTTTGACAAAAAAGTGGGGGATTTTAATAAAAAAGGAATCTGAAAGCCTTATATTTATTGGCTTAAAGATTCCGAGAGATCATTGAATTGTAAAGGAGGCATATTATGAAGAAAAAAACATGGCTGCCGCTGGCTTTAGCGGCTCTGCTTACCCTTCCGGCATGCGGTTCTTCCAATTCCGCACAGACGGCAGATACATCCGCGCAGACGACTCTGACGGAAGCGGAAGAGTCCGCGTCGGCTTCCGGCTCGTCGGAACTGTTTACGGATCGAGATTTGGAAATTGGCTATGATGAGGAAACCAGCGCTCATATCACCCTTTCCGGCGACAGCGCTTCCAGCGATTCCGACGCTGTTCGGATTTCCGGCAGCACGGTCACCATTACGGATGAGGGCACTTATATTCTTTCCGGTACGTTGAATGACGGCATGATCATTGTCAGCGCAGACGACGGGGACAAGGTGCAGCTGGTATTAAACGGAGTGACGGTTACAAACAGCACGTCTGCCGCTGTTTATGTTCTGGAAGCGGATAAGGTATTTCTCACCACGGCGGCCGGAACGGAAAATCTTCTGGCCAACGGCGGAGAGTATATTGCGATCGATGACAATAACATCGATGCCGTGATCTTCTCCAAATCCGACCTGACTCTGAACGGCGCAGGGACTCTGACGATCAATGCTGACGCCGGGCACGGCATAGTATCCAAGGACGATTTGGTGCTGACCGGCGGGACGTATGTCATTACGGCGGCAAGCCACGGAATTTCCGGTAAGGACAGCGTCCGGATCGCAGGAGGAACGTACACGATCACTGCCGGAAAAGATGGAATTCACGCGGAAAACACAGACGATTCCAGCCTTGGATACCTTTACGTAAGCGGCGGAACATTTAAGATTGCAGCAGGAGGGGATGGCTTAAGCGCCGGTGCATACCTGCAGATTGACGACGGTGACTTTACGATTACAACCGGTGAAGGCAGCGCCAGTGTCACAATGACCACGGACACTATGGGCTTTGGACGGGGAAGCGGCTTCCCGAGCGAAACGACCGAGGAAGCAGAAGAAGATTCGGTCAGCCAGAAAGGAATCAAGGCGGAAGGAACGATTACCATTTCAGGCGGAAGCTTTGTAATGGATACGGCGGATGATTCCATCCACGGAGGCGGTGATATTCTGATTACCGGAGGAGAATATGAGCTGCAAAGCGGCGATGATGCCATTCATTCGGACGCTGCCGTTACGATCCGGAACGGTACATTTACGATTTCTTATTGCTATGAGGGAATTGAAGGTCTGTCGGTTACCATTGATGACGGTACTTTTGACATTACCTCTGTGGATGACGGAATCAATGCCGCCGGAGGCGCGGACAGCTCCGGATTTGGAGGCGGACGTGCGGCACAGGAACAATTTTCATCCGCATCGGACAGCTTTATTACCGTAAACGGAGGCACTTTTGTGATTGTATCGACCGGCGATTGCATAGATTCCAACGGCGCGCTGACCATTAACGGCGGCACTCTGAACCTTACCTGCAACGGAAGCGGAAACACAGCCATTGACTGTGACGGAACCTACACCAACAACGGCGGCGATGTTACCACCAATGACGGTTCGGAAAATAATCCGGGCCAGATGGGAGGAGGAGCAGGCGGCCGAGGCGGAATGGGAGGCCAGGGCCGTATGGGCGGTCAGGGAGAACCGGCGGGTCAGGGAGAACCGGGCAGTGAAGGAGAAGCGGGCAGTGAAGGAGAAACAGGCGGCCAAGGAGAAATGAGAGGCCAGGGCCGGAGAGGAAATCCGGGAGAGATGGGACAGGCTCCTGGTGCGTAACCATTGTAAATAGTTTGCCAGAATACATTGCCCGGCAAGAGAAGCGCCGAAAAAAGGAGAATGATCGTCTTGACCTACGAAGAATATTACGGGAATCAGCTTGCCTGCCTGAAAAGCGTGGAGCAGACTTTACTGGACATTATTCATGAATACCCCACACAAAGCTATCCCAATGGGGTGGAGCCGATTTTGTACTGCAAAAGCAGGATAAAGAAACCGGAGAGTATGATGCGGAAACTGGAGCGCCGAGGAAGTCTGACGGATGGAAGGGCTGCCCTTGAGAAGATGCACGATGCCGTTGGAGTGCGGATTGTGTGTTCCTTTCTGGACGATGTCTATAAAATTGCAGACTGGCTGGGAACACGCTCCGAATTTGAGATTGCTGAAACGAAAGACTACATCGCATACCCGAAACCCAACGGATACCGCAGCCTGCACCTGGTGCTGTCATTTTCGTCGCATTCTGATTCCAAGCTTATGGCAGAGATACAATTGAGAACCATCGCTATTGATTTTTGGGCTGCGCTGGAGCATCAGATGAAGTACAAAAAGGATATTGAACATGAAAAAACAATTCGCAGTGAGTTAAAGCGCTGCGCAGATGAAATTGCTTCGGTGGATGTTTCCATGCAGACCCTGCGGGACTTGATTCTGAATGACCAATGGAACTGAGCATCGCTGTTGACATAGGGAAGAATACCCTCTATAATTTGATTAAGTATATGCTTAATCAAATTATAGGGGGATTTTGTATGGATCGGACTTTGGTTTTGAAAGCTCTGGCGGACGGAACCCGGATGCAGATTATCACGCTGCTGCTGAAGCGTAAGTACTGTGTCCGCGCACTGGCGGAAAATCTGGAGATCTCACAGGCCGCCGTGTCTCAGCATTTGAAGGTTCTGCGCGAAGCCGGACTTCTTACAGGGGAGAGAAAAGGATATTTCATGCACTATGATGTGAACAGGCAGATTCTGCATCAATTGGCGGAGGAACTGACCGCGCTGGCGGAAACGGAGCGTGAGAACGGCTCACCGGGCCGCGGAGGCTGCCGGGGCGGAGAAGGCGGAAAATGCTGCTGCTCAGAGAAGGGAGGCGATCAGCTATGAAAAAGAATATGCTTCCGGAGCTGCTGCTTACATTTATGAAAATCGGATTGTTTACTTTCGGCGGCGGTTACGCCATGATTTCCATGATTGAGGATATCTGTGTTGAGAAAAAGGGATGGATCACCCATGACGATATGATGAATGTGACCGTCATTGCCGAATCCACGCCCGGTCCGATTGCCATCAACTGCGCTACCTTTGTGGGCTACCGGCAGGCCGGACTGGCCGGCTCTCTGACTGCCACGCTGGGGATCGTCCTTCCGTCCTTTGCTTTGATTTACCTGATTTCCCGATTCCTTGACAACTTTCTGGAAATTACAGTGATTGCAAATGCCTTTAAAGGCATCAAGGTAGCAGTCGGCATTCTGATCCTGGAAGCAGCAGCTTCAATGGTCCGGAAGATGCAGAAAAAGTTTCTGCCCCGGATGATCATGGCCGGTTCATTTTTTCTCATGGTTCTTATCAATATCTTTTCCTGGAATTTTTCATCCGTCAGCCTGATGCTGACGGCAGGCGCGATCAGCCTGGCCGTATTTATCGGAGGAGGACGGAAGCGGAAGAGAGGTGAGGGAAAATGATCTATCTGGATCTGTTTCTCGGGTTTCTTCGGGTAGGCTGCTTCGCTTTCGGCGGCGCATACGGAGCGATTCCGCTCATTCGTGAAGTGGTGCGTTCCCACGGCTGGCTGACAGATGAAGCGCTGACTTATATGATTGCTGTAAGCGAAAGTACACCGGGGCCCATTATGGTGAACCTTGCCACTTATGTGGGAAGCCGGCAGGCCGGATTCTTGGGGGCGGTCCTCGCCACTGCAGCAGTAGTCCTTCCCTCCTTTGCTGTGATTCTTCTGGTTATGATCATTTTGAGAGCGCTGCTGCAGAATGGGTATGTACAGGCGGTTCTGCGGGGACTGAAGCCCTGCATCATCGGGATCATTCTGGCCACAGGCGTGCAGATGCTGGCCAGCAGCATTTTTGCGGCGGGAGATCTGTCTGTCAATGTCCGGTCCGCGGTGATTGCTGCCGCATTGACGGGAATTCTGCTGGCAGTCAGAAAATTCACCGGGAGGAAAATCACCGCCATTCCTCTGATTATACTGTCTGCCTTGCTGGGAATCATTGCTTACGGAGTATAGAGGGGAAAGGGAAAATAACGGAGCCGCAGGAAGGAATGATCTGCAGCAGAGATTGTTCAAAGGAGTCTATATTGCAAATCCTGCATATTGAGTCATGTACAGGTCATAGTATTTTCCTTTTTGAAGGTTTTTTCAATTGATGCAGACAACTTTACCTGGATCTGCGGGCCGGAGGATGATCCCGAGGATCTCTGCCTGCATGGTCATGTTACGGTACAGATCGGCAAAAACTGGATGGAGTATGACGGAACCGTTAGCGCAACGGCACTTTATTTACTAAAAACCTTGACTGAGGACAAAGTTATGTCTGAATGCGATATTCAGATGGTTCCTTGCTGCGGTCACTTTTTTATAGCGAATAAGGACTTGTCTCAGGTTACGATTTCCGGATGCGAGAATGGATTAGACTGGTCTGTTGTCCATGAAAATGGAGGAGTGAGGCTTATCCTTCCGTCCGGCGATGAAGAATGGGTGCCCCTAAAGGAGTATCAGGCAGAGGTGCTTCGTTTCGCGGACAAAGTAGAGTCCTATTATAAGGCCTGCCAGCCTAAAAATATTCCTAATGATGAATTTGCAAGAAACGGCTACATGGCCTTCTGGAATGAATGGAGATGGCGTTATGAAAAGGCCGCCCGGCAGGATGGGCGGCCATGAACATAGACAGACGGCGAAAACAAAGAAGAGGATGATTTGCTGTCTGATATTATAGCCGGTTGACTGCCGGCTACCCAACAGCTAAATATTGGTTTAGGAGAATATTCTTTAAACAACAGGAACCAATAAGCATCTTTGAGAAGGAGAATAGATGTAATTCTGGATTATTCTTCAAAATGATATTTTCCAATATAATGACTTTGTATATCATCATATGAAAGCTCTGCTTCAAAATGATCTCCAACATCATGGGACGCGAAAAGACACAGTACAATCCCTTCAGGTGTCAGAAAGAATGTTATTGTATCCGGCAAACTGAATTGGCTTACGGAACGATATTCGTCTGTCTGCAGCTTTAACATTTCTGAAAAATCACTTTCTTCATAGTTGGAAACAGGTACGGAAGGATAAAAGGATTTTTCAAAAAATAATTCTTTAAAGTTTTCATCAATATTGTATAAATCCGTCAGAGCAACCGTTTTCAGTGATTCCAGATCAATATTAAGGGTTTTTAAAGTGGATGTAGGAAATGCGCTGACCTCTATATCCTGGGTCCCCCAGAAAACAATGCTTACGATATCTGAATTCCGGAATGTAACCCTGGATTGATAGCTGAAGGTATATTGAGTATCAAGGGGGAACAATTCAGGAGCCAAAGTGGACATATTTTGGACGGTTTCCAGAATGATTTCGTTTAATTCCTTACTGTTTTCCATGCCATAAAATACAGGATATTCAATAGAAACGGAACTATGTTCATTTTGGGCTTGCGTATAATGCTTCATTTCATATGCAGGCTCTTCCTGTTCCTGTGATTGTTTTTGAGTTTCGCATGGTGAAGGCGGTTCGGAATGTTCATATATTTGCTGACTTTCTGTAATATCAGCTCCGCTCAACGATGTCTCTGTGCTGTTTTTCTGCATCTGGCTTGGGGAAATCGTTTGGGAGCATCCAATTATTAAAGAACATATGATAACCGGGAAAAGTATGGCGTGTTTTAAAAATTGCTTTTTCATAAATGATTCTCCTCCCTTTTGGGAAACAGATCTGACATCAAATGACTGGTAATACTTACGGCAGATTTTGTTCATACCGTGACTGCTGCCAACCAGGCTGCGAAAGATGCCGGACATTACTGTATACTGCTAAGCAACCTTAAAAAATCCCAATCCATTTTTTTAGAATATGAAATTCTTCGTCAGAAAAACAGTTTTTGGATAAAATAGCGAGAATCTTATTAAAGGAGATTATAACAATACCATATTTGCATTCCAAAACCCTGTGTTTTTCCGGCCAAGGAATAAAACAGCAATTTATTTTTATACCAGTTTTATTTAAAAGGATATCATAAGTCTTACCAAATGCTTTTACTGTCTTTTTTCTGCTTATAAGAAATTTGATATAAGGAAGAAAGATGTACAAATAAATTATAGCAACAACAAGAAGAAATAAGTCCTTATATAAGAAAACTTTAAATTTGATTAAAATAGCTATAATTTGAATCATCATATATGCAATGACAAGAGAAGAAATAGTATAGAGGATCTTCATAGAAGGTAATCTGTGAACGGCCCACAGATAAAGAAATTTATAATCAAAATCGTTATATAAATTCGATGGGGTAACGGTCCTTTTGATTTCTTCCATAAATACCTCCTTTTGCCATTGATGAGCTCTCGGAATCTTTAAGCCAATAAATATAAGGCTTTCAGATGCCTTTTTTATTAAAATCCCCCACTTTTTGCTGACTTGAAAAAGTAAATTCCAGTGCGAAGATAAATTCTATCACACTTTGTTTTTTTATGAATGTACAGGATATTTTTAAGCAAAATCTTCTGCTTTTTGCTATAATTAACTCAACTTATCGAAA
>CALWBA010000142.1 GCA_944375815.1 uncultured Lachnospiraceae bacterium | reverse complement strand
TGTTAGACTACTACACCGAAAGGTGAGTTACTTGTTAAGTTGATTGAACCGCCGTATACGGAACCGTATGTACGGTGGTGTGAGAGGTCGGAATTTCTCATTTAGGAGAAATTCCTCCTACTCGATTAATTGATTGTAAACCTGATAATGATATGAGTTGACAATTGTCTCGACGCGTGGTATCGTAAACAGGAAAGCGGAGTGTGACGGAAACATCCCCGCGGAAAAGGAGAAGACGAAACATGAATACAGCGACAAACTCTTTGATGAAAACCCGTATGATGACTATGACCGCAGTATTTGCCGTGCTTATCGCGATATGCTCGTGGATATCCATTCCGACTGCAGTTCCTTTTACCCTGCAGACCTTTGGAATATTTCTGGCAGTGAGTGTACTCGGAGGCAAGTTCGGCAGCCTTGCGGTTCTGGTTTACATTTTGCTGGGATGCGTCGGTGTACCGGTTTTTGCGGGATTTACCGGAGGCATAGGGGTCCTGACTACCAATACCGGCGGTTACATTGTGGGCTTCCTCGCCATGGCACTGGTTGTCTGGGCATTGGAAAAGCCGGCCAGGAACAGAATCTGGCTGCAGCTTCTTTCCATGGTGCTGGGTCTGGCGGTCTGCTACGCCTTCGGAACGGTCTGGTTTATGATTGTATACGCGGGAAATTCCGGAAGCGTCGGAATTATGACGGTACTGGGCTGGTGTGTGATCCCGTTTATTATTCCGGATCTGATCAAAATGGGTCTGGCATTCAGCGTGGGAAGAAATTTGAAGAAAATTCTGAGGAATCTGGCATGAGAGAGCTCAGAATACGCCCGCATCACCTTCTGTGCATCGGATATTTTGAGGGGAAGGGATACAGTGACAGCTTTAGCCACAGCATGGAGCAGATTAAGGAGCTGACGCTGCAGAATCCCAAAATAACATTAAGCTGCGGTTCAGACGAGGTATGCCGGGCATGTCCGAACCGTGTGGAGAACGGCTGCCGCACGCAGGAAAAAGTCATGCGTTATGACAGAGAAGTGCTGAGACTGCTGGAAATCGAAGAGGGGATGCACTCGGACTGGAACAGCCTGCGAAAAAAGACCGAAGAAAAAATTTTAAACTGCAGGAAACGCGAACAGATCTGCGGAGACTGCGAATGGAATGAGATCTGCCGAAAAAATGAAGATGGAGCAAATGAAAGAAAAATACCGGACAGTATAGAATAACCTGCTGGATCCCTGCGGTTTCTCTGTTGAATAAGGACAGAGAGACTGCAGGGATTTTTAGGCAATTGACAAGATCAGAATGTCTGGAGTAAAATACTGATGGAAAAGTGAATACAGGCATAAATAGAGGCAATTGTAACCGGAAAACAGAAATAATGGAAGGCAAAATAGAATGAAACAGAGAAAAATCTTCGATATACACACGCATATTCTGCCGGGTGTGGATGATGGTTCGGACAGCATGCGAACCACAATGAAGATGCTGAAAATGGCGTACAGGCAGGGTGCGCGCGCTGTTATAGCCACGCCGCACGGTTCAGCAAGCCGTGTCAGCCCATCTCAGTGCCGTGATCTGCTGGAAATGATACAGGAGAAGTCTCAGAAGGAACTTCCAAAGCTGAAACTCTATCTTGGAGAGGAAGTATTTTATTCCAGAGAAAGCGTACAGCATCTGAACAGAGGGAAATTGATAACCATGGCAGATACCTCCTATGTTCTGACAGAATTTCCCTACACAATTTCATATCGGGATCTATACAGCGCTGTGCGGGAACTGGTCTGGGCAAGGTATCGTCCCATCCTGGCGCATATTGAGCGATACAGCTGTCTCAGGGACAGTGACTGCACAGAGGAACTTTCAGAGTGCGGAGCTTATCTGCAGATAAATTTTTCCAGCATTGGAGGCTCCTGTCTGAATTCAACAGTTCGCTGGTCCAGACGCCAGCTGATGGCCGGGAGAATTCATTTTCTGGGCAGCGATATGCACAACCTTAAAAGCCGTCGTCCGGAATTTGTAAAAGCAATCGAATGGATGGAACGCCATCTGGAGGAAGACTATCTGGGAGAAATTCTTTGGAAAAACGCAAAAAAAATGGTGCGGGATGAACAGGTGTGAGAACAGCGAAAACACCGGTAAATAGAGACTTTTTTATACGGTCTGATGAAATATAACAGACTGTACGAAAAAGGCTCTATTATTTTGCGCTTTTTTTTGATTAAGTAACTAAAATAGTTACTTAATAGCGAAGAATAGATATGGAAAATTTAAACTGTTGACAGAATGTAAAAATAAAGGGTAAAATGTTCTCGAAATTCTTCAAAGCTCTTTTGGCTTCCGCAACTGTAAGATCCAAAAAATATAAAAAGGACCGGATAGGAATGAGAACTATGGAAAATCAAGCAAGAAACACCGACGAAATTGAAATTGACGTACTGGAAGTCCTATACAATCTGAAGAAAAAACTGTGGATCGTACTGACAGTAACTTTGCTGTGCGGCAGTATCGCAGGAGTATTTGCCGGAGTTGTGATGAATCCTGTATATACTTCTACGTCCAAGATGCTCGTTCTGACAAAGGAAACGACATTGAGCTCTCTGGCTGATCTGCAGATGGGATCACAGCTGGCTCACGACTATCGAATTCTTATTGAGAGCCGTCCTGTGCTGGAAAAAGTTCTTGAGGACTGTGGGTTAAGCGGCATCATGGAATACGAGCAGCTCCGTAAGAAAATGACGATTGAAAACCTGGACAACAGCCGGATATTAAGCATCTCAATCGAGGACAATGATCCTGAACAGGCAAAGCTGCTGGTGGATACGATTACCAATGCTTCAGCTGATTATATTGCCGCCAGTATGGAAATTACACCGCCGAAGATTATAGAGAATGGAGAGATTCCGACGGAGAAGAGCAGCCCCAGCGTTATGAAGTTTATACTCGTCGGCACGCTTGTGGGACTCCTGGCGATGGCGGGAACTGTGACAGTGCAGACTATACTGAATGACACAATCCAGTGCGAGGAGGATATTCAGAAATATCTTGACGTATCTGCCCTTGCTGTTGTGCCGGATAAAGCTCTGGAAGGAAAAAATACAGGGAAGGGTGCAAAGACTAAGAAAAGGAAGAAGAAATCATGGAACTGACAAGAGTAACTCTGACAGACCCGAAACAGGGCGGGTACATGTACAACGAAGCGATCAAGACCCTGCGAAGCAATATTCAGTTCAGCGGAAAGAATATACAGGTGATTACGATCACGAGCTGCTTTCCAAACGAAGGCAAAAGTGATATCACGTTCCATCTGGCGAAGGAGATCGGGAAGAGCGGAAAGAGAGTTCTGCTGATTGATGCCGATATACGAAAGTCTGTTTACCTGACGCGATATGACATCCAGGAGCGCGTAGAGGGACTTTCAAGCTTTTTAAGCGGCCAGATTTCCTGGGAAAGGCTGATTAACAGGACGAATTACCGGAATCTGGATATGATCTTCAGCGGTCCCGTGGCGCCGAACCCATCGGAACTACTGGGACAGAAGGAATTTAAGCAGTTTCTGGATCAGCTGAGGAATGTCTACGATTACTTACTGATTGATACCCCTCCGGCCATCGGAATGATTGATGCTGCAGTGGTGGCTCAGATCTGTGACGGTGCGATTCTGGTAATCGAAAGCGGTGCAGTGAGCTATCGGGTAGCTCAGAAAGCCAAGGCCCAGCTGGAAAAGAGCGGATGCAGGCTGCTCGGAGCAGTGCTGAATAAAGTGGATATTCAGCAGAACCGGTATTATGGAGGGTATTACAACAGATACGGCGGATATTATGGATATGGAAATTCGGGGAAAAAGGAGACGTAAGCGATGGTATCCTGTAAAAAGAAAAAAACAGGAAAAGAAAACCCCCTGATGCCTCTGATAATCGGCATAGCGATTGCACTGGGAGCTACGATTCTGGCGGTTGCAGTTTTTGTACAGAAACGCGAAGAGGACACAACGGCCCTGCAAAGTGTTTACGCACAGGCGGACAGCGATACCGTCACCTATCAGGGGAAAATATATCGGTACAATGACCATCTGAGCAATTTTCTGTTCCTTGGAGTGGATAAAAAAGAAAAAGTGAAAAAGCAGAATATCTCCGGGAATGGCGGCCAGGCAGACGCGTTATATCTGTTATCCCGGGATAGGGTGAAGAATACAATTTCCGTATTAGCAATCCCGAGAGATACCATCACACAGATTCAGGTCTATGACCTGCATGGAAACGACCTCGGAAAGACAGAAGACCATATCAGTCTGTCCTATGCTTACGGGGATGGCATGCACAAGAGCTGTACGCTCACCAGGGATGCGGTTTCAGAACTGCTTTATGGAGTACCGATTCAGGGCTACTGCGCTCTGAATATTGATGCTGTTCCGATTCTGGCGGACAGCGTGGGAGGTGTGACCGTGACTGTACCGGATGACAGTTTAAGCGGAGAGGCTGCCGGGTTTGTTCCCGGATCGCAGGTGACTTTGAATGGTGAGAATGCGGAGTTTTTTGTACGCTACAGAGATATCGAAGAAGACCAGAGCGCCATTGGGAGAATGGAACGACAGAAAGTATTCCTGAAAGCATACAGTCAGCGCCTGAAGGAAGCATACAGCCGGGAGCCGTCCATCGTGGGAGATATCCTTTCTGCCATTGATCCGTATATGGTGACCAGCATTGGAAATGACCAGTACCTGAAGTTAGTAGACAGTTATCTGACTGCCGGTGAAACTGCATCCTATACAGTGCCGGGGAAAGGAGCCCGGGAAGACGGATTTGACGAATACCATGTGGATGAGGATGCGCTGTATGAAATGGTACTGGAAATCTTTTATGAAGAAGTAAATGAGTGATATGAAGAGCAGAAAAAAATATATTTATCTGATTTTAAGCATAGTGCTGCTGATGCTGGGACTTGTTTTGGGAGCAACGGCAGTACATAAATATCTGCGGGAGAAAAACGCGGGGCGCCAGTACGAGGAATTGGCAGAGGATGTTCAGAAAGATGTACCTGCCGTTCAGGTTCCGATTGATTTTTCAGCTCTGCAGGAGAGAAATCCGGACGCCTACGCCTGGATAACGATTCCGGATACTGCTGTGAACTACCCGGTTCTGCAGAGAACAGGGGATAATGGCTATTATCTGACGCATGACCTCGACGGGAAAGAGAGCCTGGAAGGCGCGATCTATACAGAGGATTACAACACCACGACATTTGAGGATCCGAACACTGTTTTATATGGACATAACATGAAGAACGGCTCCATGTTCCGGGGGCTGCACGACTATTCCGACCGGGTATTTTTTGACAGCCACAGGGAGATCCTGATATATCTCCCTGATTCCATACTGCACTATCAGGTATTTGCAGCGTATGAGTATGACGACCGCCACCTGATGCAGAGCTTTGACTTCTCCAATCCTGATGTGATGGAGAACTATGTAAGCACCATACTCTCAATAAAGAGTATGGATGCAAATATTGACCGGGAAGCCGCTGTGAACAGAGACAGCAAAATTATCACTCTGTCCACATGCAAAGGGAACCCGGGTACAGACCGCAGATACCTGGTACAGGCTGTACTGGTATCGATAGAGAAATAAAGAGAAAGGAGAAGAGGAAAAATGAAAAGGAAACTCTTTGGAACGCTGCTGGCAGCAGCCCTGGTGGTTACATCCGCATTTACGGTAATGGCAGCCGGAAGCAAAACCAGCAGCGCAGCCCTGACTGGTGAGACTGCTCAGTACTACCAGATCACAGAGACATTTACAGACAATGGCAGCTACAGCGAGGGAGTTCTGGATGTGATCAATTCCATCAACAGCGGAAACGCAACGCTGGATGCAGTGGCAAAACTGGCGCCGGAGCTTGCTTCTGAACTGTCCGGCATGGAGCTGGCAACCAAGTTTCAGGATCTGCAGTTAAAAGAGGGAGAAGTGCCGAAGAATGCAAACGGCATGTATGAACCGACCATCACTGTACCGAATCTGACTGATGCTATGAAGGACGTGAAGATCTTACACTACAGTACGGTAAGAAGCGTATGGGAAATCATTACTCCGAACAATGTAGATTATTCTGCAAAGAGCATTACTGCAGAGTTCCAGGATCTGTCACCGATTGCAGTTCTGTATAGGACGGATGTGTCTGCATCGGCAGCAACTGCTGACAGCGCAAAGGGAACTTCCCCGAGCACAGGGGCAGAGTCCAATTGGGGCATGTTTGCAGGTGCAGCTGCAATCTTCTGCGGCGCATCGGCAGCAGCTTACCGCAAATACGGAAAAATTCAGTAAAGAAAAAGGAAGGGGTATGGCCTGAAATATCGGGTCATACCCCTCTTCGTTATAAAAGCGGATATCCAGGTACTAAAGGACAGGTATCGTAAACAGGGTTGTTTCATGAAAGATTTTTAAAAGTATAAGAAGAGCGGATTTTATCGAGGGTTATACGTATTATACAAAGACGCGTATAACTCTCGACTTTTTATTCCCGTAGAGGTATAATGTCTATAT
>CALWBA010000141.1 GCA_944375815.1 uncultured Lachnospiraceae bacterium | reverse complement strand
TAACTGTTTCACCAGCTTCTGCTCCAAGCTTTTCTACTCTGATAACATCGCCTTCGGCTACTTTGTACTGTTTACCACCTGTTGCAATAATTGCGTACATATGGCACACCTCCTATTATCATTACTCCCCAGATTCGGTGACCTTCTCAGGCTCTTCTACCTCTCTGTGCGGCATACTAGTTAATCATAATGCATGTTTTCACATTTGTCAATACTTTTCGCGGAAAAATTTCAAAAAACATCTGCTTTCTTAGAACATGCGACAGCGAGTGTTCCAGGTCCGATATGGCATGCTATACTAAGCGAAAGAGCATCAAAATCCGTCACCGGAATATCCGGAAATCTTTCCTCAACTTCTTTTTGGAACACTTCTGCGGCATCACGGTTCGTTGCCGCAAATGCTACATGGAGCACCATATTTCCCTTCTTTACCTCATCTGCAAAACGCGTCTGCATATCTTTCTGCATTGCATCGAGCATTGCTTTCTTCGCCTGCTTCTGTCCGCGCACCTTTGCATATGCATCAAGCTTATCTCCCTGGATCTGGAGTACGGGTTTTAAACTTAATACGGTTCCGATCATCGCTGCTGCCGGAGTAATACGTCCGCCTTTCTTCAGATACTTCAAAGTGTCTACCATGACATAAATGCTCGACTGCAATGCCTCTCTTTCAAGGATTTCTTTCACTTCTTCAGCACTTTTTCCTGCATTCACAAGGGCAATTGCATCGCGTACGGACTGCTTCTGGGTGACGGAAATTCTTTTATTGTCCACAACCTGAACTCTGCCGTTAAACTCCTTTGCCAGACCCATCGCTGTGGCGCAGGAATTGGACAGTCCGCTGGACATTGGGATGTGCACGATGGAGTCATACCGCATCAGTGTACTCTCCCACAGATCCATCAGGTCTGCCGGAGAGGGCTGAGAGGTGGAGACGGCAGTATTCTCGCCGAGCCGGCGGTAAAACTCCTCCTGGCTTAAATCAATATCCTCATAATAGACCATGTCGTCTACAAAGAACGGCATCGGAACCACCTGAATTCCCATTTCTTTTGCCTGTTCTTGGGTAATGCCGCTGTTACTGTCAGTAATAATGGCTGCCTTTCCCATATTGTACCTCCTGATTCTTCTAAGTGTTTGCATTAGATTCAGTATATCACACTGTGCCGAAAAGAGACAGCCCTTTTTTTACAATGATTTGCCCCCGCAGCGGCACAGCCGCCCGGGGGCAAAATCTTTTTTATTTCTTCAATTCTTTATGAATCAATTCTTTACCGGAAATACCCGGCTCCGTCATGGAGTACGGATCGAGAATAACATTTAATTCTTCCTCCGTCAGAAGTTTATCTCTTAAAATCAGCTCTCGCACAGATGCTCCTGTTGCGATTGCTTCCTTTGCCACTTCTGCTGCGCGCTCATATCCTACATACGGACAGATTGCCGTAATAATACCAACACTGTTCTCTACCATCTGACGGCAGTGCTCTACATTTGCCGTAATACCGGTGATGCAGTTGTCAACTAATGTGCGGACTGCAAATGTCAGTGTCTCGATGGACTGGAAGAGGTTGTAGAAAATAATCGGCTCGAATGCGTTCAGCTCAAGCTGTCCGGCCTCTGCAGCCATTGCAATCGTCATATCATTTCCGAAAATATTAAATGCTACCTGGTTTACAACCTCCGGGATTACCGGATTTACCTTACCCGGCATAATAGAGGATCCGTTCTGTTTAGCCGGCAGATTGATCTCGCCAAGTCCTGTTCGCGGTCCGGAAGACATAAGTCTTAAGTCGTTGGACATTTTGGACAGGTTGACGGCACATGCCTTAACGGTTCCGGATACAGATGTGTATCCGTCGAGGTTCTGCGTCGCATCAATCAGGTCAAAGGACTGAATCAGATCCAGACCGGATACAAGCGCAATGTTGCGGACAACCTTCTGCAGATACAGCACATCGGCATTCAGACCTGTACCGATTGCCGTACCGCCCAGATTCAGAGCGCACAGTTCATCTTTTGCGTTCGTAAAGCGGTTAATATCGCGGCGGATTGCCATGCTGTATGCACGGAATTCCTGACCCAGGCGAATCGGCACTGCATCCTGAAGCTGTGTTCTTCCCATCTTAATGACAGAGTCGAATTCCTCTGCCTTCTGCGTCAGTGCATCATATAAACGCTCCAGCTGTTTCTGAGCTTTGTTAATCAGCTTTAATGCGGTGATCCGACCGCAGGACGGAAAAACGTCATTTGTTGACTGTCCGTAGTTTACGTGATCGTTCGGGTTTACAATAGAGTAATCTCCCTTCTCTCCCCCGAGGATCTCGATTGCACGGTTTGCAATAACCTCATTTGCATTCATGTTCAGAGACGTTCCGGCTCCTCCCTGAATCGGGTCTACTATAAACTGGTCATGGAGCTTGCCCGCTATGATCTCATCGCAGGCCTTTACGATTGCATCTGCACGTTTTTTATCGAGTGTTCCTACCTCAAAGTTGGTAATCGCAGCAGCTTTTTTAATCTGCGCTACGCTGACGATCAGCTCCGGATGCATATTCAGACCTGTGATATAAAAGTTCTCGGCTGCACGCAGTGTCTGCACACCGTAATACGCGTCCTTCGGCACTTCCTTCATTCCGATTGAATCGTGCTCCATTCTCATTTCTGCTGACATTATTCATTTCTCCTTGCTTATGTATAAATTTTCGTTTTCCGGGACTGCAAACCTTCCCGCTCTTTCTGCTTTCAT
This sequence comes from uncultured Lachnospiraceae bacterium, assembly GCA_944375815.1. Lineage (GTDB taxonomy): Bacteria > Bacillota > Clostridia > Lachnospirales > Lachnospiraceae > Egerieimonas_A. Next base: position 5,574 of record CALWBA010000141.1, on the reverse strand, counting down.
TATACTCCCCTGTGTGATACAATCAAATATATATATTTATATAAGAGTTATAAGCATTTATCTATACGATGCGGGAGGACCATCTGATGTTTGAAGGAAAAGAATATATTTATGAGGTATATAAGACAAGGAGTTTCTCCAAGGCTGCTGCAAATCTGTATATCTCACAGCCGGCTCTAAGTGCTACAGTACGCAAAATCGAGCACCGGCTCCAGACACCCATTTTTGACCGAAGCACAAGCCCGATTCAGCTTACCGAGTGCGGGCAGCGGTATATTCGTGAAATCGAAAAACTGATGGATATGGAAAATGATTTTGAAAATTATCTGAATGATATGGAACATCTCCGGGTAGGGCGCCTCTCTGTCGGAGGAAGCAATCTCTTTGCGTCATATATCCTGCCGCCTATGCTTGCAGAATATATGAAAAAGTACCCCTCTATTGACGTCAGCCTGTCTGAAGCCAGTACGAAGGATCTGGAGAAAAAAATGTTCGACGGCAATCTGGACTTTGTTATGGATAACTACGCATTTTCAAATTCTCTGTATGAACGTCATTTCTTCCGTGAAGAACACCTGCTTTTAGCCGTGCCCGCTGCTTTTTCGTCAAACGAGGGGCTTGAGCTCTACCGGCTCTCGGCATCCGATATTCGAAACGGACGTCATCTTCTTGAGGAGACAGAATGCCCTCCTCTATCCGCATTTGCCGAAGAGCCCTTCCTGCTGCTGCGTTCCGGCAACGACACACGGGAGCGCTCAAATCGGCTGTTCGAACACGCTAAGATCTCTCCGCGTGTGCTTTTAAAGCTGGATCAGCAGGTTACAGCTTACCGGATTGCCTGCTACGGTATGGGAATTTCTTTTGTCACAGACACACTTATCCGCCAGGCACATGATGATGGAGAGCTGTGGTTCTACCGGCTCGACGAGGATCTGTCCCGCAGAGAAATCTATTTCTACAGAAAGCAGCACCGATATCTGACGCGCGCAATGGAGGAGTTCATCCGAATGTTCGAAAAGCCTCAGGGCACATAACAACAAAAGGGCTGTCCTGCAGGACAGCCCCCTCTTCTTTTCTTTTTTAATCTGCCAGAATAAATACCAGACACTTATGTACACGCTCAAGCTGCTGGTCTTTGCGGATAAACTGCTCCAGATCGTTAATGGACGGACCGCTCTTAAGCATGCCTTTGCTGTCGTAAATAGATTCCGGATCTTCATTGATTCCATGGCTTGCATAAAGCTCTGTAATTCTCTGCTCCAGAGTTGCTTTCTCCATAATGTTCAGCGGAGCGACTCCGCATTTCTCCATGATCATATTCACAGTAGACACAATCGCCTGCTTCTTCTCCTGAAAATTAAACTCTGTCTTTCCTGCATTACGGAAATGTTTATTATCCAAAGTCATGTTTCCACCTCTTACTATATTAGCGGCTGCCATCTGCACAGATACCGCTGTTCTTTCTTTTCATTTCTATCCCTTATCATACACCTAAACCCTTCATTCGTCTACACTAAAATCATTTTCCATGCAATTTTAACACAATTTTTGAAAAAATTCCGTCATTCTGATTAATTCAGAGGGCAGGGTATTGTCAGATTTTCCCTTCTTCAGGATTATCCTTCTGAAACTCAAGGATATCCCCGGGCTGGCAGTCAAGGACATCACAGATAGCGTTCAGTGTAGAAAAACGAATTGCACGGACCTTTCCGGTTTTCAGATTAGAGAGATTAACATTGGAGATACCAACCCTCTGGGCAAGCTGGTTTAACGAAATCTTCCGATCCGCCATCACACGGTCAAGTCTCAGGATAATTGCCACTGCCGTGTCCTCCTTTCTAAATCGTTTCATCTGCATCCTGCTGCAGCCGGCAGCCTCTGCGATAGATCCCGGCGAATACAAGAATCAGCAAACCGCCGAACAATCCTGTCATGCTGACCGGATTGCTGATTACCACATGACCGTAAATTACCATCCCCATCACCAGCTGCTCAATCAGACCTTTGCACACGGAAAGGAAGATCATCGCTGCCCCTGCCATCTGTATGCAGGGGACTGCATCGGGATTCAGCGGCGAGTGTCCTGTTCCTATTCTTCGAAGCATCCGGCGTACAGAATCAAAAAGAATCAGATACGGAATCTGGCTGCTGAAAAGCTGTACGATAATCCATACGGTCTCAAATACTTTCAGATTAAGGTCCTCCGTGATATACCCTTTCACCGGTGTATACTCATAAGTCATTGTGACAGTAAAGTACTGTGTTCCGTAGTAAGTCTCCGCTGCTGCGACATCGGGCGATGCAGCGGCTACACGGATGAGATCAATAATGGAAATCAGGACCCCTGCTGCCGCAAAGCACTCAAATACAAGTACCAGCACTGTACACCACTTATAATATATACGCTCTCTTTTTTCAACATTTTCTGATTTTAGCATAAGATCTCCCCCTTCCATGTTGGAACCGTTCTCTTCTTACACCTTAAGCATACTGTTTAGATATTTGTTTGTCAATAATTATTTAATGATAAACATTGAAATCCCTACTTATCCAAGGCATTCGGGTAGATTTTCTGCATGATTCCATCATCATAGTGCGTATCCATCCACTTCTCCCACGCATACTCCGGCACTTTGCCGTTGCTGCGGGTATCATATCGTATCAGCGCAAGCCCTGAGCAGATGATATTGGCGATCATAAAAACAACAGCAATCCAGGTAATAAGCTTTCCGCTGATTACAGGAATCTTCTCTATCAGAGCAGACAGCTTCGGATAGAGCAGTTTAATCCAAACCACTGCCGCAATTCCCCAGAAAAAGCAGTACAGCAGATTGACTCTGCCTCCAAGATTAAAGGGGATTTTGCTGTAATCCCAGAAAACCTTGCCAAATACCAGTTCTGTGAGCACGCTGCAGATGTATTCGTATGCCCCGCCCAGAAATGTTCCAATCAGGAAGAGATATCTGTCAGGTTTCTCGCGGTCTTTATAAAGCAGCATAGTTGCAAGTACGAGTGCTCCGCCCCACACCACACTGAACGGTCCCCACACCAGACTGCTTCTGCTCATCCATACCCCTACGGTAATGCGGCAGAAAATTGTTTCTACAAAATCTCCCAGCAGAGAGCCCGCAAAGAATATCCAAAACAGTTTATAGAATCCGCAGCCTTCCGCAAATCTGCCTTCCCGCGAGAGCTGCTGCCCCGTCTCCAGAAGCATCGGATATGCCTTCTCCATACGGCGCTGCACACATTCGACAATCCACAACCCCATCCGTCGTGCAGCTGCGCCGAGATTCCGGTTCCAGCGATAAACCGCAGGCATCTGCCGGTTGAGTTTAATGTGAAAGACAGCAGCCAGCGATACGGACAGATCGATAATTCCGACAGCAATCAGGACAATACACAAAATCTGTTCCACCAGCATCGGCAGCAGCCGAAACAGTGCTGTAAACCATTCATTTGTAACGGATACGCACAGTGTTCCCAGTATACCCCAGAGCAGAGAATACTGCAGACAGATGTAACCGTCAAAATTCCATCTCTTCTTCGAGTAGTCCCACCACTTCTGCCGGTTCATTCGCTCCAGCAGCTTGCCGGTAAACCACTCTGTTACAGTTCCAAGAATCGTACAGCCTAAAAACAGGAAGAACCATCTTCCCTCCAGTTCCCATAAAATAACGGTCATCAATACCGAAGCAATACCATAGACAAAGCAAAACGGTCCCGTAAAAAATCCCCGGTTAACAAATTTTCTCTGTTTAATCGTTCCCATGACCGTTTCCATAATCCATCCGAAGAATGAATATATGAAAAACAGCCATATCAGTTCATAACCTGTATAGTTCATACATATTTCCTCATATTTTCAGGTACTTTCACGAAAGTACCTCTTTACTTTTCAGCCGGTATGTACCTCTGCGCTTCTCATCTTTTACCTCTTTTTTTCTGCCCGTCTCCGAAAACTGATCCTGCTGTTCGGCATGTACATTCATTACCAGCATCTGCAGGCGGTTTTCAATATTTGCAAAGCTCACGTCCGGATCATAATCAAGAGGCAGAATCTGCGCATCCGGATAACGTTCCTTGATCTTTTTCGAGATTCCTCTTCCGACTACATGGTTGGGCAGGCAGCCGAAAGGCTGCAGGATTACGAATGCACGGCATCCGTGTTCGGCGTGGTGCAGAATCTCCCCGGGAATCAGTACGCCTTCCCCTGCATCAAACGTGTGATGGATAATCGGGTCACTCTCCTTCACAAGATCCTGCATCCGGCACGGCGGCTGATACAGCGGATGTGCCGATGCGATTTTGTCCGTAACGTCATGCGCCATATTGAAAACCTTGTTTACAATATGGAACCACTCTTGCCTGATAAATCCGCGGTCAATGTGGTATTCTCTGATCTGACTGTACTGGTAGAAATACGTTTTACGTATCACATCAGTCATACGCGCTTCAATAATCTCAAATCCGTTTTTCTCCAGATACGCCTCTATGTCATGATTAGCGCCCGGGTGAAAATTCAGCAGATACTCGCCGACAATAAGTACACGCGGTCTCGGCTTTGAGCGGTCTATCCGTACTTGGCGCATCAGCTCTATACCTTTCGTAAATCCCCGCTTTGCTCCGCTCACGCCCGAATTCTGCACCCCGTCAATAAGTGCATCCATCGCCTGATCGAAAGCCCGGTCAGCACTTCCTTTCTCCAGCTCATACGGTCTCATTTTTCGCAGCAGTTCCTCAAGCGCGTCAATCATCGGAAGCGCGAAAGCAATCCGTATGGACGAGGCGATGCTGAGCTTAAATCCAGGATGCAGACGATGATAGTCCACGTCATCGTTCGTCAGAATTGCTGTCTCAGAAAATCCGGCATCGTCAAGTGCTTTGCGCAGGAGCGCGCTATAATGCGTCAGCCTGCAGTCACCGATATATTTTCCCATACCGATTGCCGTGTGCGCAGGGTCATATTTTCCTGAAGCCAGTGCAGCAAGAGCCTCCCCGATCACAATCTGAGCAGGAAAACAGATGTCATTGTGCACATATTTCTTGCCCATGCGGATGGCCTCTTCCCTTCCCACGTCAAGAGGAACAGCACGAAGGCCCTGCGAGCAGAACGCTGCAGTCATCAGCCGACAGAACGCATGGGATGTATTCGGCACGAGAACAACCCGTTCTCTGCGGTCTTTCTTTTCGTATTTAACAGGATACGGCTCCTTCAAAGTCTCTGCTGCCGGTGCTGCATGATGCTCTTTCTTCATGGCAATCGTCTCAAGAAATGACCTCACCCGTATGCGAAGCGGTCCCTGGACGTCGCTTTCATCTACCTTCAGAATCAGCGGCGTCTTACCCGATATCTCCTTCATCATACGGACAATCTCGTCAGAGAGATAGGCATCATGCCCACAGCCGAAACTCACTAGCTGCACATATTCCAAATGTGCATTCTGTGCGGCAATCACGGCAGAACCAAGCATCCTTGCATGGTAATTATTTACAATATCCAGACGGCTTCTGCTTAAATCCACCTCATTCACGCCCGGCACAGAGTCCGCGGTGAGCACCGGAATTCCCATC
>CALWBA010000140.1 GCA_944375815.1 uncultured Lachnospiraceae bacterium | reverse complement strand
ATCATCTACAGTGAGGACAGAAAAGGAAGAGCCAAGCTTCTGGCACATGAAAAATGCAGCGGAATTACAGGTCCGTGTGTGAGTGATGCAGGAGAAGATCTGATGTCATTCAAGGGATTCTGTGACAGCGAGGGTATTCCGGTGAATATCTTAAGAAGCAGTGTAGAATGGGGAGAGTTCAAGCTTAACAGCGATGGTATGGTGCCCGTGATCGTCCAGGACTATAAGACGGATGAGGTCCTGATGCTTGCATATATGAATGAGGAGGCGTTCAGAACTACGCTTAAGACCGGTAAGATGACATACTGGAGCCGCAGCCGCAATGAGCTGTGGACAAAGGGACTGACATCCGGACACATCCAGTATCTGAAGTCGCTGACACTTGACTGCGACAATGACACATTGCTTGCAAAAGTTTCTCAGATAGGTGCAGCGTGTCATACGGGCAACAGGACATGCTTTTTTAATGAGCTCGTTAAAAAAGAATATGATGACACAAATCCGCGTAAAGTGTTCCAGGATGTCTACAATGTGATTCTGGACAGAAAGGAGCATCCGAAAGACGGTTCTTATACCAACTATCTGTTCGATAAGGGAATTGACAAGATCCTGAAAAAGGTAGGCGAGGAGTGTACAGAGATCGTCATAGCTGCAAAGAATCCGGACAAGGAAGAAATAAAATATGAAATCTCCGATTTCCTGTACCATGTAATGGTGCTGATGGCGGAAAAAGGAGTGACCTGGGAAGACATTACCAGGGAGCTTGCAAGAAGATAAAAAAAGATCGGCAGGGAGCTTATTGGGCACCCTGCCGGTTCTTTTTCTGAATATACTGCTACATGCGGACGGCTTCCCAGAACTGTGAGAAATCCGTCAGATCCTGGAGATAAATATCTGCAGTCTCCCGGATCGCCTGCTGATTCCCTGCGCTGGAAGCATCGTAAACTGCTGCTGTACAAAAACCTGCCTGTTTTGCGGTCACCAGTGCGTGCAGTGCATCTTCAAAGACAAAGATTTCACCAGGCACTGCGTGGAGGGATGAAGCAGCTTCCAGATAAATTCTGGGACTGTCTTTCCCCTCTCCGATTTCGGAACATGTCAGGATCTGTCGGAAGTATGAAAGAATTCCAAGACGCCTGCATGCTGCTTCAATGAGATTGCGGTCACTTGAGGTCGCTGCTGTAAGCAGAATTCCTTTTTTGGACAATTCACGCAGAAAAGCGGCAGCACCCCGCTTCAGGCGTACCTCTGAGACGTAAAAATCGCGTATAATAGACAGTATGCCGCCGCGAATCATCTCTGTGCTTTCAGGAAGATGATAGTGAGTTTTAAGATACACTGCACCCTGTTCGAGAGACATTGGGAAGAGGATATCTCCAAGATTCTCTTCCGCTTTTATATGCTGTGCAGCCAGATAGCGGGCCCCAACATCTGTCCAGATTTCCATGGAATCGAGAAGTGTGCCGTCCATGTCAAAGACTGCGCCGCGGATCATGGGAAAAGCACCGTGTGCGTGCGGTTTTTCAGGTCTGCAGATGCTGCACGGATATCCGCCTGTGCGAATATTGCACTGATGACTGCAATGCCGCAGATACCGCTTCCGGCAAGCTGAGAAATATTATCCCGCGTGATTCCTCCGATCGCTACGACGGGAATTGAGACCGCACTGCAGATTTCACGCAGTGTATTATGGCTGACCTCCACTGCATCCGCTTTGGAGCCGGTTGGAAATACAGCTCCCACACCGAGATAATCTGCTCCGCTCTTCTCGGCCAGGACTGCCTGTTCGACTGTCTGTGCGGAGACACCTAAAATTTTGTCAGGTCCAAGCAGTGCGCGCACATCGCCCGCGGCCATATCGGACTGACCGACATGAACGCCGTCCGCACCGATCTCTTTAGCCAATGTGACATTATCGTTGATAATAAAGGGTACGTGAAAGCGCCTGCAGAGCTTCTGAATTTCAAGGCCTTCTTCCAGAAAGCGGCCGTAATCCAGTTCTTTCTCTCTGAGCTGAAGCATTGTCGTGCCTCCTTCAAGAGCCTCGCGTACCTGGTCGTAGAGTGACTGTCCATGCAGCCAGCTCCTGTCTGTGACTGCATACAGCAGCAGGTCTTTTTTATCGAATTTCATACCGTGCCTCCTTCTCAAGCGTATCGCCGTCCAGGTTGCAGATAGCGTCTATGATGCGGGTACGGTATGATGCGTTGCCGTCCTCCGGGCGCATGTGGCTCCATCCGATCTCACCGGCAACTCCCATGGCACAGACTGCCGCTGCGGCTGCTTCCAGCAAAGCATCAGGATTTGCAGCCAGGAAAGCGGTCATCATGCCGGAAAGCTGGCAGCCTGTACCGGTAATTTTACCCATTTCAGATCTTCCGTTTCGGATTACGTAGCATGTTGTTCCGTCTGTTACCAGGTCAATTGCTCCGGTTACCGCAACAATACAGCCCGTTTTCTTTGAAAATGATTTCACGAAAGCGACTGCAGAATCGAGCGTTTCATCAGTGACAGCATCCGCTACGTCGGCATCAACCCCTTTTGTGGAGGAACTTCCCTGTGCGAGTGCTTTGATTTCAGAGATGTTTCCGCGCACAGCTGTAAAGGTAAGCTCATTTAAGAGCTGCGCGGCAGTTCTGGTGCGCAGTGAACTTGCACCTGCTCCTACGGGATCGAGAAGAACAGTGTGCTGAAGCTCATTGGCGCGTTTTCCGGCAAGAAACATAGCCTCGATGGAGCGCTGATTCAGAGTACCGATGTTAATATTTAAGCCCTGGCAGATTGAAGTGATATCCACTACATCTTCGGGTTCATCAGACATAATAGGGCTGCCCCCGCACGCGAGCAGAACATTTGCAACATCATTAACCGTGACGTAGTTTGTGATATTGTGGACAAGAGGTACAGTGTTTCTGACGTTTTCAAGACATTTTCCAAGCATTCTAATACACTCCTTTGCGTTAAATTAACCCTGACAGAGAGTATGTGCCGATGAGAGAGAGAAAATAGAAAACGCGGATAAACCTGGTACGTCTATCCGCGTATAGTATCTGCTGAATCCCTACGTTGGCATTATCCAAATCAGGTTATTAGGGTCAAGGCATCCAGCCTACTCTCAGCCCGCTTCCGGCGCGAGCTCCCCAGCTTATATGAAATTGATCCAGCCTGCTTTCTGGCTGTCTATTTCAGAATATCATATCCCTGTGTGAAATGCAAGATGCAAAACCTCTTGAGTTTCCGCAGAATTATCCCACTAAGACAAATCTGCTGCGTTTTGTTATCCACAACTTTCAAAAAATGGCCAAAATATGAGGAATCCTGTTCCTTTTTGATGTAAAATTAAGCTGTCAAACAAAAACCTTACTAAACAAAAAGAAAGGGGATTCCTTATGGCTAATTCTACATCAATCCCCTACCGTTTGAAAAGAAAAATTTTGACTTTTACAAATAAAATCTCCCGCAGACTTTCGAAACCAGATCGGAAGTTCACAGCAGATATGGTTTATGGCATTCTGGCATCCAGAAGCTGCCTGCTCACTGATATTTCCGACCAGCTTCATGAAACGGTACATAAGGCGAATACTGTAAAACGGCTTTCCAATCATCTTTCGG
>CALWBA010000139.1 GCA_944375815.1 uncultured Lachnospiraceae bacterium | reverse complement strand
CCCGGAAAGATTTCCAGATCAAGCATATGGGACACCGGATTGAGCTCGGAGAATTAGATGCAGCCCTGGAAAGTATTTCCGGCATGGAACGGGTCTGCTGTCTCTTTGATGAAAAGCACAAACGTCTTACAGCATTCTGCCGGACATGCCTTACAAAACGCGAAATCGTACAAAAGCTGGGACAGCTTCTGCCGGCTTTTATGATTCCGAATCGTTTCATCTTTCTGGAGGAATTCCCTCTGAATAAAAACGGAAAGATTGACCGCGGGCTGCTGAGGCAGAAATATATGGAGGAAGATACATGAAGCAGACAGTACAAAATTTACCTCAGGAATTTCTCTCTCTTAAGTCCACGCCGGCCTACCTGTTCGATCTGGATGCCTTTCGGGAACGTATTCAGAAAATACGCGGTCTGCTCGGACACCGGGCAAAGTTATGTTACGCAATGAAGGCAAATCCTTTTCTTACCCAAACCGCCGCGTCATGTGCTGACCGTCTGGAAGTCTGCTCTCCCGGAGAGTTCCGCATCTGTGAACGGCTTGATCTTCCGATGGAAAAGGTCGTGCTTTCCGGTGTCTGGAAAGACGAGAATGACATCCGCCGCACAGTGCGCACCTGGCATGGGGCAAACATCTTTACAGCCGAGTCCCTGGAGCAGTTTGAACTGCTGCGCAGAATTTCTGAAGAGGAGCATTGTCCTCTGCGGCTGCTTCTGCGCCTGTCGAGCGGAAATCAGTTCGGCATGGACAAGGACGCGGTTCTGGAAATCATCCGCGGGCGCACGTCATATCCGCAGCTGACTCTTCTGGGAATTCAATTTTACTCGGGGACACAGAAAAAACGTCTGGCTGCGATTGGTAAAGAGCTGCAGGAGCTCGATGATTTTCTGAAATATCTTTCCAGTGACTGCGGCTATACGGCAGAAGAGCTGGAATACGGTCCGGGCTTTTTCGTTCCATACTTTGTAACGGATCCTGATGTTCCTGACGAAGAGCTTATGGCTCAGTTCAACAGTATGCTGGATTCTCTGTCTTTTTCCGGCAGAATCACACTGGAAATGGGACGTTTTCTGACAGCACCGTGCGGCTTCTACATGACAGCAGTACGTGATATTAAGAATAACTGCGGAGAAAATTATGTGATTCTTGACGGCGGAATTCATCACCTGAACTACTATGGGCAGACCATGGCTATGAAACAGCCATTCCTTTCTGTTCTTCCGAAAAGCAGCATGTGTGCCGGTGAAATGATTGATTATCAGCTCTGCGGCGCACTCTGCACTGCCGGAGATATCCTGGTGCGAAAGATTTCTCTTCCCCGGCTCTCCTGCGGCGACCGCCTGCTTTTCAGCCGTGTTGGAGCATATTCCGTTACAGAAGCTATTTCTCTGTTTCTGAGCAGAGATCTGCCTGAAGTATATCTGTGGTCAGCTGCCAGAGGACTTATTATGGAGCGGGAATCAATGCCAACAGACATGTTTAATTCCCCCATGCACCTATAACTTATACTCTATAGAAAGCGAGGTATTTTCTCATGGAACAATTACTTGAAATTTTAGAAGACATTCAGCCGGATGCTGATTATGCAGCATGTGAAACTCTGATTGACGATGGTATCTTAGACTCATTTGCAATTCTCTCTATTGTCAGTGAACTCGAAGATACATTCGGAATTGCTATTACGCCTGCAGAAATCATTCCTGAAAACTTTAACTCTGCAAAGGCGCTCTGGGCGATGATATGCCGCCTGAAAGAAGAGGCTTGATGACATAAGGGGGGAGACACTATGTCGCTGATCTCAATGAAATTTATCCTCTTTGTGGCTGCTGCGGTTGCCGGCTATTATCTGATGCCGAAACGCGTGCAGTGGGTCTGGCTGCTTTTGTTCAGTTACATTTACTATGCCAGCTCCGGCATAAAACTTCTGTTTTTCCTGATCTATTCCACGCTTGTGACGTATGCGGCGGGAAGGCTGCTGTCTGTTGTCCGAACGTCCTGCCGGGATAAAAAGAAAATCAGAAAATACGGACGGCTGATCATTGCAGGCGGACTCGTTCTGAATTTCGGTATGCTTGCGGTCATGAAGTATACAAACTTCGTGATTCTGAATATAAACTCACTGTTCGGTACAGACCTTGATTTTGTATCGCTGCTGCTGCCGCTCGGCATTTCCTTTTACACTTTTCAGTCCACAGGCTACATGCTGGACGTGTACTGGGGAAAATGTGATCCGGAAAAAAATGTGCTGCGTTTCGCCCTGTTTGTCTCTTTTTTCCCTCAGATTCTTCAGGGACCGATCGGGCGGTATTCGCGGCTTGCCGGACAGCTCTATACCAGCCGTTCCTTTGATTTTCAGCGGATTGAGCGCGGGATAGAGCTGATTTTATGGGGATTTTTTAAGAAAATGGTACTGGCTGACAATGCCGGCGTATTTGTGTCCGCAATTTTCTCTGATCCCGAAAAATATGCCGGCCTGTCGGTCTTCGGCGTACTCGGCTACAGCATTCAGCTCTACGGGGACTTTTCCGGCGGTATGGACGTTGTCCAGGGTATAGCAAATCTCTTCGGCATCACACTGGATGAAAATTTCAGACGTCCGTACTTTGCCCGTTCCATTACCGATTTCTGGCATCGCTGGCATATCACACTGGGAACCTGGATGAAAGATTATGTTTTCTATCCTGTCTCTCTTTCCGGCTGGATGAGTCGTTTCGGAAAATTTGCAAAGAAGCGTTTCGGAAAATCAACAGGCCGCGTGCTTCCGATCTGTCTTGCCAATCTCATCGTTTTTCTCGTTGTCGGCATCTGGCACGGTGCGGCATGGAAGTATATCGTTTATGGACTGTACAACGGTATGATTATAGCTGTAAGCGGTCTTTTGGGCGGACAATACCGCAGATGGAAAAAAGCACTTCATATCGCAGGAAATCCCTGGTGGTATCAGCTCTTTCAGATTCTGCGGACCTTCATTCTGGTAAATATAAGCTGGTTCTTTGACAGGGCTGATTCTGTTCCGCAGGCACTTTATATGATGAAAAATGCGGTTACATCGTTCACACCGTCGCAGCTTTTGACCATACCGGTACAGCAAAGCGGCAGCACCGCGATGACTGCTGCAGTACTTGTAATCATTGCCGCAGGGTGTACGCTGCTCTTTTTTGTGAGTATACTCAAAGAACGCGGAGTGCAAATCCGGGAATCTCTGGCAATGCGTCCTCTCGCGGTGCGTCTTGCTGTTTTCCTTGCACTGTTCTTCGCGCTTCCGTGCCTCGGACAGCCGCCGTCACTGACAGGAGGGTTCATCTATGCGCAATTTTAAACGGTTTGCTGCTGCGGTGCTGGTACTCGCCATTGTCCTTGCGGCCAACAGCGTTCTCTTATATGCGCTGTATCCTTATACCTACTCGCGGGTGGATATTCATAATCTGACCACAGCCGATCACGATACACTTTTTGTGGGGAGCTCTCACGGAAAATGCGGGTTCAATCCCGAGGTATTTGACTCTGTCTGCGGTACTGCAAGTACCAATCAGTGTCTCGGCGGGGAATATCCGATTGATGCCTACCATCTTGTCCGGCTTGCGTGTGAGACAGGTCATAAGCCCAGGCAGGTAATCTATGAACTGGACGCCGGTTATTTTGTATCAGAGCCGAACGAGGGAGCAGATTTTGCAATACTTTATCAGGAATTTCCGGCGTCATTTACAAAACTGCGCTACTGGATGACAAAGATTCTCGACGGAGACTTCCGCAATACACTGTTTCCGTGGTATCTTTACCGGGGTAAGATTTTCTCTGTGAAAGATACTTTGACTCAAAAAGCAGGAGACGAATACAGGAATTACGGAATTTCTTCCTTTGCAAATCCGGCACAGATTTATCACAGCACCGGATTTATCGAGCGGCTTGTGCAGCCGTCGGACAAGTCGGTAAAGGATACACCCGTCCTTTATACAGGCAGCAATATCTCTTCAGAGTCTGAGAATTATCTCCGGCGACTGGCACAGTTCTGTGAGAGTGAAGATATTCGGCTCATCACCGTCACAACTCCGGTACCGGAAGTTACATTGCAGGAATATTCCAGTGCATATAAAGGTGCAGATCAGTATTTTACATCACTCTGCAAAGAGCTGGGTATTGAGTATTATAACTGTAATTATATGGAAGAATTCTCATCACTGCGTGATTTGAGTTATTTTGCAGACTATGACGGACATTACTATGGACAATATGCAAATCTGTTTACCGAGAGGTTTGCAAAAATGCTTGACTTTGATGATTCTGTCACGTATAATTAGGATTCATAAAGAGCAAAGATGCTTTTCGAAAAGGCATCTTTGCTCTTTTTTATTACTAAAATTCACCACAGGAAGGATGATATTTATGTGTTCGATTATGGCTTACTGCTCCTCTGAGGCAGACTATACACAGTTTCTGGAGGGATTTACCAGAACAGAGTCACGCGGCCCTGATGCAATAAAAGTAGTTAATACCGGAAATGGCTATCTCGGATTTCAGAGACTTTCAATCATGGGACTTACGGCTGAGGGAATGCAGCCGTTCACGCTGCATAATAATTATCTTGTGTGCAATGGTGAAATCTACGGCTTCCGCGCACTGAAGGAACGTCTGATACGCAAGGGCTACCGATTTGTCAGTGACAGCGACTGTGAAATTCTGCTGCCTCTCTACGAAGAGTTCGGTCTTCAGATGTTTTCTCTTCTGGATGCGGAATTTGCTCTGATTATCTATGACTGCAAGTCGGATTCTTATATTGCCGCACGCGATCCCATCGGCATCCGTCCTCTTTTTTACGGATATGACAGCAAGGGAAAAATTCTTTTTGCAAGCGAAGCCAAGAATCTTGTAGGACTGACGGATAAAATTTTCCCGTTTCCGCCGGGACATTACTATAAGGAAGGAAAATTTATCTGTTATCGTGATATCACTGCTGTAACACAGGTACTTTCCGATGATGTCGAAACAGTATGCGCTAATATCCGCACAAAACTGATCGCAGGTGTGCAGAAGCGGCTGGACTCTGACGCGCCGATGGGATTTCTGTTAAGCGGCGGACTTGACTCTTCTCTCGTCTGCGCGATTGCCTCCCGACTGCTGAAGCGCCCCATCAAGACCTTTGCAATCGGTATGGAGACCGATGCCATCGATCTGAAGTATGCAAAAGAAACAGCTGATTATATCGGAAGCGAACACACAGAAATCATCATCACAAGAGATCAGGTCATCGAAGCCCTTCCGGAAGTCATTCATGCACTCGGAACATATGATATCACTACTATCCGAGCTTCCATGGGAATGTATCTGATCTGTAAAGCCATACATGAACAGACGGATATCCGCGTACTGCTGACCGGAGAGATTTCAGATGAACTGTTTGGATATAAATATACAGATTTTGCGCCCTCTCCGGAAGAATTCCAGAAAGAATCTGTCAAGCGGATAAAAGAACTGTATATGTACGATGTGCTTCGCGCTGACCGGTGCATCAGCGTCCATTCCATGGAAGCCAGGGTGCCGTTTGGAGATCTGGATTTTGTTTCCTATGTCATGGCAGTCGACCCTGCAAAGAAAATGAATGTTTACAACAAGGGGAAATATCTGCTCCGCCATGCGTTCGAAGGAGACTATCTTCCATATAATATACTTATGAGGGAGAAAGCAGCTTTCTCAGACGCCGTAGGTCATTCACTCGTAGATGATTTAAAGGCATATGCCGATACATGCTACAGTGATGAGGAATTTTCTCAAAAATGTAATATTTATCATCATGCAAAGCCCTTTACAAAGGAATCTCTTTTATACCGTGAGATATTTGAACGTTTTTATCCGAATCAGTCACATATGATCTCAGACTTCTGGATGCCGAATAAAAACTGGGCGGGCTGCGATGTAAACGACCCGTCGGCACGGGTACTTTCCAACTACGGCGACAGCGGAAAATAAAAAAAGTGCGCTGATCCGCCGGAATTTAGGCGAATCAGCGCTGTCTTATTCTGGTACGTAATCAGAGAACAATCAGTTCATACGTTCTGTTTCCCACGCCAAGCTCTGCTGCTGCTTCAATCGTATGAATGCCGTTTCGGCTCTCCACACGTTCAATAAAATGATCTCTTCCGGGATCATCGGATTTGTAGATCAGATCAAGGCATGCCTGATCGAGTGCTACAGGATCAAGGCCTGCAAGGATTCCGATATCCTTCATACAGGGATCTTCTGCCACTGCGCAGCAGTCACAGTCCACGGAAAGGTTGCACATTACATTAATATAGGCAATCCTGTTCTCAAAATAATCAGCGACTGTCTTCGCCGCATCTGCCATTGCCTCAAGAAATCTGTCCTGATCTGTGCTCCACATTTTATCCGGCTCACCGGCACCGTGAATATTCGCTTTTCCGTAAGAAGAAGCGCACCCAATCGAGAGCTGCTTTAACGCTCCGCCGTAGCCGCCCATCGGATGTCCTTTAAAATGCGACAGAACCAGCATGGAATCATAGTTTTCCATATGCTTTCCAACGTAATTTGTCTTGATCTGAAGTCCGTTCTCCACTGCAAGCTCCAGATCGGGTCCCTCTGCATCCATGATGTCTACGTCAAAATATTTGCTCCATCCGTGATTCTTCATAAGGGCAGCATGCTTTTCTGTCGTATTTCTCGCACCGTCATAAGCAGTATTACACTCTACGACCGTGCCGTGCAGATGATCAATCAGAGCTTTTACAAATTCCGGTTTCATATAGTTCTGGTTTCCTTCTTCCCCGGAGTGAAGCTTTACTGCAGCTTTTCCGGGAAGAGTAATCTGCAGCGCATCGTAAATTTTCACCAGATTTTCCGGTGTGATCTCCTTCAGAAAGTATACCTTTGCCTGTTCCATACTCCTCATCCTCTCCTTTTGAAATTCCTGAACTATAATAAATTCAACTGTACTCATGATACCATATATTCCGGCATCCAACAAGTATTATTGCGGAAATGAACTATTCCCCGGCAATCCTCATCTCAGAATTGTTCATCCTGAGGAAGATACTTTTGAATCGTGTAGCGCCGGCGGCCTGCCGTAGACTTGCCGTATTGTATGGCCTGCCTGGGACACTCATTGATGCAGCGCATGCACTGGCAGCACTGTGTTTTCCATACCGGTTTTCCATCCTTAAGAGAAATGGCGGACACCGGACATTTTGCAGCGCACATGCCGCAGCTGCTGCAGTCGTCTGTAACGCGGAAAGGCTTTGCACTCCGGGCAAACTTGTTGAACCCAAAGTTGGCAGCAGATGATTTCAATCCGGCCAGATTTCCCTCATGTACCCGGTATACCTGCTCCCGCTTCAGAATCTCCCCGGATATTTTTTGCAGTTCTTCCCGGGCACGGGCAAGCTTTCTTACGATTTCTTCCTCATCATCCGTATCCATGCCCACAATATAATTGTTAGGCATAATCAGACTATAGCTGCTGTCCAGGTGATAGCATTTGGAAAATGCTTTCATGGCAAGTCCTGCTTCGCCGCCGCACGTACACACTCCAAAAGTGAAAATGTGAGATTTTGCAAGTTTCTTTGCAAAAGCGGTCATGACCTCCGGTGCACCCCATGCATAGACGGGAAAAACAAAGCCGATCTGCCTGGCGTTTTCCAGATTCGGCTGCATAGACAGGGCTGTAATATCATACGCTTCGTCATCCGTAAGGAAAGCCAGCCGTCGGGCTGCCCATGCCGAGTTTCCGGTTCCTGAAAAGTAAAAAATCATGGCACTACCTCTTTTCTTATACTTCATATACCGTTTATATTTTACCACAAAAAAGTCCATCC
>CALWBA010000138.1 GCA_944375815.1 uncultured Lachnospiraceae bacterium | reverse complement strand
CCCTCAAGATGAGATATCCCATTCGAAAGAAGTAAGACCCCTTGAAGACGACGAGGTAGATAGGTTAGAGGTGGAAGTGCAGCAATGCATGGAGCTGACTAATACTAATCGGTCGAGGGCTTGACCTAAGCACTTAGCGAGCACGAGCGTGGAACGCGAAGCTGCGAGGTTAGTGCGAAGGTCGTTCATTCGAACAAAGTGAGAATGAACTTCCTTAGGTTCATGTTTACAAAACGGTTAAGAATGATGTTTAAGTGTATGCGGTTTTGAAGGTATATAAAGGCGAAGCGCAGAAGTGCTTCGCTTTTTTGTTGTATAAAAAAGGTTTCTGTGAGTATAAAGTATTTTCAGGGGTTCCTTTTTGGAAAAATGTGTGGTATACTCATTGCTGCATTTATGTAAACGAAGCCGTTTTCATACTGTTTCGGACTGGTTCGTGAACTTCCCAGTATAAAAAACCAAGTATCTCATACCGCTGTACGGCGGAAATATCAGAAAAGAAAAGGAGATTGGAGAATGAATGCAGCAAAAAAAGTCATTATAGACTGTGATCCGGGTATTGACGACGCTTTAGCGCTGATGCTGGCGGTTTCGTCACCTGAACTTGAGATCCTGGGTATCACAGTTGTCTGCGGTAATGTCCCGGCACACATGGGTGCTGAGAATGCCCTGAAGGTTTTAAAGATGATGGGCAGAACGGACATACCGGTCTTTATCGGAGAGCAGAGCCCTCTTGTTCGCACATATGTGGACGCTATGGATACACATGGCGATGACGGGCTTGGAGAATCTCATTATCCACAAGTTACAGAAATACGCCCCAGCGAGGGCGCGGTACAGTTTCTTGCCCGGACACTCAGAGACGCGGCAGAAGCACCGGATGAAAAAAAGATTTCCATTATTGCATTGGGACCGATGACAAATATAGCGAGTCTGATCAGGCAGTATCCGGACAGCCTTGCGGGGCTTGACGAGCTGGTATCTATGGGAGGAAGCTATAAGAGCCACGGCAATTGTTCCCCGGTAGCGGAGTACAATTACTGGTGCGATCCGCATGCGGCAAAGGAAGTCTATGAGGCGTTCTCAACGCTTACCGGAAAGCAGATACATATGATCGGCCTGGATGTCACAAGAGAGATTGTGCTGACGCCGAATCTGCTGGAGTATATGCAGTGCCTGAATCCGGAAAGGGGAGAATTTATCCGCAGAATTACGAGATTTTATTTCGATTTCCACTGGAAACAGGAGGGAATTATCGGCTGTGTGATTAACGATCCGCTGGCTGTGGCGTACTTTATCGACCGCACAATGTGCAGCGGTTTTGCGGCGCATACAGAGGTTGAGACAGAGGGAATCTGTCTGGGACAGACAGTAGTGGATGATCACGACTTCTGGAAGAGAGAAAAGAACAGCGTTATACTGACAAAGACGGATTCCGTGAAGTTTATGAAATTTTTCTTTACGCGCGTGATCGGAGCGTGTGAGGAACAGGTGCTTGAAGGATTAATGGGGAGGGTAATGCGATGAAGAAAATTACATCTGCGCAGCTGTGCGCGCTGGCGGTTCTGGCCGTTGTAAATATTATTGGAGCAAATCTGGCACTGATGCTGCGGCTTCCGCTGTACCTGGATTCTATCGGTACCATGACGGCAGGTGCGCTGTTCGGACCGCTGTGGGGTATGATTCCCGGTGCGGTGAGTGCACTTTTAAACGGTGTCACAACAGATCCGTACGCGCTGTATTATCTGCCGGTTCAGCTCATTACCGGAGCACTTGCAGGACTCGTATTCCAGAAGATCCGGATTATACAGGACGGAAAGCTTCATCTGCTGCGTCTGTTTCCTGCGGCTGTTATCGTATCCCTGCCGGGAACTGTAGTGAGCTCTTGTGTGACAGCCTTTTTATTCGGAGGCATCACTTCCTCAGGATCCACCATACTGGTTCAGCTTCTCCACGGAATGGGACTGAATCTGACGGCAAGCGTGTGTGCCGTTCAGGCACTGACCGATTATCTGGACCGGTTCGCGTGTCTTGCCCTTGCGGCGGTTCTGGTTCGTGCGCTTCCGGCACAGTTCAGAATGCATAAAAACGGAGGAAACACTCGTGGAGCGTTATAATCGTATAACAAACAAAAATCAGAGAGAAATTGTTCTGCTCAAAAGCCGTCCCTGTGCATGGGGAAAATGCCGTTTCTGCGACTATATCGATGATAACTCCAGAGACCGGGAAGAGATGCTGGCGTTAAATGCCGAGGTACTCTCAAAGGTTACAGGGGAGTTAGGCGTTCTGGAGGTTATCAATTCCGGAAGCTGTTTTGAACTGCCGGAGGAAACTCTTGAACTGATCCGCACAATTATCCGGGAAAAGAAGATTCAACGCCTGTTCTTTGAGGCACACTGGATGTACCGGAACAGGCTTCAGCAGATGAGAGATTTTATGGGAATTCCGATCACATTTAAGATCGGAGTCGAGACTTTTAACGAAGAATTCCGTGAAGGATATCTGAATAAACATGCCGATTTCCACTCACCGGAAGAAGTGAGGCAATACTTTGATTCCCCATGTCTTATGGTCGGAATCAAGGGACAGACTAAAGAGATGATTGACTACGATATCCGTATGCTGAAGGAGCATTTTGAGCTGGGAACCGTCAATGTGTTTACCGATAACTCCACCGATGTCAAACGGGATCAGGAGCTTGTGGACTGGTTTATGGAAACATATGCGTGGCTTCTGGATGATCCTGCAGTGGAAGTATTATATGAAAAAACAGACTTTGGAGTCGGAGACTGAGAAGGTCAGGGGCTGGAGTGGCTTTTTACAAGCCACTCCAGCCCCTGTTTGGAATGAGAATATATTTTTATGTATTAAATTTTAGTATTATCTACACCATAAAGCGAAAAGTTCATTTCAATATGTCTGAAGTTTTTGGTAGCTTTATCAATAACTCTCATGCCATTTCTTATAGCAACTTTTTGAGAAGCTATATGTGTGTCTCTGATAATAGAATACACGCTGCTTGCATTAAGAACAGTAAAAGCGTATTTCTTGCAGGCAATAGCTGCTTCTGTCGCATATCCGTTGTGCCAATACGATTTTTGAAATAAATATCCTATTTCTAAAATTTGTTCATTATTCCAGCTTTGCAAAGTCAGACCACATTGGCCAATCATTTTGCCTGTTTCTTTTAATACAATAGCCCAAAGTCCAAAACCATAATCTTCATATCTTTTCAGATGTCTGTTGAGCCATCCTTGCACTTCTTCCACGCTGAAAGCGCTTTCGTAAGCTGCTTTCATCACTTCCTCATCACACATTATTTTGCACAATGAGTCTAAATCAGACGGAACCATTTCTCTAATTATAAGGCGGTCTGTTTCTGTTATTATTATCCCGCATTCTGTATTCTGTATCATCATTTATGAGTTCTCCATAAGAGAGATATAATGGTCGGGTGTAACTTTGTCAGTCGGAATATACAACCTTTCCGCGGCAGATCGTCTTTTTCACTTTTCCGTAAAGTTCCCATCCCACAAACGGTGAGTTGGAAGATTTCGAAGCAAAATCCTGAACCGTCCAGCGCTCCTGAGGATCGAAGAGAACCAGGTCTGCTGCTGCGCCCTCCGCGATGGTGCCGTAGGGCAGACGATAGAGTCTTGCGGGATTGACCGTCATTTTTTCAAGAAGTTCCATCAGTCCGAGATGTTTGGGGCGCACGAGAAATGTAATGCCGAGAGCCAGAGAGGTCTCCAGACCGATGATACCGCTCGGTGCCTCTGTGATGGGTCGTGACTTTTCTTCCGCACTGTGGGGAGCGTGATCTGTTGCGATCAGATCAATGGTGCCGTCCTGCAGTCCCTGGATGATAGAGCAGCGATCAGATTCAGAGCGCAGGGGAGGATTCATTTTGGCAAGTGTTCCGTGCTCAGCCACAGCCTCATCTGTGAGCGTAAAGTGGTGCGGTGTAGCCTCAGCGTGGATGTTTGCACCCATGGATTTATACATACGCACCAGGTCTACAGAGCGTCCGGAACTGATATGCTGGATCACTACGTGTGCGCCGGAAGACAGAGCAAGCATGCCGTCGCGGGCCACAAGCGATTCCTCCGCAATGGACGGAGAACCGTAAATGCCGAGCTGCTCAGAGACAGTTCCGTGGTTGATACCGTTATTCTTTATAAAAGAGGGGTCCTCCTCGTGCAGACTGATGGGAAGATCGAGCTCGCGCACTTTCTGCATTGCCTCATAGAGGAAGGATGCATTGCGCAGGGGAATTCCGTCGTCAGTAAAGCCGCATGCGCCGGCGTCTTTGAGTGCTTTCATATCCGTGAGTTCCTCGCCCTTTAAGCCGCAGGATACTGCCGCAGCCTGCAGGATGCGGATATCTTCACTTTTGGCACGCTCTAAAATATCTTCAAGCACAGCCACGTTGTCCACTGTGGGCTTCGTATTAGCCATGCAGATTACTGTGGTCACGCCTCCGCGTGCCGCAGCCATCGCTCCTGTGTGAAGATCCTCTTTATAAGTAAATCCCGGATCACGGAAATGAATATGCGTATCAATCAATCCGGGAGCGACAGTAAGTCCGTTTGCGTCAATGACTTCTTCGCTGTCCGAAGCCTCGATCTGATCTGCAATCTTTTGAATAACTCCGTCCTTAATCTGAATATCCGCCTTTCTTTCAGTACGGGAAGCGGGATCAATAAGGAAACCGTTTTTAATAATCATGGGATACCTCCTGTAGGAAATAATAATTTAAGTATAGCTTAGATACGTAAGGGGTGCAAGAGTGAAATTCCGGGAAGCATGTATCAAAGCGCGGCTAATGTAATCAAAGCCCAAGAGCATCAGATTCCCATGTTTTCTCCAAATGACAAGTTATTTACCATTTACCTTTATATTCGGAAATCAGTTCCTCTGTCAAATACTCATCGCTCATACAATGCAGATCAGATACTCCTTCACTGATAAGACGGTAAATGGTTGAGTGATAAAAGAAGCTCAGGGCATCATCCAAGGACAGGTTTTCTTTTTCAGAAAATTGTTCGATAATTCGGACATATTTTTTCTGTAATAGAATAGGATTAGCGGTCAAATCTGTTCACTCCCTTCGTAGTGCAGGTATTCATCAAGAGCATTCTGTGTTCTTAAACATATTTGTTATATCGTTTCCGATTCTGCATTTCAAAATGAAGTCGAGCCATTCTTCAGAATAGCTTTCAAATTTCAAAATTTTGAGTTCCTGATAAGCTTTTTCATCAAAGCAGTAACGGGAAACAATTCCGTTTTTGCCGCGATGTTTGAATCTCCAGATAGGAGCCATGATATAAAATCATAGTTGGATACCCCTTTCTTCCATCAAGCTGATAATATCATCTACGATATAGTCCTTACTTTGGGTATCAAGCAGCTCATGGCTAATTAAAGGGAACAAAAAGAAAGGAAAAACCAATCCAGACGGTATCAGCGGCAGGATACAAGAATAAATTGTGATTTCACAAGATTGGTGTTATAATAAGAGAAAAGTTCCTGCCGGGGCAACCGCCCCGGTGGTATGGATAGAAAGGCAGGAAAACAATATGCACATCAGCTATAAACCACTCTGGCACACACTGTTAGAGCGTGATATGAGAAAAGAAGATTTAAGGCTTGCCGCCGGTATGACAAC
>CALWBA010000137.1 GCA_944375815.1 uncultured Lachnospiraceae bacterium | reverse complement strand
AGGAATCCCCTTTCTTTTTGTTTAGTAAGGTTTTTGTTTGACAGCTTAATTTTACATCAAAAAGGAACAGGATTCCTTATATTTTGGCCATTTTTTGAAAGTTGTGGATAACAAAACGCAGCAGATTAGTCTTAGGGGGATAATTCTGCGGAAACTCAAGAAAACAGACAGGTTGACAAATTCCTCTATTGGAACTATAATGGGGAAAAAAATTAAGGAGAGCCATACAATGCAGAATTTACATTTTACAATGAATGATATGTACATGTATTACGGACGTACTCGTCTGTAACTGTAAAGAATCCGAAAAAGGATGCACAGTTGCAGCAGGTAGGTCTGATATGTCTGTGCAGGAAGTTCGGATAATGTGGATTCTGTTTTCATATAATCTTGCTGAATAACCGTATGCGGATGAATGCACCAGACATATCAAATGTTTGGTGTATTTTTTTGCGTTTGAACTGGCGGAAAGACGGTAGTATAAGATGGTTCGTTTTGGAACGGAAAAGGATATTGAAAAAATAAATGATTTGAGGAAACAGGTGAATGAGATTCATGCGGTAGGACGCCCGGATGTCTTTAAAGCTGGATTTGACCGGAAACTGAAGGATTTGGCGTACACATTGATAAATGGAGAAAACAGTAATATTCTGGTCGCTGAAAGAGATGGCGTGATTTGCGGTATGGCATGTGTGGAGTATGTATGCAAACCGGAAACACCATACACGATGGAGCGAAAGTTTTACCATGTTCAGGAAATTGC
This sequence comes from uncultured Lachnospiraceae bacterium, assembly GCA_944375815.1. Taxonomy (GTDB): domain Bacteria; phylum Bacillota; class Clostridia; order Lachnospirales; family Lachnospiraceae; genus Egerieimonas_A. The sequence continues at coordinate 10,065 of CALWBA010000137.1, read as the reverse complement.
TGTAGATGAATCGTTTCGACGCCAGGGTGTTGCCGGAGAACTGTTTGAATTTATGAAAGTCGATGCTGAAAAAAGGGAACTGACGAAAATAGAATTAGATGTATGGGCGTTTAATGAATCCGCCATAGAGTTTTATGAGGCAATAGGGTTCGAACAGACAAGGATGTGGATGGAATACAACCTGCAGTAACAGAAGTATGATATATACCCATCGGGATAAGCATCTGTCAGAGCAGTCTGACGGGTGCTTTTTTTCAGATTTATCATAATATGAAAATAAAGTGTGCAAAAATATGAGAGGGTGATATAATAAAATATACTACTTATAAATAAAAAGAAAAATGAGGTGACGTAATCAGATGTGCACATGTATTACTTACGAAAATGGAGATTTTTATTTTGGAAGGAATCTGGATCTGGAGTATGCGTTCGGGGAGAAGGTGGTTATCACGCCGAGAAATTACAGGTTTTCATTCCGGGAGTTGCTGGATCTGGAGCAGCATTATGCGATGATAGGAATGGCGGCCGTGCATGGAAATTACCCGTTGTACGCAGAAGCAGTCAATGAAAAGGGATTGGGAATTGCCGGATTGAACTTTCCGGGGAATGCGGTTTATAAAGACAGAATGGATCAGAAAAAGAATGTAGCGCCCTATGAACTGATTCCCTGGATCCTGGGTCAGTGTGCTACCGTGGAAGAGGCTGGAAAGCTTCTGGAAGAAGTGAATCTTCTGAATATACCGTTTGCCGCAGAACTTCCTCTGGCACCGCTGCATTGGATGATTGCAGACAGGAATTCTGCCATTGTAGTGGAAGCGGTGGAAGACGGAGTCCATATCTACGAAAATAAATACGGTGTTTTGACGAATAATCCTCCGTTTCCTTATTATCAGGTTCATCTGAGCAATTATCAGAATCTGATGAGCAGAGTTCCTGAGAACAGGTTTGCGAAGGACTTGGAGCTCCCGGTTTTGGGACAGGGAATGGGAGCTATTGGACTTCCGGGAGACTTTTCACCGGTTTCCCGGTTTATAAAAGCAGCTTTTCTGAAATGGAATTCCAGTACGGATCAGGATGAGCTATCCAATGTAGGACAGTTTTTCCATATTCTGGATGGTGTTGCCATGGTGAAAGGATCGGTCGTGACAGAGGAGGGCAAGTACGATATCACGACATATTCCTGCTGTGTCAATGCGGAGAAAGGAATTTTTTATTACAAAACTTATGAAAACAATCAGATTCAGGAAGTCAGGATGCACAACGAAGATCTGGAAAGCAAAGAACTGAGGATTTTTGAACTGATGAAAGAACAGAAAATAAACAGATTAAATTAGGAGAAGCAGAGTATGGAAAAATATTATGAAATCCGGTTATCATCAATAGGAATTGCAATTGCTATGATTGTTCTGGGAATTCTGCTGACCATCTACCCGGGAGTGAGCGGGACTATTTTTACAAGAGGTTTTGCAGCAGTTGTTCTGATCCTTGCTCTGTCCCATGCCTGGAAAGGCTTAAGGGCAAGGAAGCACCATATGGGAGGAAACGGAAACCTTATAGGTGCGGCAGTATTTCTGATTTTGAGCGGAATCAGCTTTTTTAAACCGGAGTTTGTACTATCTTTTTTGCCGTTTGTGACAGGAGCATTATTGATTCTGGACGGGCTGGTAAAGATCCCTCTGGTAAAGAGTATGTGGAACTGGGGCGGAGAAGTGAGAGGGATGGGAATTCTGTCCGCAGTGCTTCCTCTTTTGCTGGGCATTTTTCTGGCGGCCTATCCATTTGAGGCAGCAGCTGCAGCGATCCGCATCTTTGGAATCTTTTTGCTGCTGGATGGATGCAGTGATGTTCTGAGAAACAGTATGGTAAAAAGAGCGGAAAGATGAAGGAACTGTGAAAATGCTGAAGGAGAAACAGGATGACAAAAGCAATGAGAGCGATTTTAGCGGCTCTGTCTTATGGAAATATAGATGTGGAGGCATCAAGGAAGATTGCGGACCTGAAAAAACTGGATCCCCTGCGTATTTTCCTGAAAACACTGGATACAGAAGTTTATAACGGAGATTATAAAGTGCCGATCCGTCTCTATTTTCCCTCAGAGAAAAGAATGCAGGAGGAACAGGAAAAGTCAGCGATTCTCTTTTTCCATGGAGGAGGCTGGACAACGGAGAGCGTGGAGAACTATGATCGCGTATGTTCCAGAATGGCTCAGTCTACCGGTCAGCTGGTGGTGTCTGTAGAATACCGTCTGGCGCCGGAGCATCGCTTTCCGACAGGGCTGATGGATTGTTATGCGGCAGCCGGTGCGATGTTCTCAGGGAAAATATTGCCGGATATTCCGCCGGAGCGTATCACGGTTATGGGAGACAGTGCAGGCGGAAATCTGGCAGCGGCAGTGACAATGATGGGCAGAGACCGAAAGGATTTTTTCCCGAAGAGACAGATCCTGATCTATCCGGCGGTCAACAACTGTTATACGCAAGCTTCGCCGTATCCGTCTGTACGGTAGAACGGGACGGGATATCTTCTTACCAGTGTAAAAATGGAAGACTATCTGAAGCTGTATGAGAGAGATGAGAAAGACCGGGAGAATCCTTATTTTGCGCCGATTCTGGCGGAAGATCTGTCAGACCTTCCGAATACGTTGATTCTGACTGCAGAATTTGATCCGCTGAGGGACGAAGGCGAGGCATATGGGAAAAAGCTGGCAGATGCGGGAAATCAGGTGGAGGTTCACAGGATCCCCGGGGCACTTCACGGATACTTTGCGCTGGGAATCTCACATCTGCATGTACAGGAAAGTTTCGCGTATATCAATGAATTTCTGGAAAAGTATAAGCCGGATGGTAAGGAGGATTGATTCATGAGAGAGGCGAAACAGTCAAAGTGGAGAAAGCTGGATAATGCGGCGCAGGCTTTTCCGGCAGCGACAGGAAAAAAAGATACGAGAGTGTTTCGGTTTTATTGTCAGCTGACCGATGAGGTCAGGGAAGAATGCCTGCAGAAAGCGGCAGAGCAGACCATTGAAAAATATCCCCTTTATCGATCGGTGCTTCGAAAAGGTGTCTTCTGGTTTTATATGGAGCAGAGAAACCTGCCCGTGAAAGTAAAAAAGGAAGAAAGGCCTCCCTGCAGCAAGCTGTATGTGCCGGATCAGAAGAGTCTGCTGTTTGAGGTGAGCTATTATCATAACAGAATTAATTTTGAAGTGTTTCACGGATTGACGGATGGAACAGGCGCGATGCTGTTTCTGAAAGAACTGGTAAGTAATTATCTGCGGGCCCGTTATCCCGGGGAAAAGTTTCCGGCGATTACTGAAGAAAAAGAGATCACATTCAGTGATCTTGAAGAGGACAGCTTCTCACAGTATTATTCCGGGAAAAAGGGAAGTCCCAGAAAAAAAGCCAGATCTTCCTGCCAGTTAAGGGGAGAGAAAAGGGAGCAGTGGGAAATGTCTATTGTGGAACTTCTGCTTTCAACCGAGGATGTACACAGAAAAGCAAAAGAATATGGGGTTTCCATCACTGTTTTTCTGGCAGCTGTTCTGCTTTATGCGATTTATGAAGAAATTCCGAAAAGCCGGATTCGAAAACCGATTACATTGATGATTCCTGTGAACCTGCGCAATTATTTTCCATCCAGTTCCATGACAAATTTCTTTGGATGGATTGAAGCGGGATATCAGTTTGAGCGTACAACCACAATGCAGGATGTGATCCGGCATCTGAAGACGGTTTTTGAGGAAGAACTGGTTAAAGAGAAGATAGAAGATAAAATGAGCGAGCTGGTGCGTCTGGAGAAGAATCCGCTGCTTCGGGCGGTGCCGCTGGAGATAAAAAATCTGTTTCTGCTCGCCGGTACCACACTGGGGGGAAGAAGTATTACGGCGATCTACTCGAATATTGGAAGAGTTGAAATGGCTCCGGAGTATGACCGCTATATTAAGCGTTTCGGCTTTTTTACCAGTACGGATAAACTTCAGCTCTGTTCCTGCTCTTACGGAGACGAGATGTCACTGGCTTTTACTTCCAAGCTGTTAAGTGAGAGTATTCAGAGAAATTTCGCAAGGATTCTGAGAGAAGAAGGAATCAAAGTGCGGGAAGAGAAAAATGAGTTCCCTGGACATGCGGAAGATGCGGCTCAGAAAGAAAAGCTGGGGATAAAGATTTTTACGTTTGTCTGCGGTGCGGCGATTATCTTATTCTGGATGCTGAATTTTCTGCTGCCTCCGGATTTTCTGGGGGCAGGTTATTCGACAGCCGGGATCTTCTGCGTGTGGATGTTTGTAATGGTGGGATATAAAAAACGCCGCAATATTCTGAAAAACGGGATGTGGCAGCTTCTGATCGTATCCATAGCAGCGGTTCTATGGGATATTTTTACGGGATGGTATGGGTGGTCGGTAGATTTTGTGATTCCGCTGGCATCACTGGTGACGCTGATTTCTTTGTTTATTGTTTCCAGAGTCTGCAGACTGGAATCAGACGAATACCTGTTTTATCTGGTTCAGGCCTCTGCCTTCGGCTGCCTTCCGGCGATTCTGTTTCTTGCGGGAGTTGTCGGCAATCATTATCCGTCAGTAATCTGTTCCGGAATCAGCATACTGTTTTTGCTGGGGCTGGGTATTTTTAAAGGAAAAGAACTGACTCAGGAAGTAAGAAAAAAGTTCAGAATGTAGGAAACAAAGCCGGAATACAGAAAAAAATCCTTTGAAAACCCTGTATTTTATGGTATCATGTAACTTAGTCTAAGAACTTCTATTTTTACAAATTGAGGAGGAGAGGCATGGAACCAGAAATCGTTTCCAAAGAAAAAGAAGTTGTTTCCAAAAATTTTATTGAGCAGATTATTGAGAAGGATCTTGCAGAGGGCGCTTACGACAAAATCTGTACCCGTTTCCCGCCGGAACCGAACGGGTATCTGCATATCGGACATGCGAAATCTATTTTACTGAATTACGGACTGTCCCAGGAATATAACGGACAGTTTAACCTGCGTTTTGACGATACGAACCCGACAAAGGAGAAGGTGGAATTCGTGGAATCCATCGAGGCCGATGTGCGCTGGCTCGGAGCGGACTGGGAGGACAGACTGTTTTTTGCATCCGACTACTTTGATCAGATGTATGAGGCAGCGATTAAACTGATTAAAAAGGGGAAAGCTTATGTCTGCGATCTGACGGCTGATCAGATCCGTGAGTATCGCGGTACGCTGACGGAGCCGGGCAAAGACAGCCCATACAGAAACCGCAGTGTGGAGGAGAACCTGGACCTGTTTGAGCGCATGAAGAACGGCGAGTTTGAGGACGGAACGAGAGTTCTGCGTGCGAAGATCGATATGGCATCCCCGAACATTAACATGCGTGACCCGGTTATTTACCGTGTAGCCCATATGGAGCATCACAGAACCGGCAGCAAATGGTGTATTTATCCTATGTACGATTTTGCTCATCCGATTGAGGACGCTATTGAAGGTGTGACACATTCAATATGTACACTGGAGTTTGAGGATCACCGCCCGCTGTATGACTGGGTGGTAAGAGAACTGGAGTATCCGCATCCGCCCAAGCAGATCGAGTTTGCCAAACTGTACCTGACAAATGTGGTGACAGGCAAGAGATATATCAAGAAGCTCGTAGAGGAAGGAATTGTGGACGGATGGGACGATCCGCGTCTGGTATCCATCGCAGCACTGCGCCGCCGCGGATTTACGCCGGAGTCTATCCGTAAATTTGTGGAGCTGTGCGGTGTTTCCAAGGCAAACAGTTCTGTAGATTACGCGATGCTCGAGTACTGTATCCGTGAGGATTTAAAGCTCAAAAAACCGCGTATGATGGCTGTTCTGGATCCTGTGAAGCTTGTGATAGATAACTATCCGGAGGGTGAAATCGAGTATCTGGATGCTCCGAACAATCTGGAAAATGAGAGTCTCGGAAGCCGTAAGATTCCTTTCGGAAAAGAGCTGTATATTGAGAGAGAGGACTTCATGGAGATTCCTCCGAGAAAGTATTTCCGTATGTTTCCGGGCAATGAGGTGCGTCTGATGAATGCTTACCTTGTTACCTGTACCGGATTTGAGAAGGATGAGAACGGCAATATCACAGTTGTACATTGTACTTATGATCCGCAGACCCGCGGCGGCAACGCTCCGGACGGCAGAAAGGTAAAGGGTACCATTCACTGGGTATGCGCAGAGAAAGCGCTGAAAGCAGAGTGCCGTCTGTATGAAAACATCATTGATGAGGAGAAGGGCGTTTATAATGAGGACGGTTCCCTGAACTTAAATCCGAATTCTCTGACAGTATTAAAGGACTGCTACGTGGAGTCCAACTTCGCGGGCGCAGAAGCTTACGACAGCTTCCAGTTCGTGCGAAACGGCTTCTTCTGTGTGGATTCTCATGATTCCAGACCGGATGCGCTGGTATTTAACAGAATTGTATCACTGAAAAGCTCATTTAAGCTGCCGAAATAACGGAAAACTGATTTTTAGGAAACGCAGGAGCAGGCTTGCCCTGCGTTTTCTTTATAAGGAGGTTAAAAGAATGCAGGAACTGGCGATCAGTCTCGACACGAAGTCGCACAAACCGCTGTATGAGCAGATCTATCAGCATATCCGGCAGGAGATCCAAAGCGGCAGAATTCCAGCGGGAGAGAGACTGCCGTCATCCCGCAGGATGAGCGCGAATCTGCAGGTCAGCAGAAGTACGGTAGACCTGGCTTATGAACAGCTGCTGTCGGAGGGATACATTGAATCCGTGCCGTATAAAGGATATTATGTATGCAGCCTGGAAGGGCTGTGCCATATGGAATTTAAGGAGCCCAAGAGGCAGGAATGCAGACAGCAAAAAGAGGAGAGGTACCGGTATGATTTCGCTGTGAGCGGGATTGATCCGGACGGATTCCCGCACAATATCTGGAGAAAAATTTCCAAAGAGGTTTTGTCCGAGGAGAATCCTCAGCTTTTTCAGCTCGGAGAGCCTCAGGGAGAACCCGGATTTCGCGAGGCGCTTTCGAATTATCTGCACTATGCACGAGGCGTAAACTGCACGCCCGAGCAGATTGTTGTGGGGGCGGGAAATGATTACCTTCTTTTGCTTCTGCATGTGCTTATGAATGGAAAGGGAATCATTGCGATGGAAAATCCTACGTACTGCACGGCAGGGCACTGCCTGGAGGCGATGGGCTGCGATGTCAGAAGCGTGGGAATGGATGAGAGCGGAATGCTTGTGGAGGAGCTTGAGAAATCGGGGGCGGATGTGGCGTATGTGATGCCTTCGCACCAGTTCCCCACAGGCATTGTAATGCCGCTGCGGCGCAGAATGAAGCTGCTGTCCTGGGCAGCCAGGGCAGAGGGACGGTATATTATTGAAGACGATTATGACAGTGAATTCCGTTATAAGGGCAAACCGATTCCGGCACTTCAGGGTTTTGACACCGCGGGACGTGTGATCTATCTTGGAACGTTTTCAAAATCTATTGCCCCTTCCATCCGCATCAGCTACATGGTTCTGCCGCCCGGTCTCTTAAAGATCTACCGGGAAAAGGGGCTTCTTTTTTCCGTCACTGTATCACGTGTGGATCAGAAGATCATGGAGGAGTTCCTGCGGGGAGGCCATTTTGAGCGCCATCTGAACAGGATGCGTGCAGTATATAAGGCAAAACATGACCTTATGCTCAGCAGACTGCGGAAAATGGAACGCATTTGCCGTGTATCCGGCGAACAGGCAGGCGTTCATCTCGTGGTGCACTTTGTCAACGGAATGACGGAACAGGAGGCAGTACAGCGTGCAGCCCAGAACGGGATCCGTGTGTACGGAATCAGCCGTTACCGGATGGAGGGACAGAAGCGGTATGAGGGGGAAGCAGTTCTGCTGGGCTACTCCACGCTCAGGCTGGAAGAATTAGAGCAGGCAGCAGATGCGCTTGAGGAAGCGTGGAGTATGGATAAAAAGGCATGACAAAAGGGGCTGCATTTTACAGCCCCTTTTGTCATGGATATGCGATTACTTATTTTTCTTCTTCGTCATCTTCCGTATCTTCAGCAGATGCGTCTTCGGTATCAGCAGTCTCTTCCTCAGTCTCGTCCTCCGCCTCGTCGTCGGAAGCTTCTTCCTCGGATTTTTTCACACCGTCTTTCGGAAGCGTTGTGTATGTCCGCTCTGCATTTAAGCAGGATGCGCACTCGTCATCGTCTTCAAATTCATCAGTGAAATCTTCAAAGTCGTCTTCCAGTCTGTTTCTGCTGCGCTTGTCTCTCGTAATAAAAGCGGCGGCTGCTGCTCCTACCGCTGCAGCTACAGCGGCAAACCCCAATATCTTGCCAAATTTCTTAGACATAATCTCCATACTCCTTTCGGAACGTAATAATGATACAGTAAGTATTCCCAAAAACACGGGCTTTCTGCTGTCAAGTGGAAAGCTGAACCTATTATACTGCTTTTTTATGGAAAAGGAAAGGCTTATTCGCATAAAAAGTTGGAATCCTGTTGTTTTATCTTGCGGCGCCGTCAAGAAAAAGCTATACTATTATAAGAGAGCGCGCATTATTGGATAAAAGTGCGCCTTAACATTGCTTGCAAAGGAGAGACCAAGATTGTATAAAGCTTGTATATTTGATCTGGACGGGACGATTGCGGACACGTTGGAGTCTATTGCGCATGTGTCGAACCAGGTTCTTGAACATTTTCATATGGAGCCGCAGCCGGTGGAAGACTTTAAGTATTTTGCCGGAGACGGAGGGGATGCGCTTATGGAGAGGTGCTTTGCTGCGGCGCACGGCAGGAAAGAAAACTTGAAAGAAGCGCAGCAGATGTACCGCGACGTATTCCGAAAGGATCCGCTGTATCACGTAAAGCCGTTTGAAGGGATAACAGAGACACTCAAAGAGCTCAAATCCAGAGGGGTAAAGCTTGCAGTCTGTTCGAATAAGCCGCATGAAGCGGCGGTCGGCTGTGTGGAAGGGCTGTTTGGCAGGGAGATCTTTGACGCGGTACTCGGCCAAAAGCCTGAGATTCCGAGAAAACCCGCTCCGGATGGCCCGCTTCTGATTGCCGGGCAGTTCGGGGTAAAGCCGGAAGAATGTATCTATGCGGGTGACACCAATACCGATATGCAGACCGGAAAGGCAGCCGGCATGTACACGGTCGGCGTCCTCTGGGGATTCCGTACAAGGGAAGAACTGCAGGAAAATCACGCGGATGTTATTATAGAAAGTCCAAAAGAGCTGCTTATGCTGCAGGAGGGAGAAAGGCGATGATAAAGCTTATCGCGAGCGACCTGGACGGGACGCTCTTACAGAATGGAAGTCAGAAGTTAAGGAAGGAAACATGCGGGCTGATCGAACAGCTGATGGATAAAGGGATTATTTTTGTACCGGCAAGCGGAAGACAGTATGCGAATCTGCAGAGACTGTTCGCACCGATTGCCGACAGGCTGGGATATATCTGCGAGAACGGCTGTCTTTCCTTTTTCCGGGGTGAATTGCTGCATAAGGATGTGATGGACCGGGCAACAGGACAGGAGCTGCTGCACGCCATCTGGGAGACTGAGGGAGCGGAGATTCTGCTCTCCGGTGTCAATACGAGTTATCTGATGCCCAAAGAGGAGTCTTATCTGCACAGGATACGTGATATAGTGAAAAATAATGTCACAGTTGTGGATGATATTTTTGCAGTCCGGGAAGAATATTTTAAAATCTCGATCTATCAGAAAACGGGAGTGGACGATATACGCAGCTATTGGGAGGAGCGCTTCGGCGATCGTGTACAGGCGGTTGTCTCCGGTCTGGAATGGCTCGATTTTACCCCAAAAGGCGTACACAAAGGAAGAGCGCTGAAAGTTCTGCAGGAGCATCTGGGAATAGCGCCTGACGAGTGTATGGCATTCGGGGATAATTACAACGATAAGGAGATGCTTGAGGGTGTAGGCTATCCGGTGGCTATGGATAACGCCAAGCCTGAGATCTACGGGATGTGCCCGTATCACACGGATCAGGTGGAACGGAGCTTAAGAGAATTAATCTCGAGAATATAGGGAGGAAGAATGTATGGCATACAAGAAAGAAAGCGTG
>CALWBA010000136.1 GCA_944375815.1 uncultured Lachnospiraceae bacterium | reverse complement strand
TGGGATATCCCATTTTCATACATCCATATCTTCATGTTTTTTCTCAGTATCCGCAAAGCTGCGACAGTTCTCTCAGAGCATCTGCAGCCTCCAGAACTTCCTCCTCTGTATTGTAGTACGAAAAACTGAATCGCACAGCACCCTGTTCTCTTGTTCCAAGTGTTTCGTGCATCAGCGGAGCACAATGTCCCCCGCTGCGGGTACAGATTTCCCGCTCCTGTTCCAGCCACGCGCTCACAAAACCGGAATCCTCATCTCCAAGATTCAGCGCAGCAGCAGCAGTTCTAAACGGCAGATCATAATCTCCGTACATCTGTATACCCGGAATTTTCTGCACCTTGCGTACAAACAGGCGGACAAGCTTCTCTTTCTTTTCTCTAATCTTTTCCATCCCTATCCTGTCGATCTCCTCCAGGGCCGCGAGCAGTCCCGCAATTCCGTGTCCATTCTGTGTGCCTGCTTCAAGCGCAGAAGGCATTATCCTCGGATGAACTTTACTGTAAGTCTGAATTCCGCTGCCCCCTGTGAGCAGCGGATGAACTTCAATATCACGGCGCACACAGATACCGCCTGTCCCCTGCGGCCCCATCAGTCCCTTATGACCTGTAAAGCAGAGTATGTCGATACAGTCCCGTTCCATATCAATCTTAAGTGTACCTGCGCTCTGGCAGGCATCTACCACGAAAAGTACACCGTTCTCTCTGCACTTCTGCCCGATCCTTCGAATATCATTGCCGTTGCCCGTCACGTTTGAGGCATGCGTGCAGAATACGGCCCGCACCCCCGGAACAATTGCTCGCTCCAGTGCCTCTATATCTAAAACTCCCTGAGAGAGCAGCGGGTCACAGCATCCAATAACCGTGAGAGCAACTCCATATTCCTCCATCTCATAGATCGGGCGCAGCACACTGTTATGCTCCATGACGGTTGTGATTACCCTGTCGCCGGGATGCAGCAGTCCCTTGACTGCCGTATTGAGGGCCTGCGTTCCGTTCAGTGCAAACGCAATGCAGTCTGCTCCCTGTGCGCCAAACATCGCAGCAAGCCGTTCTCTCGTTTCCAGCAGTACGCGGCCGGCATACAGTGCCGCCGGATGCGTTCCGCGCGAGTCATTCCCCATTCGGCTGACAGCGTCAGCAACCGCCTCGGCAACTTTTGGCGGCTTTAACAGTCCTGTCGCAGCAGCATCCAGATATATCACGGTTTGTCCTCCAGTTCTAATTCCAGGAGCCCGGCGAGCACCGAACCCGCAATGCAGCGCGCCTTGTCCGAGATTGTAAAACAGTTTTCGCGTTCCTCCGGTCTCGGATCAATATCCGCAAGTTTAAATCCCTCTGAGACAGGATATCCATCAGGAAGGATACCTCTTAAGATTCCAGAAATCGATGCGCAGACCGGAACTTTACCTTTGCCGGTATCAATCTGCCCAATAAGCTGACCTCGCTCCACGGTGTCTGAAATAGCAGCCGCACCCTCGAAAATCCCCTGCGCCGGTGCATGGATCACACGTTCTTTTCCGTATCCTGCAATCACTCCCGGAATACCCGTATTCGGTGCAGCGCTTCCCTGCCGGATAATTCTTCCAAGATTATGCCCTCTCTTTGTCTCTATGACAAGCTGTACATCCTCTCCCGCAGTAAATCCTGGTCCCAGTGCGATCGTTCTGGGAGCCATTTCTTTGGTTGTTCCGAGATTTTTCTTCGCGAGAATTGCATCCACAAGTGCCCAGGGCTTTACATCATTTAAACACTCTGCGTTCGGATCGATCAGAAGCGCAACATCGCCTGTTCTTATAATTTCCATTGCCTCCCCGGCATTTGCCGCCCTGCGGCAGCGTACATTCTCCACCGTACATTCTCCATTATAAACTGCTTCTGAGAAAACAACTTTCCGGCGAATTGCAGCAGGACGGGCGATCTCCAATGCCAGAACCGGATATCCGCAGCGATGCAGCCTGTGAATAACTCCGGTAGCCAGATCTCCGGCTCCTCTCACGACAATTAGCTGTTCTCTTCTTTCCATCTTCCTTTTCCTCCTTACGGTTTTACGAGGAGACCTGCCTGTGTCATACGCTGAGCAATCTCATACATGTTTGTGACACTTCCAACAGCAAGGTGATCAGAAAGCCCATAGTAGTTCAGACAAGTGCCGCACGTTAAAATCTCCACACCCTGTGCCTCCAGACTTTTTAAATCCTCCACTGTCTCTGCTCCCTCGCAGGAAAGCTTTGCACCGCCGTTATACAGCAGAACAGTCTCCGGAAGCACTTCCTGCTGCGCCAGCGCATAAACAAATCCCTTCATCAGGACAGCGCCAAGTTCGGTACTTCCTTCTCCCATCGTCTCAGATGAGAGGACCACAACGGTTCCCCGTCTTCTCACGTCCGCAGCACACTCTTTTGAGGCAGCATCTTCTTCCGCTTGCTGCTGCACGGAACCATCCTCCCAGAACAGCTGCACGCTGTATTCCCGATCCCCCTCTTTTCTGGCCTCAAACCGATAACCCTTTCTCTTTGCCAGCTTTCCGAGATTCTGCACTGCTATCTCATTATCAACAAGTATCCTTGCCTCAGCTCCCGGCCCTGCCGCTTCCATGGCATGCTTTGTCTCAATAACCGGTATCGGACACTGCTTTCCTCTCATATCCAATTGCATCATACGATTTTTCCCTCCACCATTACACTGTGCTCTTTCCGAGCCTCCACATATCCTACGCGGGCACAGGGAATTCCCATCATGCCCATCTCTTTTTCTGCCCGGGCAGCATCATCCGGCGGCAGACTTACCAGCAGTCCGCCTGATGTCTGCGGGTCAAACAATATCTCTTCCGTTACAAAACTGTCTTCGCAGAAAACCACTTTTGCCTCGACGTGATTCCTGTTTCGCTGAGCCGCAGCGGTAAGGCAGAATTCCTCTACGCACTTGGGACTCTCCGGAAGATATGGAATATTCTCTGCAGAAATCCGCGCCGTATACTTCTCTCCCATCATCTCGCACAGATGTCCGAGGAATCCGAATCCTGTCACATCTGTACATCCATGCACGTGATATTTTCTCACAATCTCCGACGCAGTACGATTCAGTGTTGTCATACTCTGAACAGCTTTATCCAGAATATCCTCAGACACAATCCCAACCCGCGCTGCCGTACAGATAAGCCCCGTCCCGAGCGGCTTTGTCAGCAGCAGCACATCTCCCTCTTCACAGGAATCGTTCTTAAAAATATGCTCCGGATGAATCGTTCCCATCACCGATAAACCATACTTGACTTCCGCATCGCGTATTGAGTGTCCGCCTGCAAGAGAACCGCCTGCCTCCTGCACTTTCTCGCTTCCGCCGAGCAGAATCTGCCCCAGAATATTCAGATCCATCTCTTCCGGGAAGCAGACGATATTCAGTGCTGTCTTCACATCAGCACCCATCGCATAAATATCACTCAGTGCATTCGCTGCCGCAATCTGCCCAAAGGTGTACGGGTCATCTACCATAGGCGGAAAGAAATCCAGAGTCTGCACAATGGCAAGATCCTCGCTTATTCTGTATACCGCCGCATCGTCACTGCTGTCATAGCCCACCAGCAAATTTGCATCCTTCACTCTTGGAATTTTCTCAAGCACTCTTGCGAGCGCACCCGGCCCCAATTTTGCCGTACAGCCTCCGCCGCGGCAGAACTGTATCGTTTTCTCCATTTTTTCTCCTCCTTACAGAAACATGCGGTAAGTCTGTTCCCAGACAAGTTCAGACTCCTTCAGGAATCGCTCCGTTCTGTCCAGCTCCTGTACCGGAGCGCACCACGCCATCCCGCAGCCTGCTGTGATATCCCGCGGCACTGGAATAATCCTTCCCGGACAGCCTGCTCCTTTCAGAGAACGTTCTGCCTGCATCGCCTGCAGCGTCGTCCGAAAAGTGAACACTGCTTTTTCCTCTTTGATTCTCACTATATGTCTCCTCCTTAAATGCACAGAAAAACTCCGCATATGATATTATCGTACCATATGCGGAGGAATTTTTCAAAATACATTTATTTATGCAAGCAGAATTTCCAGTAATCTGCCCAGGATACCCTCTTCCAGCTTCATGGTCTGCAAAAATCCGATGAGTTCCAGAGCATCTTTTCCAGCCTGTACATAATCGAAAATCCGCATCTTCACATTATACTCCATCTCCGCTTCATAAAGTATCTCAAACATCTTCTTCTCTATATCGCTGCCCTGAATTTGCGGCATTTTGCCAAAGCAGATACGCACACGGTTCTCCGTTCCCGCCTCAGGAAGTCTCACAGTCAGCACATGAGTCTTTTCACAGTAGGAGACATCTGCCTGTACGTCCTGATCTCCGATGAAAGCTGTGACCTGTTCTGCAGAAATGCTGCAGAACTCAACCGTATATCTTCTGCGCTCAGGCACTGCCCCCATATTTCCCTGAACTGCACAGATTTCAAACATGCCCTCTTCATATCTCCATTGCATGTCTGTAACTGCATACGCATCCGTCCCATCATCTTCGTACATACGGAAATTTCCGTCTGCTCCCGGAAATACCTTTATACGCAGCGCTTCTGGGTTCTCAACGCTGTTGCTGTACTCGGTCAGATCGGCCATCGGCACGATTGCTCCCGCTTTGGCAAGTACCGGAATATCCTCTATGCCCCTGTAGAGCGTAAGCTTTCTGCCTCCGTTATATACCATGCCGTTAAATATATCGAACCATTTTCCTTCCGGAATCCACGCTTCAAACGGTGCCGCTTTCGCTTTCTTGTCCATCGGCTTTGTAATCGGGCATGCAATCATCTCAGTTCCGAAATAGTATTCATTTGGGACTTCATATGCCTCGCTCTGCTCCGGTTCGAGATAGTACATCGGGCGGATCAGAGGCTGCCCTTCACTGTTTGCGAGATAATTCATCGTGTACAGATACGGTACCAGCTCATGGCGAAGACGCAGATAACGCTTCATCACCTGTTCAGAAATCATATTATAATTCCAGGGCTCCTTTCCGGTAAACGGACTATTAGAGCTGTGCAGACGCATAATCGGAGAAAACACTCCGAACTGCACCCATCGTGTTGACAGCTCGTCGTCCTTGTATCCGCACATATGCCCGCCGATATCATGACTCCACCACCCATACCCGGCATTGCTCGCGTTGGCAGTAAAATACGGCTGAAAATCCAGGGATTCCCAGGTAATAATTGTATCACCGGAGAAACCGATCGGATATCGATGACTGCCAAGTCCCGCATATCTCGAGAATGTAAGTCCTCTCTTTCCATTTCGCATACTGTCCAGATAGTGATAGTGATTCAGCATCCACAGCGGATCAAGTCCGGGAATCTTTGTCTCACTTCCCTGCTGCCAGTCCAGCCACCAGAAGTCTACACCATCCTCTTCGTTCGGATGATGCAGATATTTAAAATACGCATGCAGGAACTTCTCATCCGTAATATCAAAATCGATGAATTCTTCATTCTCCCAGTCTCTGCCAAGCTCCTTTGCCATCGCACGATACGCATCTTCATGCGGACGTACACCGTCAGCAGGGTGTACATTCAGTGTAACTTTCAGATTATGCTTATGCAGCCATGTCATAAATTCTGCCGGGTCCGGAAAAAGTTCCTTATTCCATGTATAACCCGTCCAGCCGCTGCCGTAGATTGGGTTGATATCAACCAGATGCCAGTCCATATCAATTACACTTACGGAAAACGGTACCTGTTCCCGTTCGAATCTCTGAATCAGTTCTTTATACTCCGCCTCATCATATCTGTGATACCGGCTCCACCAGTTTCCCAAAGTATAGCGGGGAAGCAGCGGGGTATGCCCTGCCAGATGATAGAAGTCCTTAAGACAACGCTGGTATTGATGTCCGTATCCGAAAAAATAGATATCGATATTTTCCCCTCTGCGCGGCTCCACCCATCCGTCTTCCGTGAGCAGAAGCGATTTGCTGTCATCCACAACCGAATAACCGTTTCTGGAGATCAGACCGTGTTCCAGCGGTATGGCTCCGTCTGCCTGGTCGAGTGTTCTGGCTGTACCCAGCAGGTCATCTATCTCATCCCCATAGTGCCAGATGCTGCTGTAAGCACTCAGGTTTCCACGCACCTGCAGTGATAAGCCATTTGGGGAGAATCTTTTCTTATCATAGATCATCTGGACTCCCTCAGTAAGAATTTTCAGGCAATCTTTCTCCTCAAAAATCTGGTATGGAGGAACCGGAAAGCTCCGGTTCCACACACACTGTGTTGCTCTGTCTTCAAAACGGCCCTCTTCATTGTATTCCAGGCGGAACAGGTAGGGAGTCAGAATACTGATTCTGTATTTGTCACCCTGCACAATCGCCCCTGGATCGCAGACCGGATGGGTCTGCACGCTATATAATGTTTCCATATGTACTGCCTCCTTTTCATCCTTTTACCGCGCCTGCCGCAACGCCCGCAACAAACCGCTTCTGGAAAATCACATAAATAATCAGAACAGGTATAATAGAGATCGTTGTGGCTGCAAACAATCCGCCATAATCTGTTGAATATCTTCCGTTAAATGTAGTCAGTCCGACGGCGAGGAGCTGCTTTTCCTCGCTGTCTATCATCAGGTATGGCCACAGATAGTCCTCCCATACCCACAGGAACTGAAAGATCGCAATGGCCGAAATCGAGTTTTTGCTCATAGGGAGCACTATTTTATGAAAAATGGAAAATTCATTTGCACCATCTATTCTTGCCGCTTCCAGTAATTCATCAGGAAGTGCGCTGATATCCTGTTTCATCAT
>CALWBA010000135.1 GCA_944375815.1 uncultured Lachnospiraceae bacterium | reverse complement strand
ATCCGCAACAAAGAAGGCGAGTGCGTCTGCACTGCCGCCTGATGCTGCGATTCCGTTGCGGATGGATCGGGAGATACCCAGTTCACTGTCAGGACTGGGGACAGGAGTCATCAGCGGAGAATATGCTTTTGCCGCAGAGAGAATTTCTGCATATCTGCTGACAACAAAGATTCTGTTTTCGCCTTCGCGTGCTGCTGTCAGAAGCCGGTCAAATGCGAGCCGGTAAAGAGCAGTACCATTCACCTCATAAAACAGTTTGTTAGAACCAAACCGGCGGCTGTTTCCAGCCGCCAGTAATATCATATCAATCTTCATGCGCAAGTAACCCCATCGCAATCTTTTCCGCAGTAATCGGAAGTTCATCAATCCACAGTCCGGTGGCATTTGCAACGGCATGTGCCAGCGCCGGGGAAGGCGTATTAATAACAACTTCTCCGATTGACTTTGCGCCAAAAGGACCGGAGCTCTCGTAGCTGCTCTCGAGTTCTACGCGAATGCGACCCACATCGAGGCGGCTTGGAATTTTATACTGCATCAGGGAATTATTCATAAGCTGTCCCTTCTGCGTATACTGAATATCTTCGGAGAGAGCCATTCCGATGCCCTGAGCAATACCACCCTCGGTCTGCACCCGGGCGAGATTCGGGTTCAGCGGTGTTCCGCAGTCCACAACACCGACATAATCGATGATGTCAAGTGCTCCCGTCTCTTTGTCAATTTCCACTTCAACCATGCCGACCATGAACGGAGGCGGGGACGTCGGGGAAGAATTTGCCTCTGTCACCTGCAGTGCCTCATGATTGCCAACCATTGATCGGGTTGCAATATCGGTCAGGGAAACCGAAGCGCCTGTCGAGTTGCAGAAAACTTCTTTTCCGGAAAATTCGGCATCCGAAGCATCGCAGCCAAGCATTTCAGCTCCCTTCTGTGTGATTTTTTCACGGAGCTTTCCGCATGCTTTTACAACAGCACCGCCTGTAATATATGCAGTGCTGGACGCATAGGATCCGGAGTCGTACGGAGACAGATCGGTGTCTGCACTGAATACAGTGATGTCATCGAGACAGCAGTCAAGACACTCAGCTGCTACCTGTGCAAGAGTTGTATCGCAGCCGGTACCCATATCGGCAGCTCCGATCATAAGCGTGTAAATACCGTCGTCGTTGAGTTTAATCGTTGCGGAGCCTACATCCACACCGGAGATGCCGGAGCCCTGCATAGACATCGCAACACCCACGCTTCGCACTTTACCGTTTCCCATATCGCGGCAGGGGAACTTCTCGTCCCAGCCGATCATTTCCTTGGCGCGGGCAAGGCAGCGGTCAAGCGCGCAGCTTGTTGCGGTCTCATGATAATATGACGGCATCGTATCGCCTTCCTGTACCATGTTCTGTTCACGCAGTTTTACAGGATCTATATTAAGACGTGCGGCAAGCTTGTTTACGGTTGTCTCCACTGCAAAAAGTCCCTGTGTGGCTCCATATCCGCGGTACGCTCCGGCGGACATTTCGTTTGTATATACTACGTCATATGCAAAACGATAGGCTTCGAGATTCCGGTACAGAGAAATGGATTTATGCCCGGAAAGTCCAACAGTAGTCGGACCGTGCTCACCGTATGCCCCGGTGTTTGAGAGTGTGTAGACGTCAATAGCGCGGATTTTTCCGCTGTTCATCGCTCCGATGCGCACTTTTACTTCCATCTCGTGGCGGGGACTGGAGGCAATCTGACTCTCCTCGCGGGTATAGATGATCTTAGATGGCTTTTTTGTCATCCAGGTTACGAATGCAGGATAAATCTCACAGACAGCGCTCTGCTTTGCTCCGAATCCGCCGCCGATTCTGGGTTTGGATACACGGATTTTAGATTTTGGAATACCAAGGGCATTTGAGACGATCCTGCGCACATGGAAAATGATCTGAGTAGAGCTCAGAATATTCAGTCTTCCATATGTGTCAAGATAACAGCAGGTACGGAATGTTTCCATCATTGCCTGCTGATTGGCTTTTGTATGGTATGTGCCTTCCACGACAATATCGCACTCGGAAAGCACCTGATCAAGATCTCCTTCTTCTGAAAAATCTGTTGCGCACAGATTTCGTTTGTTATCCGCGCCGACAGGGCAGAGCGCCTTCCAGTTCTCTTCCGGATGTACGAGAATCGCATTATCCTTTGCGGTGTGGAAATCAAGTACTGGCTCAAGGACCTGATACTTAACTTTGATAATCTTCATTGCGCGGTCTACAGCCTTTTCTGTGGATCCGGCGATGATCGCAACCGGATCACCTACGAAGCGCACGTGACGATCAAGAATTAACCGATCGTAGGGGCTGGGTTCCGGGAATGTCTGTCCGGCAAGCGTAAAGCGCTGCTGCGGAACGTCCTTCCAGGTATAGATTGCTTCGATTCCAGGCACGCGCATGGCGGCATCAATTTTAATATCTTCAATTATTGCATTGGCATGAGGACTGCGCAGAAGCTTTACGATCAGGCAGTCCGCGGGGGCAACGTCATCCATAAAGACAGGCTGCCCGGTTACGAGTGCCATTGCGTCTTTTTTCATCACGGGCTGATTTACATATTGCATATTGCAGTCTCTCCTTTCGATTTCTTGTAATCCAGAAATGCGCGGATTCCCCTGAGCTGTCCTTCATAGCCGGAGCAGCGGCACAGATTGCCGGCAAGATACTCGAGGATTTCTTCATCTGTCGGATCGGGATTTTCACGGAACATCGCAATTGCGTTCATGATCATACCGGGGTTGCAGAAGCCGCACTGCTCTGCGCCCTGGCGGGCAATAAATGCGCCGAACTCCTCCGCCTCTTTCTGAAGTCCCTCCAGGGTATGAACGGTCTTACCGTCCGCACGCACAGTCAGAAGCGAACAGGAGAGGACCGGTTTCCCATCCAGAAATACGGTGCACAGTCCGCAGTTTGACGTCTCGCAGCCGCGTTTGACACTGTAGCAGCCGTGTTCCCTTAAAAAGTCGATCAGCAGGGAGTCCTCCGCAACGTCTGCGGAAACAGACTTTCCGTTCAGATTCAGTTTTATCATCATTTGTCCATTCCTCCAATCTGCTGGCAAGCACGTTTTGTAAGCACATAGGCAAGCCGGCTGCGATATGCGGCACTGGCACGCATGTTTGAGCCGGTAACTGTATGTTCCTGTACATAAGATGCAATTTCTTCCAAAGAAGCGTTCTCAGGCATGAGATCTTTGGGAAGCTCGATGAGAGAAGCTTTCTGAGGACGTGCGCCTATGGAAACACGCAGCGTACCGTCCCATTCGCTTACCATACAGGCAAGTACCGGGAAATCTGTTTTGGTATTTCTCTGAGAGAGATAGGCGCATCGAAGCGGTGTTTTCTTCACGTGGATGCGAACAAGAATGTCGCGGTCGGGCTTCTGAGCGGCAAACTCTTTGATGGGTACCATTCCGCCGTGATGAAGTTCTACTACAGCGTCAAGACCCAGAAAGCATGTCAGAACGTCAGAGAAACCAAACCTTCCATACAGACTTCCTCCGACGGTTGCGAGATTACGGAACTGCACACCGACAATATGGCGCAGACTTTCGCGCATAGCTCCATGTGTGTATGCATTTAATCCTGCATGAAGCTCCAGATCCCGCAGCGGTACCATGGCTCCGATGGAAAATTCTTCATCTGTCTCTTCAATCGTATCAAGCCCAAGCCCGGACAGATCAATAGCTGTCTGCACCGTTCCGGAACTCATCTTCAGCCACAGCATACCGCCGATCACACGGTTTGTGCGCTTCTGATTCAGCTCATAAGCCTCATCAAGGCTTGCGGCCTTTACATATTTTTTGATAGTAAGCACGATTTTTCCTCCAAAATGAAATGTTTTCTTATGAATTTATTATTACAGAAGGAGGGGGAAATGTCAATCGAAATAAGCCTCCTGAGCGAAAGAACAACTCAAGAGGCTGTGTATTTATTCTTTGTAGTCTACGCGGTAAATACGTGCATTATCCGTATGCTTCAGTTCGGTGAAAATCACGGAATCTCCGGTATACTCAGAAAGGTCTCTGTCAGTGAAAATATAGCTGACATTTAGCGATTTTAAATCTTCATAGTTCAGATTTAATGTAAAAACATCCGGACTTAATCCTTCGACAAATTGTGTTTCGTCCTGCGTAAGAGTTACACGGATATGTGCATATCTATTGTAAACCTCCTCCATCGAATGCTCCGGATCCAGAAGCTCCCAGCGATCCATAGCCGGATAGACATTTGTGGAGTTGATCGTAGGAGCTCCTGCTGTAATAGGAAGATTAGTTATTGGATAAGGAAGATTTTCCACAATCCATAATCCGTTCGGATCATTTTCTGTAACCTCACATACCATCTGATATTCTGTGCTTTCGGTTATTTCGTCAATGCCCTGCTGCAAAGGGTTTACATAGACACCGCTCAGTGTTATAGCTACAGCGATACATGCGCCAAAAAGAAGCTGCATATTTACATTCCGTGTGCTTTTGAGCAGAAAGAGAAGTATCATAAAGAACAGTACACCTGCTGCAGTAAGCATCTTGGGCTGCAGATATCCTGCACTGCATATACTTGCTGCAATCAGAATGAGAGCACAGGTAACGGCGGAAATGACACCTGATGCAAGCCAGGACATTCCGTTTTTCATCAGAACAACCGCCCGGAAAAGCAGAAGCAGATGCAGAAGATGAAGAATAGGCAATGTACGGTATGGCGTGGAAAAGCTCAGTCCTGTGAGACGTGCTACTGTCTCGTTCATTCCTATGAACGTAAAAACAGTCAGCGGAACTGATACAATCAGCAACAGAATGGAAAAGCTGTCTGCTCGCTTATTTCGAACCATTGTCCATATACATAATATTGGACCCAGAGGCATGAAACTGATTACAGAAGAGCACTCCACATTATTGGAAACATTCGGCATATCATAAAGCGGAGTAAACAGATTTGCAACATATATTCCGATATTTTGCCAGCTTATTGCATCTATTGTAAGGCGATGCCCCGGATATACAGTATTCAATGTGCTCTGAACAGTATCCCATGATTTATAGAGAAGTACATAAGACAATCCTGCAGCTGTCAGAAGAATGAA
Source organism: uncultured Lachnospiraceae bacterium (assembly GCA_944375815.1). Classification (GTDB taxonomy): domain Bacteria; phylum Bacillota; class Clostridia; order Lachnospirales; family Lachnospiraceae; genus Egerieimonas_A. The sequence continues at coordinate 12,476 of CALWBA010000135.1, read as the reverse complement.
CATTCCAATCAGGGGTATATCTTTTTTCGCTTCAAATTGAAAGGTTTTTCGTGAAGTTATAATAACCCATAATCCCATGCCTGCCAGCAGATATCCGATGGGTACCATCCATGCGGGATAAAAAGTAAATACAAAACCGCAGGCGCATTCCGTCAGCAGGAGAGCGTACAGAGCTCGGATACCATATCTTCTGGTATGCATATATTTATACAGGATAACCACAGCGTAAAAACTGAATACAAGCATTTCCACCAGTCCGTTGATGGCAAACCACCACTGCAGCATGGAAGAAAACGAAATCATACCCGACAATGTCAGGGACAAAAGACGTTTTTGCTTTGTGATCAGCATACCAAGTTCAAAGGAGGCCAGAATCAGGGCAAGAAGGCGTGCACACCAAAAGAAAGATAATCCGCGGCTTGCGCCAAACAGCAGATATCCCCAGTGAAACGGACGAAAAATTTCAGCAATATCCCACACGGGCTGTCCGTATACGATGAAGGTATCGGTGGATGTACCGCGGATAATGTTGCTGTAATAGGAAAAAGCTTCTCCGGCAGAATCGTTAGTCTGGCTGATTGCAAACGCTGTGTTCAGTGCCCACTCATCACTTCGGATCGAACGGTCTGTTCCGGCAAGGACTCCATCTGCGTCTGTCTGAATCCACTCAGTCCATGAGTGAATGGAGGATCCGCTGACATTGAAGACTACACAAATGACCAAAATTCCAAGTGCTATCGCATAACGCCAGCGATATATAAAATCACCTATTTTTTGTCCGCAGGTGAGAAGCAAGAATAAAATTCCGCACCAGAAAAGATATTCAACAACAAGATACTCCGGATGAAAGTTCAGAATGAAATCACGGATAACATATCCTTCGGCATTTACCAGTTCTTTTAAATTCAGCCATATCCGGAGTAATATGTCTCCTGTTAAGGATAATATTGCGGCGAATACGATTATTTTAATCCAAAACAGGCAGATGCCGCGTCTGTCTGTTTTTCTTTCGCATGAAAACATAAAAACTCCTTTATTTTCGCTCTATTTTCGCTTTTTCAAAAAGCAATTGTTCTGTTATAGACTAACACTATTGTATAGGGAAAGTCAATCTGCTTCTGCGCAAAAAATTTCAGCTGATGGACGAACATAAGGTGCATTTTTACCTATATAATGTATGATCATATTCTCATTTTACTTATGAATAAACAGCGGGTATAATGGAAGAAAAAACGAAAGGGATAAGCTTGCGATGGTAAAACCGGGAAAATTGAAAAGAATCTCAAAAACAGACACATATCTGAACTGCGCAGAGGTATTTGCATACAGAAGTACGTGCATTAAAAGAAAATACGGCGCTGTCATTGTAAAGGATGACGTTGTCATTTCTACAGGTTATAACGGGGCTCCCAGAGGCTTTGAAAACTGCTGCGATCTGGGAAAGTGCCCGCGCATAGAACGAAATATGCATCAGGGTGACGGCTATGGGATATGCCGTGCTGTTCATGCTGAAGCAAATGCGCTGTTAAACTGTTCCAGGCAGCAGACGATAGGTGCGGATATGTATCTGACAGGAATAAATCCGGATGATAATTCTATCCACAGGGCAAAACCCTGCCCGCTGTGTGCAAGGCTGATTATTCAGGCCGGGATAAAAAATGTGTATCTGAGAGTGGGTGAAGGTGCAGATAATTACCTGGTTGTTCCTGCGGAAAAATTAGAATGGGTCCAGAATGCTGACTGATGAAAAAGAGCTGGGACTGCAGCAGCAGCCTCAGCTCTTTTGTACGGAAGTTTATGGCAGTGTACGCGTCAACGTTCCTGTAACTGTATTTTCCAGAAAATTGCAGCCCTGATAGCGGGTCAGAATCTTGCGCAGCAGATCCATAGAAGGGATGGCAGTCCGCCCCTTGTGATATACCAGATAAAAATTGCGTTCCCACTCGGATTCCTGGTTCTTGATAATATGAATTCTGCCCTCGCGGATCAGATCTTCAAACAGGCGCACAGAGATTACGGCAAGGCAGCCGTTGTTAAGGACAGCACTGCGGATTGCCTCCGGACAGTCGGATTCCCATGCGATGGTCAGAGGTATATTCTGCTTGGCCATATAGCTGGAGAAGAGCTCGCGTGTGCCGCTTCCCTGCTCGCGCATGACGAACGGCTGGCCCGCCAGCTCGGAAACATGGATGGTTCTGCGGTTTGCAAAAGGGTGTGTGTTGCTGCATGCGAGCACCAGAAAATCCCGGATTACCGGAATGGAGACAAGCTCCGTGTGTTTTACAACGCCCTCAACGATGGCTACGTCCAGAGTGGAATCCAGCAGTTTCTCTTCGATTCCGCTTGTGTTGCTGACATAAGCATATGTATCAAGTGCGGGGTTTTCCGTGTGCAGATCATTTATAATATCGGAGAGAAGACAGGTTCCGACTGTGATTGTTGCTCCGATGCGCAGCCTCTGGAATTCTTTTTCCTGACGCATATTTTCTTCCATAAGATGGTACTGATCAAGAATCAGCCGGGCATGTGACAGCAGCTTGGATCCTGCGGGCGTAATGAAAAGTCTGCGTGAGAGCCGTTCAAATAATGTTACGCCATAATGTTCTTCCAGCTCGCGTATCGCCTGGCTTACTGTGGGCTGAGAGATAAAGCAGTTTTTTGCCGCCGTACTCATGGATCCGGTATCTGCAACCTCGACAAAAATTTTCAGATGACGGATTGTCATATGATAACCTCCTTGTATGTATAGGTTTTACCTATGAGAGTAATCATATAATATCATTTTACTTATGGATAAACAAGGAGTATAATGAAAAAAACGAAAGATAGGAGCGAGGAACGTGAAAGTATTGATTATTGGCGGCGTCGCTGCCGGAACAAAAGTTGCTGCAAAATTAAAAAGAGAGAACAGATCACACGAAGTTACGATCCTGACTATGGGAAAAGATATCTCCTATGCAGGATGTGGCCTTCCATATTATGTAGGTGGATTAATTGCGGAGCGCGGAAAATTAATTGTAAACACGCCGGAAAGCTTTTCAAATCTGACAGGGGTAAATGTCATCACTCAGACAGAGGTAATTGCCATAAACCGCGCAGAAAAAAATGTTACCGCAAGAAATCAGGTTACAGGTGAAACTGCTGAGTACAGCTATGATAAGCTGGTTATCGCGACCGGGGCATCGCCTGTGAAGCCTCCGCTTGACGGCATGGATCTGGAAGGCGTATTTGTGATGCGTACTCCGGAGGATGCTATCACCTTAAGAGAAAAGCTCGATACTGGAAGCGTAAAGCGGGCAGTAGTTGCAGGAGCTGGATTTATCGGACTTGAGGTTGCGGAGAATCTCGCATCAAAAGGTATCCGGGTGTCTGTAATTGACATGGCGGATCAGATTTTGCCGGGCTTTGACCATGAAATTGCCGAATATGCAGAGAATCAGCTGGCAGATCACGGCATTATGGCATTTACCGGGACAAAATTGCTCGGAATTGAGGGTGAGGACGGTAAAGTAAAGAAGGTACTCACCGACCGCAAGGGCATGAAAGCCGATATTGCGGTGCTCTGCCTTGGAATCCGTGCAAATACAGCGTTTCTGGCTGACAGCGGCATTGAACTGATGCCGAACCGTACGGTGATGGTAAATGAATATCTCCAGACAAATGACGAAGATATTTATGCAGTGGGCGACTGTGCAAGTGTGACAAACCGTATTACAGGCAAACCGCAGTGGTCTCCGATGGGATCCACGGCAAATATAGCGGGACGTGTGGCGGCAAAGAATATTAATGGTAAATCTCTTGGATATCAGGGAGTTCTCGGTACGGGTGTCTGCAAGCTTCCTGAGCTTAATGTAGGAAAGACAGGATTGTCTGAGGAAGCTGCAAAGGCGGCAGGCTTTGACGCAGTTTCTGTTCTGAGTGTTGTGGATGATAAAGCCCATTACTATCCGGGAGCAGGAAGCTTTATTGTGAAGATGGTGGCAGATCGGGAAAGCAGAAGGCTGCTTGGAATTCAGGTGCTCGGAAAAGGCGAGGTGGACAAGATGGTTGATATTGCAGTGACAGCAATTTCCCTTGGAGCAACCGTAGATCAACTTGAAAATCTTGATTTCGCTTATGCACCGCCGTTCTCCACGGCCATTCATCCATTTGCACACACGATTAATATCCTGCTGAATAAGATGAGCGGAGCGTTCGAGACTTTCACTCCGGCAGAGTATAAGGCCGGAGCGGCAGAAGGATATAAGATTGTGGACGCATCTCCGGTGCCGACAATTCCGGGTGCACCGTATGTGGATCTGGCAAAAGTTGACGGAGAGGTTCCGGGACTTGGAAAAGATGAGAAGCTGCTGCTCGTATGCGCAAAGGGAAAACGTGCGTATATGCTGCAGAACCGTCTGAAATACTACGGCTATACAAATACGAAAGCGCTTGAAGGCGGTTTGACATTTAACGAACTGAACTAATAATTAAAAAAGAAAACTCCCGCGGGCAGAAGCAGTTCGCGGGAAGGATATGGAGGAAAAACATATGGCAACACTGACAATCAGCAAAGACGAGGAAAAGAGAGTAAAAGCGCTGGGATTCCTGAGCAATAAGGGAACTGACAATTTTTCCGGCAGAATTATCACAGTAAACGGTAAGATTACCGCAGAGCAGCAGCGTGTCATTGCTGAGGCAGCTGAGAAGTTCGGAAACGGAGTCGTTACATTTACCACACGTCTGACAATAGAAGTACAGGGAATCCCCTTTGACAAGATTGAAGAATTCCGCGCATATATCGCCAAGGCCGGACTGGAGACGGGCGGAACAGGTTCTGTGGTGCGCCCGGTTGTATCCTGCAAGGGAACAACATGCCAGTACGGACTGCTGGACTCTTTTGCAATCTCTGAAGAAATTCATGAGAGATTTTATAAGGGTTATCATACGGTAAAACTTCCGCATAAATTCAAAATTGCAGTTGGCGGATGTCCGAATAACTGTGTGAAGCCTGATCTGAACGATATTGGAATTATCGGACAGCTGATCCCGAATTTCGATGAGGACGAGTGTAACGGATGCAAAAAGTGTTCTGTAGAGCAGGTATGTCCAATGGGGGCTGCAAAGGTAGTAGATGGTGTTCTTGAAATTAATAAGGACATCTGCAACAATTGCGGACGCTGTGTTGGTTCCTGCCACTTTGATGCGATCGAGAATGGTACTCCGGGCTATAAGATTTATATCGGCGGACGCTGGGGTAAGAAAATAGCGCAGGGACGTGCTCTGAGCAAGGTATTCACAGATAAGGAAGAGGCGTTAAATGTAATAGAGAAGGCAATTCTTCTGTTCCGTGAGCAGGGCATCACCGGGGAACGTTTTGCAAAAACGATCGAGCGCCTTGGATTTGAAAATGTAGAGAAGCAGCTTCTGGCGGACGACCTTCTGGAAAGAAAACAGCAGATCCTCGATGCACAGCTTCATCTGACAGGCGGAGCTACCTGCTAAAATATATATCGTATAAAACTAAGAAAAGAGCTGACACGGTGATGATGTCAGCTCTTTTTAATTGAAAATGCGAAAATTATCTGAAAACGCACCTGTTATAACACCAATTTTCTTTGACTTTGAGGATTTTTACCGATATAATAAAGAAAAAACAGGCAGAGGGGGTGCGTAAAGTGAAAAAAATAACAGGACTGTTCGCTGCGTTTCTCGCAGGGGTACTTATACTGAATGCATGCAGCACCGTCGAAGAGAAAAAGACGCAGGAAACGCTGACGAATCTGAAGCTTAATGAGAAAATGGAGCATAATGCACCGGCATATCATTTGAAGTCTACGAAGGAAGAACTTAAGAAGATTCTCTTTACATCAGGACAGGAGGAGCTGATAGAGGAAGGAAAAGCGGCTGAGATTGAAGTTATGGTGAACAATATGACGGACACGGTCGGCATGGAGTACCGACAGATGGTGACGGGGGCTTCTTGGATGGCTTATGAGGGGTATGTGGTGCTCAGATACCTTGACATCACACTGAGCGCGGGAATGTCTGATTATGTCAAAGAGGTGGATGAGACATATGACCCCATTTGGTTTACATTTGAGATTCCTGAGGAGTACAGAAATACAAACCCGATGATTAAACGGTTTTATGTGCTTTCCAGACCGGGAGGAACAGGCCTGTGTGATCTTGACAGTAACGAGAATACACTGACTGTGGCACTGACTGGATTTGGGATGTATACACTTATGATGAAAGATATGTATGTGGATGGGATTTTGATGGAGCCCTGCCAGGAGGAGGATACCGGATGGTACCGCAAAGAGGACGGAAGAATTGAGGCGTGCACCGGTATACCGACGGATGAGTCAGGCGGGGAATCGCTCTATCTCAATGAGTTCGGAAAGATCGCAAAGGGCTGGCAGATGATAGATTCAGAGGAGGGACGCTGGATATATCTCGATCCAAAGACCGGCTATCGGACAAAAGAAGGCTGGCATGAGATCGACGGCGAAAGGTATTACTTTAATGCGTGGGATGAGACGGTTACGGGCTGGTTTGAGGCAGACGGAAAGCTATATTATGCCAAAGAGGAAGGCGGGATTGCCCGGTCCGAGACAATCACTGCGAATGGCAGCGCAATGCTCGGCATACCCTGGGGTGAGTATACCTTTGATGAAAATGGAATAGTGCAGGAGTAATATCTGGCCAAATCCCGATATATTGCCTGTTTATTGAGATGAAACCCTGGAGCATTGACTGTGTGCCGGTGCAGTGCTTCAGGGCTTTCTGCGCGGAAATCACCGTTGTAATCTGAAAAAAGATATGTTAAACTAACAGATATATTGGGGAATTTTGGGGTAAATTTAGAGACGAGGTGTATATCATGATAGCGATTATAGATTACGACGCCGGCAATATTAAAAGTGTAATGAAAGCATTTCTTCACCTCAAAGAGGAGGTCGTGCTGACACGGGATAAAGAGACAATCCTTCAGGCAGATAAAGTCGTGCTGCCGGGAGTGGGAAGTTTCGGGGACGCGATGGCGAATCTGGAATCCTTCGGGCTTGTCCCTGTGATACATGAAGTTGTGCGGCAGGGAATTCCTCTGCTCGGCATCTGTATGGGACTGCAGCTGCTTTTTGAGAGAAGCGAGGAGAGTCCTGGTGTTGCTGGCCTTGGTATTTTAAAGGGTGAGGTTCTGAAAATTCCGCGAAGCGGAGAACTGAAAATTCCGCATATGGGATGGAACTCTCTGAAACTGCAAAATGGCGGCAGACTCTTCAAAAACCTGCCGGAAGATCCTTATGTATACTTTGTCCATTCCTACTATTTAAGAGCAGAAGATCCCAAGATTGTAAAAGCAACTGCTCAGTACGGCGTAGAGATCCATGCCGCAGTGGAACAGGGAAATGTTTTTGCCTGTCAGTTCCATCCCGAGAAGAGCTCAGCGGTCGGACTGCAGATACTTGAGAATTTCGCATTGCTCGGAAGGGAGGAAGCATAAATGTTTACAAAGCGTATCATTCCCTGCCTTGATGTGCACGCGGGGCGTGTTGTCAAGGGCGTGAATTTTGTTGATCTTAAAGATGCCGGTGATCCTGTTGAGATTGCAAAGGCGTATGACAGCGCAGGGGCAGATGAGCTGGTGTTTCTTGATATAACCGCTTCATCAGACAATCGAAAGACAGTAACAGATATGGTGCGCCGCGTAGCGGAAAACGTTTTTATCCCATTTACCGTGGGCGGCGGTATCCGCACTGTGGAAGATTTTCGCGAACTGCTGAGAGAAGGCGCGGACAAAATATCTGTCAATTCTGCGGCAATTGCGAACCCGCAGCTGATCTGCGATGCTGCATATAAGTTTGGAAGCCAATGTGTTGTGGTGGCGATCGATGCAAAACGCCGCAGCGACGGCAGCGGATGGAACGTATATAAAAACGGCGGAAGAGTTGACGTCGGTCTTGACGCTGTAGAATGGGCAAAACGGGCGGAAGAGCTTGGAGCCGGGGAAATTCTGCTTACCAGCATGGACGGAGACGGTACAAAGGCGGGATATGATCTTGCACTTACACGTGCAGTGGCAGAAGCGGTTGGAATCCCTGTTATTGCTTCAGGAGGCGCAGGAACGATGGAGCACTTTTATGAGGCGTTTGCCGAGGGAAAGGCGGATGCAGCGCTCGCCGCATCATTGTTCCACTTCAAAGAACTGGAAATCCGCAAGGTCAAGGAATACTTGAGAGACCGCGGAATTTCCGTGAGACTATAGAGAAAAGAGGGATCAGATATGCCGCCTTTAAGCGGAAGCTGGGCAGAAGCCCTGAAAGGTGAATTCAAAAAGCCTTACTATAAGAAGCTGTTTCAAGTTGTAGGGGAAGAATACCGTACGAGACAGATATTCCCTGCACCGGATGACCTGTTTAATGCATTTCATTTTACTCCCCTTGATCAGGTGAAGGTTGTGATTCTGGGGCAGGATCCATATCATAACGATGGACAGGCGCACGGACTGTGTTTTTCCGTAAAGCCGGATGTGGATATCCCGCCATCGCTGGCAAATATTTATCAGGAGCTCGAGGATGATCTGGGCTGCTATATTCCAAATAACGGATATCTGGAAAAATGGGCACGTCAGGGCGTGCTGCTGCTGAATACTGTTTTGACCGTGCGAGCCCACCAGGCAAACTCACACCGCGGTATCGGATGGGAGGAATTCACGGATGCGGCGATCCGTGTTCTGGATGAGCAGGATCGCCCTATGGTATTCATTCTCTGGGGCAGACCGGCACAGACGAAAAAGGCAATGCTGCATAATCCGAAACATTTGATTCTGGAGGCACCGCATCCAAGTCCGCTTTCAGCATACCGCGGCTTTTTCGGAAGCAGACCCTTCAGCCAGACAAACGCATTTCTGGAGAAGCACAATATTGCGCCAATTGACTGGCAGATAGAAAACGTATAGGAGACGGCTAAGACAATGGGAAAGAAAAATTCATTTGTAAAACAGGCGTCTTTTCTGATGGCTGCAGGACTTCTTGTCCGTGTGATCGGGCTTTTATACCGCCCGGTGATGAAAGCGAACATCGGGGAACTGGGATACGCCTACTATGGTTATGCCTATACGGTATACTTTATTCTGCTGCTGATATCCGGCTACAGCATACCGGTTGCGGTATCCAAGCTGATGTCGGAGCGGCTTGTAAAAAAGGAATATAAAAATGCTCAGAGAATTTTCAAAGGAAGCCTGATTTATGTGTTGATCACAGGCGGACTTGCTTCTCTCGTGGCATTTGTATTTGCGGAACAGCTGCTGCCGAAAGGCGGAGAAGAAGCTGCGCTTGCGCTGCGCGTGCTGGCACCTACAATTTTGCTCGCCGGACTTCTGGGTGTACTGCGCGGGTACTTTCAGGCGCACAGCAATATGATGCCTACGTCTATTTCGCAGATTCTGGAGGCTCTGGTGAATGCATGCGTGGCAGTTACTATGGGCGCTGTGTGCATCAACCTGTTTTCAAAGAGCAAATCAGATGAGGCAATCTATGGTGCTGCGGGAAGCACAATGGGTCCCGGGGCAGGCGTAGCAGTCGGCATTTTGTTCATGCTTCTGGTTTTTGCAGTCAACCGCCGGATGATCAAGCGCAAGATTCAGCGTGACCGCCATACAGACGTGGAATCGTGGGGAGACATAGCACGAACGATTTTGTTTATGCTGACACCGGTAATTTTCAGTACCTGTCTGTATAATATCAGTTCTTACTTAAACCAGACAATTTTCGCACCGCTGATGATCTCAAACGGCTTCGACGGCAAAGAGGTTGCAAAGCTCTACAGCCAGTTCAACAATATGTATCTGGTACTTGTTAACGTGCCTATCGCATTGTCGAACTCATCGTCTACGGCGATGATTCCGGCAGTGACGGGAAATTATGCGCTCGGAAGATATAAGGAGGCAAGACGGCAGATTGATACCGGGATCCGCATGACAATGTTCATTGCGATTCCTGCGGCTGTGGGTCTTTCAGTACTTGCATTTCCTATCATGCGTCTGTTATTTGGAGCTAATACGGAAACGGCGGGGAAAATGCTTGTTACAGGCGGCAGTGCAGTGCTGTTTTTCTCCCTGTCCACGATTACAAACGGTGTGCTCCAGGGAATTGGAAAGCAGACCGTACCGCTGAAGAATGCTGCAATTTCGCTTGTTGTAAATGTAGCAGTGCTTGTGTGCCTGACGAAATTTACATCTCTTGGCGCGTACTCAGTCATGATTGCGAACCTTGCCTATGGCATCTGTATGTGTATTTTGAATCAGATTGCTCTGAGAAAATATCTGAAATATAAAAATGAATACGTCAATACATATTTAAAACCGCTTGCGGCAGCAGCTGGTATGGGCGTGACGGCATGGATTGTCTACTATGGTCTGTATGTCCTTATTCACCGTAATCTGATCTGCCTGATTGTTGCGATACCGGCAGCAATGATTGTTTATATGCTGCTGTATGTGATCATAACAAAGATCCCGGAGGAAGAGATGCGCCGCTTCCCGATGGGAACAAAACTGGTACAGGTTCTGAGAATGCTTAAAATATATTAAGAAAAGCTGAATTCCCCTGAGGTATTGCCACAGGGGAATTGTTTTTGAAAAAAATAAAATTGTCAAGAAAAAATACTTGACACACAGCAGAGTCTGTTGTATTATATGCAAGGTGATTACACATGGAAAAAATTGTAGAGCAGGCTTTACTGTATGATTTCTATGGAGAATTGCTGACGGAGCATCAGAGACAGGTCTATGAAGACGTGATAATGAATGATTATTCCATCAGCGAGGTTGCCCAGGAGCGCGGCATCAGCCGGCAGGGTGTCCATGATATGATAAAGCGCTGCGGCAAAATTCTCGACGACTATGAGCAGAAACTGCATCTGGTGGAGAAGTTCGTAAGCATTCGCGAGAAGGTGCACGAAATTCACAGAATCACGAAGGAGAATGCCTCCGACGTGAAATCAGAACAGATGGTACGGATTGAGAAGATCTCAGAAGAGATCCTGGAGGAGTTATAATGGCATTTGAAAGCTTAACTGAAAAACTGCAGAATGTCTTCAAAAACCTGAGGAGCAAGGGCAGACTGACGGAGGCTGACGTTAAGACAGCATTAAAGGAAGTCAAGATGGCACTTCTCGAGGCTGATGTAAGCTTCAAGGTAGTCAAACAGTTCATCAAATCCGTACAGGAGCGTGCCGTTGGGCAGGATGTGATGAATGGCCTGAATCCCGGACAGATGGTAATCAAGATCGTAAATGATGAGCTTGTGAATCTGATGGGAAGCGAGACAACGGAGATCGCGTTAAAGCCCGGCAGTGAGATTACTGTTCTGATGATGGCAGGTCTGCAGGGAGCCGGTAAAACAACGACTGCGGCGAAAATCGCCGGTAAATTAAAGTCTAAAGGCAGACGACCGCTGCTTGTAGCATGTGATGTTTACCGACCGGCAGCAATCACACAGCTTCAGATCAATGGAGAGAAGCAGGGTGTGGAAGTATTCTCCATGGGAGATAAGCAGAATCCGGTAAATATTGCAAAAGCTGCATTGGAACATGCAAAGTCCAACAATTTTAATGTGGTAATCCTCGATACGGCAGGACGGCTTCATATTGATGAAGGTATGATGGAAGAGCTTCAGAATATTAAGAGTGCGCTTCAGGTAGATCAGACCATCTTGGTGGTGGACGCTATGACCGGTCAGGATGCAGTGAATGTATCTGAAACCTTTAATAATAAGGTTGGAATAGATGGCGTTATCCTGACAAAGCTGGACGGCGATACCCGAGGCGGCGCGGCGCTTTCCATCCGGGCAGTCAGCGGGAAACCCATTCTGTATGTCGGCATGGGAGAGAAGCTCTCTGATCTGGAGCAGTTTTATCCCGACCGTATGGCTTCCAGAATTCTTGGCATGGGCGATGTGATGAGCCTGATCGAAAAAGCACAGGCGAGCTTTGACGAAGACCAGGCCAGGGAGATGGAGAAAAAGTTTAAGAAGGCCCAGTTCGGTTTTGATGATTTTCTGACAAGCATGGAGCAGATGAAGAAGATGGGAGGTTTATCCAGTATCTTAAATATGCTTCCGGGTATGGGAGGAAAATTAAAAGATATCGAGGGCATGGTGGACGAGAGAGAGATCGAGCGTAAAAAAGCGATTATTCTTTCCATGACACCAAAGGAACGGGCTAATCCCGATATCCTGAATCCATCACGAAAAAACCGCATTGCAAAGGGTGCGGGTGTGGACATCGCAGAGGTCAACCGCATGGTGAAGCAGTTTGAGCAGACCCGCAAGATGATGAAACAGATGCCCGGTTTAATGGGCGGTAAAGGTGGTAAAAGGGGAGGATTTAAACTTCCTTTTTAAATAAAAAATTTTTTTAAATAAACCCAGGAGGTGAATGAACATGGCAGTAAAAATCAGATTAAGAAGAATGGGACAGAAGAAGGCTCCTTT
>CALWBA010000134.1 GCA_944375815.1 uncultured Lachnospiraceae bacterium | reverse complement strand
GGCGACAACCAGAATGATATTGAAATGCTCCGCGCCGCCGGAGTGTCCGCCGCCATGGAAAACGGGATGGATGAGGTCAAGCGGGAAGCGGACTTCATCTGCCCGAGCAATCAGGAAGACGGAGCCGCCCGGTTTCTGGCAGAATTTTTCGGCTTGGAAGGTCTTGGAAAACAGCCTTAGGCAAATTTGCTTTCATGCAGTCAAAACAGCAATAAAAGGAGCATCGCAAAATCATCAGCAGCAGATGAATTTGCGATACTCCTTAGCAAAACGTTTTATGTAAACTTTTCCAAGATCGATTTCTTCAGAGCCAGCAAGCTCTATCGCCTATTCAATAATCCGTTTGCTCACGCATTCAATCACGGTCCAAATCCAATCACCTCCTGTCGCTCGCAAGAGCTCTTCCGCATCTTCTTTCATAGGATGCAGACTCTGTCACAATTCCGGAAAATTTTTCAGTTTCTGATGTTTCTTGTAAAATACGGCGCTTTTTATACTCTGCATCCCTATTGGGGCAATTTATTTTCCATTATTTCCTTTAAATCGGCGCATCCCTCCGGTATATCGTAAGAAATTTCGTAGCTGCTTCCCCTTTTAGGGTCCCCACCCCGGTATTTTACCCACCCCGGAAATGGAGCCATAGGCATTTCCGCGTCAATCGCTTCAATCCACCCATATAAAGGGCCTTCCGGATATTTTCCGGTAGTACACCAGGTATCCAGCCATTCCAGATAATCCATGCGGATTCCTTTGCAGTGAGTAGCCGACGGCATCACATAAAACCGAATAAAATTGTCCGTACAGCTTTGACCGTATCTCCTAACACAATCCATATAGCGATCCGCAATCTGCCATGGACTGATGGACATATCATTCCAACTGGTAAACAAAATCAGTTTACCGCCATGTGCTATGAAATCATCAAAGTTTAACCGAATATCATAACATTCCGATGCCTCCTTCAGTTTCTGCAGAAGTCCTTCATCCGGATGACGATAGTCATGGTCTATAAGCTTCCAATTTTTGTCTTTCATAATGAAATATTTAAAAATACCATCTGCCCGGTCTCCATGGTGAACGTTATATGCCGTATCCAGCGGCTCTCTGGGAACCGGATCATTTCCCAGATCCATTAATCCCCCTTCTAAGGCGCAGCAGCCTCTATACCGTTTTTTTTCTCCAGCCAAAGTATAATCCAGCTGAAAGCCATTTTCGTAAACAGAAATCGTCTCAAGCTGAGCATCTGAAAGATTATATTTTTTTTGAATATCTTTCAGAAAATTGTCACGGTCTGCTCTTGCCGCATAAACATTAGAGATAACGCCGTCCCGGATACCATCCAAAGCATCATAACGCAGAACCGCATCCTGCTGAATCGCCCAAACCGTCTTTTCATCAATAAATCCATCCGAATGCGGATAGGAAACCGGATTATAGCTGTCATAAACTGCCTTAGACAGCAATGCTCCCCACAATCTTAACATTACAAAATCACACACCGGATCCGCGCAGAATACACCATCATAGCAGGCTCCGTATGTTGTAGCACACTCCAATGCTTCTCGCCCTCCGGCCGATCCCCCTGCAAAATATACTTTCTCAGGTTCTTTCTCATAGCAAAATCCCACAACAAATCGCATAACATCCAGCGTTTTTATGAGATGGCTGCGAATATAATTTTGAAGCGCCTCATCATTTTCCGCAAATTCCGCAGACATCGGATCATCCGACTGATGTCCCGAATCATCGCCAAACACAACATAGCCATGCTCGATCGGGTGATAACAGGATAAAAGCATTTCATGTTCCAAATCCGGAATTCTGCCGTTGTTTGCTCCTCCTCCAATCTGAACGCACCGCCCATTCCAAGTAAACGGGAGAAGAATTTTCCACCGAATATCCGGTGCGGATGGATCTTCAGGACTTATAATGCCTTGCATCTCTAGGTAAGGCGTCGTCTGATCATTTGGCGAAACTTTGCGAATCGTATGCTGAACAGTGCCTCCTCCATTTTTCTCTCGTATTTGACTGCATAAGATTTTTTTCTTCCGAATTAGCGGGATTTTGGATAAAAGCAGCGGCATGGATATACTTTCTTTATCATTGCTTTTTAATTGGCTATATGATTTCATTTCATTGTTCCATCTGTATCATCAAGGATACACTTCCTTTTTATAAAATTGTTTTATGAGGTCAATCATATACTGGCTTGGAACGGAAATATATCCGCCAATCCGTGTTAAAATAATAAACTTCCATGTAATGGGAGTGGCCCCAATAGACAGCAGGTCCACTCCCGGAACTGCCGGTGCGTTAAAATCCGAAGCAAAAGCAATTCCCATATCTTCGGACACAAGTCTCCATATGGTATCAATGGAAGAAAATTCCATAATCCTTGGAGCGCTGGGAAGAACCTTAAAAATATTATCCGCTACCGAGCGCAGGCGGGAGCCTTTATTTAAGACAAGGAACAGTTCATTTTCCAACTGACGGATATCTACCCATGGATAGCGGAATCCGTATTTATATACTCCCTGCAGTTTTCTTCGTTTCGACACAATCAAGCTGATTTCTTCCGTAGCCAGTTCCTCCACATGAAAATCAGAAAATTGCTGTCTGACATTTTCTGACGTCATAATGGCCATTTGTATGTCGCCGTTTTTCAGAAGTTCTTCCAGCTTTTGAGCCGTTTCCTGATAAACCCGAAGGTCAAACTGCGGATATTTACGATAAAATGCCGGAAGTATGACGGGAAAAATATCTTTCCCTCTTCCCGGAGTCGAACCAATGGAAAGGAATCCTTTTTTCAATGTTTTTATATCAGCAATTTGATCGCGAAAATTCTGGTCCAGATCCAAAATTTGCTTTGCACACTTCAGATACTGTTCTCCCGCATAAGTTGGAATCAATCTTTTCCCAATGCGTTCAAACAGCTGAATATTATAGAGCTCTTCCGTACGAGTAAGAAATTGGCTAAGCGCCGGCTGCGAAATATATAAATTTTTAGCTGCCTTTGCAATTCCCTGCTCCTTTGCAATTTCAATGATGTATTTTTGCTCTCTAAAATCTGCCATAGTCTGTCACCCTTTCTGTCTGCACGGTTTTTTATTCTGACATTATTATAAAAAAGGCAGACAGGAAAAGCCAGCACCTGATCAGAACGGAATAGCCCCAATTAGGATCGAACCGCCAAAGCAGACAGTACAGATCAGCATTGCCCATTTAAAAGTAAATTTCCAGTGATCCTTAAATTCTATTCCTGCCAAACCAAGGCCTATATACATGGCTGCGGTACTGGGATTCACAAATACCTGCGGAACAAACGTCATCAAGTAGCTGGCAGATGCCTGAAACGGGCTAATATGATCTGCAGCGATCGACTGGAGCATGGGAACAATGGTATACGCACAGGCCTCGTGATTCAACCCTATTGCACTCAGCGGCCCCCACAGAAATCCCATTATTGTATTAATATGCGCTGTGGCACTTCCAGACAGGACTTCTGCCACCATCTCCACCATGGAATCTTTCATCGGGCTATTATTCAGAATACCCGTAAATATACCGGATGCAAACAGAACACTGACCATAGTAAGGACCGTCGGAGCATATGACTTCAAACGTTCTCCCTGCAGTTTTGCGCTGGGATAATTCACGATCAGACCCAGAGCTGCCGCAACCATAAAGCACAGGAAAGTAGGAAGCCCGGAAACGAACATCACTACAATTACACACACGATCAGCACTACATTAAAAACAAACAAATTGGGGCGCAGAAGAGCCTTCTCCTCCTCCGTCTTGTCCGCCTCTTTAAATAAGTCTGCCGGGGTCATACCCGCGGGCATTCCAGCCCCTCTTTTAATTTCCTGCCTTGCATAATACAAGGCAATTAAAAGACAAAGAATAAGGCCAATAACCATACCGGGAAGCTCAGCAATCAGAATGTCTGTAGCGGAAATTCCAAAACCCGCGGCTAATCGCCCGCAAGGACCTCCCCATGGAAGAGAGTTCATAACACCAGCTGTGATAGAAACCAAACACATCAGCACAAGCGGTCGCATTTTTAATTTCTTATAAATCATTAAAAACGGCGGAATTACGATGAGGTAGGTTGTTGCTCCAGAACCGTCGGAGTGAGCTACTATTGTAGCCAGAATCGTCAAAATGCATACTGCTGTGACTGACTTTGCCCCTAACATCATTTTCGAAACAATCCGGTCAAAAACTCCGGCATCCATCATAACTCCGAAGAAAATGATTGCAAAAGTAAACATTGCAGCGTTGCTTACTTGGCCCTGCAGACCAGATGTCACCCATTCAGAAAGCTCTGATAAAGTGGGACGCATAATAATGGCAAAAATCATCGGAACAGCGATCATTGGAATGGAAGGTGTAAATTTCCCGGATACAAGAACCGCTGTCAAAATGAGCATCATGCCAAACCCCAGCACTGCATATACAGTTACACTCATATTATACCTCCATATCGAATTGTATTTTGTTAAGAGCTCATAACTTTTATGTTTTTATTATATGTAGAAATAAATCATAAGTAAAATATTAATAAAATGAAAAAAATAATAACTTTTACAGCAATATTTTTTCCTGTTTTTGATAAAAAATAATAGTTTTTTTTCAAAATATCGTTATTTTATCCAAATTATATAAGATTATATTATGATTTATATAACATTAACTGTTTTTGCTTTAAATTACGTATCAACTAGTCCAATATAAAATCCCACCTACCCAACCGCAAAAAATCCCGCCGTCCGAAGGCTCTCTGCCTCCGAAACGGCGGGATGATTCGTACTTTCCCCAAGCCGGCCTGTTTTATGATCTTGTTTTCTCCTGCCAGATCTGTGCCAGAATATCCTTCAGCACCAAAAAAGCGTCTTCATCACCGTATCCATAGTCTGCTTTCAGGCGGGCCAGCATTTTCTTAAGCCCCTCGGTGTATTCTCTCACATCCACCTCCTGTCTGTAGGATGCCAGAATAGGATATTTTTTCGCCCAAAGTCCGGTCCAGTCTATTTTTTTCTGTGTTTCCTCACTGGTCTTCTCAATGATGTCTTCAATTTCCTTTACCTTCACATCAAAATCCGTCAGCTCATCCAACGTCACCCGGTACAGCGCAGCCAGATTCTTCGCCTGCCGGATATCCGGCAGCGTCTCGTTCAGCTCCCATTTGGATATGGTCTGTCTGCTCACTCCAAGTTTCTCTGCCGCATCCTCCTGAGACAATCCGCTCTTTTTTCTGGCGCTGAAAAGATTTTCCCCCAAATTCATCAGAGTCCCTCCTTCTCTTCCTTTTCTGCTTCCAGTATAACGGATCTGCGCCGAAAGCGCCACCGCCTGCAGCTCCCATTTCCGCCCGTTTTATTTCCTTCCCCATATGCGGAAAGGGCAGCTGCTCACACCGCAGCCGCCCCTCTTTCACTCTGTTATTCTTCTTCTGCGCACATATGAATGCCGTACCATTTTGTGCGCTCCACCGGAAGGATCCGGGCCAGAATACCCTCTTCCTCCGCCAGCTCGTTGGCCCTCTGAAAGGTCTCAGCCGAAAATCCGGGCTGCATATTCTCCCATACCTCAAAATGCATGGGAACCACCAGCTGACTCCAGCTGTCCTTCATAAAGGAAAGCCATTCCCGGGCCACTTTTTCCACATCCATATCGTTGGCCAGCTTGTTCCGGAACGCCAGATTCGGCCTGATGGAACGAAGCCGTTCCGTCATACCGTCGTCCGTTCCGCCGATGAAGGCCGCCCGGAATCCATTGTCCAGGGTAAGCAGATAGTTCATATTGAACAGGCCGCCCAGGGTGTGAAGCCTGGTCAGTCTGGGATCTCCGGAGATCACATCTCCGTCCTCCATGCTCTTCCTGTAGGTAAATCGCTGAGGCTTATGCTCTCCATGAAAAGTCTCCAGCCTGAAGCCGTCAAAATAGCAAACTCCGTCATAATCCACCGGATAGATGGAGGTCAGCTCCATATCCCGGTAGGTTTCAGCCAGCTCCGCCGCCACGCCCGTATGGCAGATCACCTTGGGAGAGAACCGTTCTATAATCTCTCCCAGGTTAGCGATATGATCGCCGTGGGTATGATTGAGAATCACATAATCGCAGGCCTCAATGTCGGAGGTATGAAATCCATCCAGCCCGAAAACCTTCTGAATTTTGTTTTCATGAGGAAAATCATAGCAGGGATCCGTCACAATGGTCTTTCCGTTGGGAAGCTTGATCTCAAAACACTGACAATTGATAAAACGGAATTTTACGCTTTTGCTGTTAAATGCCATACCGATCACCAATCCTTTACAGAACCGTCAAACATACGCTTTGCAACAATGCCGCCTCTGTCATTTAACGGGTAGAGCTCGGCGGCATTTTCCGAAAGCTCTATGCCGATGCCGGGAGCGTCCGGGATAAGCAGGCAGCCGTCCTCCACCTGGAAAGGCTTCTGAACCATGGCATCCTCCGCACCGTTTAAGCAGAAGCCGGGAAGCTCCTGAATTCCCAGGTTGGGAATGGATGCGCAGATCTGCAGACAGGCAGCCGTAGAAACCGGTCCCAGAGGATTGTGGGGGATCACAAGCACATCATTTGCCTCCGCAATGGCGCAGATCTTCTTGGATGCGGTGATTCCTCCTACGGCGCATACGTCGGGGCGCACATAAGCTGCGGCGTTTCGTCTGAACAGCATTTCAAATTCCTTAATATTAGTAAACCGCTCTCCCGTAGCGATGGGCACGCCGATCTTGGATGCCACCTCCGCCATGGTATCCAGGTTGTCCGGCGTAACCGGATCCTCAAATACCATAGGACGGTACTTTTCCACTTCCCGGCCGAACGCAATGGCTTCCGGCATGGTCATTCCTCTGTGGGCCTCCAGAATCAGATCAAAATCTTTTCCCACTGCCTCGCGGATCATGGCAACCTTCTCCAGCTCATCCTCCACTCTTCCGCAGAAGAATTCATCCCTTCCTCCGTTTGCGGAGCGAATGGGGCCGTTTACAAAAATCTTCGCTGCCGTAAATCCATGATCCTTCAGGTCCTTATAGCTCTGCTTCAGGGCTTCCGGATCGGTCTCTTTTGACATGGGAGACGCATAAACGCGGACCTTATCTCTTGTTTTTCCTCCCAGCAGCTCATAAACGGGAACCCCCAGCTTTTTGCCCTTAATATCCCACAGCGCAATATCAATGGCCGAAATCGCGCTCATAATCACCGAGCCGCGGAAATAAAGAGAGCGGTACAGATTCTGTCCGATATCGTCGATCCGGGACGGATCCTTTCCGATCAGGTATCCGGAGAACTTCTTTACGGCCTCAGCCGTTGCCATCAGATGGCCCCAGTTGCCCGCCTCTCCCAGGCCCACGATTCCTTCATCCGTATAAATATGTACGAAAAGGTAATGTTTGGCAAAAGTAAGTTTCACGTCAGTTATTTTCAATTCTATCTCCTCCTTCAATCTGTGTATGGTGAGTTTTTTTTGTCATTTTTCAGTTCTGCGCTTTTAGAATGCCGGGAATACGGTCATTACATACAAAATATACACCACCGGCAGAATTAAAGAAATCAGCGCTCCGCCTTTTACCACGGTTTTTAAGTCATATCCTCCGTCTGCCATGGAAAGCGGCACGGCCGGGGTTGCCATAGGAGTCATAAAAGCGGTCAGACAGCCGGCGTTTACCAACAGCATCAGGCCGATGGGGTTTGCTCCCAGGGCGTTTGCCGTCAGCAGACAGATGGGAAGGAATACGGCAGAAACGGCACGGTCCAGCAAGAACTGGGTAATGATAAACGGAATCACGAAGAACAGAAGCCCCAATACAAAGTTATTATCAGTACCACCCACGACG
>CALWBA010000133.1 GCA_944375815.1 uncultured Lachnospiraceae bacterium | reverse complement strand
AGAAATGCAGACATTGCACTTCCCGCAATGCCGATGTTTAAACCGGGCCAGCGGTAGACCAGACGGATATCATGCTGCCCGGCAGTAAGAGAAATCCCGGTAAATCCATAGTTGACACGCTCAATATTGACTTTTTTCCCGTCCACATAAGCGTGCCAGCCGTTCTCATAGGGAATTGCCAGCATCAGAATGCCGTCGGAAGAGACCTCAGCTGTACCTGTTACAGTACTGTCACGGACAAGGGAATCCATGTGTATACCATCGCTCAGTGAAGAAAGATCCGGCTCGCTCTGGCGGTACAGGTGCAGATTATCCAGCGTAATTCCCGCAAGGGATCCTGAAGGAAGAGAAAGCGTCAGGCTGTCTGTGCCGTCAGGGATGGTCAGAGACGCTTGAATGATTCCGTTTTCAGCGGTCAGCTGAGTGCTGTGGCCGCCGATTTCAGCGTACAGAATTCCTGAGCTGCCCTGAGGAAGAGTGAGACTGAAGTCGAGCAGCAGACTGTCAGAGGGACTGGCAGCAGCGTTCTGCGGCAGTGTCAGTGTGACAGTGTGACCGTCTTCGGAATCTGTCCGGATAATAGCCTGATCGGCAACTTCGGTTTTCACATAACCGGAGAGCTGATCCGCACTGCGTGTGAGCTCCGGTACGGTATCGCAGATAACATTTTCTGCGAGCAGTGCATTTGTATCGAGCGAGGAGGCAAATGTTTCGTAATCTGACGAGGTAAATACGGAAGTATAGAATTTTCCAAGGTCCTCCGTGTGCGTGTTGCGATATACATAAATATCTCCGTATTGACCGAACAGTTCATAACCAGGTACACCGTAGTCTGATTTTTTTGAGAGCACATACTTTACATTGCAGAGAGCGGCAGACGAGATCTCTGCGGAGGCATTTGCAAAGCTTAAGTGCGCATGGTTTAAGGTCTGCAGATTCATCCAGAGTTTCTGCACATATTCCGACGTATATGCATTCAACGTAGAGTTATACGTGCTGACACCCATATAATTCTGCGCCAGAGAATTCAGACAGGAAGTATTGGTTCCTACCGTGTAATCCTTTTCCACCCGGAAGAAGGAGGAATCTTCTTCGGCAATAGCTGTGAGCGCGTCAGTGATTGACTCATCATACAGGGCATCAAAATATTCTGACGGAGCTTTTGTGAGCGCTTCACGTCCGGAATGGTATGATGTATATGCATCAAGAATCATTGATCCTGCCAGACAGAGCGCAAGACAGGCAGTACAGATCTTCTGCACAGACTTTCCGGGAAATCGGATAGTAAGGGCGAGAGATACCGTCATACCGATGGACAGTATACCCAGGATGACTGCCAGAAATGCGGATGATCCGATTTGCATTCGGAAGTAAAAGGCTGCAATACCGGTGCCGGTCACAGCAAGAACAATAAGCGACAGCCTGTGCCGAATCAGCGCTTCGTCGAGCATTACGGCCATGATCCAGGCGAAAAACGGAAGACATACAAATGTCTGACGCGAGAACGGATACGCAAAACCGTTAAAAATCATACTTCCAAGCGGAATCAGCAGTATGAAAGCGCCCAATGCCAGTGCAGATATGAGAAGTCCCCTCTGCTTTGCGGAAAAACATGCAATTCCGCAAGATGTCTGTCTGCGCGCAGAGCCTTTTATCCAGTCAAAGATCAGAAAGAAACAAAACTGTACGGCAAGCAGCAGAAAGAGAGCGGAGAGAAAGACGCTCGGATCTTCATAGAAATTTGTAAATCCGGTGTAATCGTTAATCCCCTGCAGATTGCCGGAGAAAAAACGTTTAAGCAGAGTCGTGTAATACGGCATTTCATAGAGCCTGATTTCACGCAGGATCTTTTTAATCAGGGATTCTCCTCCGATACGCCCTGAAACTCCCAAAATCATCATTGCGCTTGGAAGCAGAGAAAACAGTGAGATTCCGATACCAAGTATCATGGAGCCGTATAGTTTTCCAAGCTGCGCAAATCCTTTTCTGCATAACAGCCGTCCGTTCCAGACGATCCGATACAGAATGTAGAAGCCCAGAACGAGAAACTGCATATAACTCAGATAAAGAGAACACATGGCACATACTGCACATACAATCGTAAGCGCAGCCAGATATTTTGCTTTGCGAAGAGACTTCTCCGCAGAGAACAGAAGAAGAGGAAAAAGTACAACTACAGTTCCGAACTGGTAATGCTGTCCCCAGATCATGAGATAGCCGCAAAGTCCGTAGGCGTAGGATGCAAGCACCTTGCTGCGCTCTGAAAGGGAGAAGCAGGAGAGAAATCCATACATGGTAAGTCCGGCGAGCAGAACGCGCAGGATCTGCAGAAATACAAGGGCTCCGTAGATATGCTCCCTTCCGGTCAGCCAGCCGAAAAGGTATAATAACATCAGAAATGGATCAAATAAGTTCAGTGAGAACATATTGATTCCAAAACCATTGTTGAAATCCCATGCACTGACAGAGCCTTCCTGCAAATGGCTGATAATTGTCTGGTAGTGCATCAGATATTGATCGTATGTATCCGATCCGATATCCGTAAATACCAGCAGATCATTTCCAAAGAGAAAAGATCCGAAAATAAAGAGACACGATACAAGCAGAAGACCTTCGAGAATCAGAACCGATCGTTTGCCCGTTTTGTTTTGACACATCATTTCAGTACCTCGTTTCTAAAAAATGATGCGTTTATTATACCATAAGATATACGCCGCAACAATCACTTGACAGAATCTGGGGATTTGACTATAGTAAACAAAGCAAGAAGATAAAAAATGGAGAAAGAACAATGATAGATTTCAATAAAGCACCTGTGGTGGGAAATGAGCTTGTATATATGCAGCAGGCAATGCAGAACCACAAGCTTTGCGGTGACGGTCCTTTCACAAAAAAATGCTCCGAACTGATGAAGGAAGCATTCAAAAGCCGCCACCTGCTGCTGACGACCTCCTGTACGCATGCGCTGGAGATGGCTGCGCACTTATCCGGCGCGGGTGAAGGGGATGAGGTGATCATGCCGTCATATACCTTTGTGTCGACTGCGGACGCTTTCGTTCAGAGGGGCGCCAGGATTGTATTTGTAGATATTCGTCCGGATACGATGAATATCGATGAGACAAAGATAGAGGCGGCAATTACAGAG
The DNA here is from genome assembly GCA_944375815.1 of uncultured Lachnospiraceae bacterium. GTDB lineage: Bacteria > Bacillota > Clostridia > Lachnospirales > Lachnospiraceae > Egerieimonas_A. The sequence goes on along the minus strand of CALWBA010000133.1, from coordinate 7,779 downwards.
CGCACGAAAGCAATTGTGCCGGTTCACTATGCAGGAGTAGCCTGCGCAATGGATGAGATCCTTGCGATTGCAGCAAAGTATAATCTAAAGGTAGTTGAGGATGCGGCACAGGGCGTGAATGCCTGGTATAAGGGCAGGGCACTTGGGACAATCGGTGATTTCGGCTGCTACAGCTTCCATGAGACAAAGAACTACACGATGGGAGAAGGCGGTGCGCTTCTTTTCCAGGATGATCAGTACCGCGATGCAGCGGAAATTCTTCGGGAGAAGGGAACCGACAGAAGTAAATTTTTCCGGGGGCAGGTCGACAAGTATACCTGGGTCAGCTACGGCTCATCGTATCTCCCGAGTGATTTAAATGCGGCCTATCTGTATGCACAGCTCGAGCAGATGGACAGAATCAACAGCAGGCGACTTGCCGTATGGAACTATTACCATGAAAGCTTTGAAGAACTTGAGAGAGCAGGGGCTGTGACAAGACCCACCGTGCCTGATTACGCGGTGCACAATGCGCACATGTATTACTTAAAAGTAAAAGACTTAAAGACGAGAACAGCCCTGATTGCATGGCTGAAGGAACACGGCGTTCAGAGCGTGTTCCACTATATTCCTCTTCACACCTCTCCGGCAGGAAGGCGGTACGGACGTTTCTGCGGCGAGGATGAGTACACGACGCGGGAGAGTGAGAGACTGTTGCGCCTGCCGATGTACTACAGCCTCACGATGGAAGAAGCGCAGCACGTTGTCTGCGCGGTGAAGAGCTTCTGGGAGCAGGAAGGAGCACACAATGGCAGATAACAGATGGATTCAGTTCGCCAGAAAACTGAAACCGTATTATATAAAGAAAGGGTTTCGATATTTAAAGCATTTTGGTGTAAAGGAATTTATGGTGCGTCTTGCGGAACGCACAGAACCGGAGGAGGTGCCGTATAATCCATGGTTTGAGAGTCACAAAGCGTCACCGGAGAAACTGCAGCGCCAGAGAGCGCACAGATTTAAGCATGCGCCGCTTATCAGTATTGTGGTTCCGGCATACCGCACGCCGGAAGTGTTTTTGCGCCAGATGATTGACAGTGTCATTGCACAGTCGTATGAAAACTGGGAACTGTGCATCGCAAACGGAAGCCCGGAGGATGAGGCGGTACAGCGTGTTCTGCGGGAATATGCCGGGAAAGATAAAAGAGTAAAGTACACAGATCTTGTACAAAACCTCGGAATCGCCGGAAACACGAATGCGGCATTTGAGATGGCATCAGGTGATTTTGTCGGTCTGCTGGATCATGACGACCTGCTGGCACCGAATGCACTCTATGAGATTGTGAGCATGATTACAGAGGATGAAACTGTCGATGCGATATATACCGATGAGGATAAAGTGCGCACGGATCTTTCAGAGCACTTTCAGCCCCATTTCAAGCCGGATTTTAATATTGATCTGCTGAGGTCAAATAACTATATCTGTCACTTTTTTGCAGTGCGCAGAAGTCTGATGGAGCGTGTCGGCGGATTCCGCACAGAATTTGACGGGGCGCAGGACTATGATTATATTTTCCGCTGTACGGAACAGGCAAGAAAAACGGCACATGTGGCAGAGATTCTCTATCACTGGAGAGTCCATGAGGCATCAACTGCCGATAATCCCGCAAGTAAGATGTATGCGTTTGAAGCAGGGAAACGTGCGATTGAGGAGCACTTAAAGCGCTGCGGCGAGACGGGCGAAGTTACTCTGCGTAAAGATCTCGGCTTTTACCGTGTGAAATATCCGGTTCAGGGCAGCCCATTGGTATCGGTGCTGATTCCCAATAAGGACCAGAGCGAAACATTAAAGACATGTCTGGAGTCGCTGAAAAAAACCGCATATCCGAATTATGAGATCATTATCATAGAGAACAACAGCAGTGAAGAGCAGACATATGCATACTACAAAGAGCTTAAAAGAGATCCGAAAGTGCGTATTGTGCGCTGGGAACAAAAGGGATTTAATTATTCCGCGCTCAATAACTTTGGCGCAAAATTTGTAGAGGGAGAATATCTGCTCTTTTTGAATAATGACATTGAGGCCATAAAAAGCGGATGGATGGAGGAACTTCTGGCAAACTGTCAGAGAAAAAATGTCGGGATAGTGGGCGCAAAGCTCTATTATCCGGATGATACCGTACAGCATGCAGGAACGATTGTTGGGCTCGGAGGTATCGCAGGCCATGCGTTTATCAATCTGCCGCGTGCCCGCAGCGGTTATCTGCATAAGGCGTCGCTGCAGATGGATTTAAGCGCTGTGACAGCGGCATGCATGATGATGAAGCGCAGTGTATTTGATGAGATCGGAGGCTTTGAGGAGCAGCTGGCAGTGGCATTTAATGATGTGGATCTCTGCCTTCGCACTGTACAGGCAGGATATCTCGTCGTATATAATCCGGAGGCTCAGCTGTATCATCATGAGTCAAAGTCGCGCGGAGCTGAAGACAGCGAGGAAAAAGTGCACCGTTTTCAAAGTGAGATTGAATTCATGCGCACCCGCTGGATACAGATCTTAAAGAACGGCGACCCAAATTACAATAAGAATTTGACTCTCAGCAAATGGAATTATTCGCTGCGGGTATGACAGAGGAAAGAATATGCAGAAAGTAACAGTCGTGATTCCGAATTTTAACGGGATCTCATTTATCGGAAAATGTCTGGATAGCCTGAGAGTACAGGATTTTACGGATTTTTCCGTGACCGTCGTGGATAACGGATCCTCAGACGGCAGCAGGGAGCTGGTTCAGAAAAGCTATCCCGAAGTGCATCTCATTGCTCTGCCGGAAAACAGAGGATTCTGCGGTGCTGTCAATGAGGGAATCATTCACTCCGATGCACAATATGTACTGCTTCTGAATAATGATACCGAGGCAGAGCCGGGATTTGTACGGGCCATGTACGAGGAAATAGAGGTGCGAAAACGTGCATTTTCCTGCAGTGCCAAGATATTGCAGTACCATGATCGGACAAAGATGGATGATGCGGGCAACTATTATAATGCACTGGGCTGGGCATATGCGCGCGGCAAAGACAGACCGGAGGAAAAGTACAATAAAAGCTGCCGGATTTTTTCTTCGTGCGGCGCTGCAGTCATTTACCGCAGAAGCATACTCGACCAGATCGGGATCTTTGATGAGGAGCATTTTGCGTATCTGGAGGATCTGGATCTGGGCTATCGGGCGCGTATTGCCGGATATGAGAACTGGTATATTCCAGCGGCGCGTGTCTATCATATTGGGAGTGCTACCACTGGATCGCGCTATAATGAGTTTAAGATACGATATTCCTCAAGGAACAATATATACCTGATTTACAAGAATATGCCGATTTTACAGATTATCCTGAACCTGCCTTTTCTGGTACCTGGATTTTTTATAAAATTTTTATTTTTTTCACTGAAGGGGTACGGACGCGAATATCTGGCAGGAATCAAGAATGGTTTTTCCATCTGCAAAAACGGCAAAAAAGCCGGAAAAAAGGTAAAATTCAGGTTTGGCAATCTAAAGAATTATGCGCAGCTTCAGCTTGAACTGTGGGCAAATCTGATCGGAAGATTCCTCTAAAGGGTAAAATCCGATGTTGCCCTTTTTCACAAGTTTTGGTATGATAGAGCTTATAATGAGCAGAACACAGGACAGGTCTGCCGATTTTTAGGCGAAAGGTAACAAGGTGAACTACATTGATTAAGGATAATCAAAAGTACTTTAACCGGATGCATGTTCTCATCGATGCGGCGGTGATCGCCGTTTCCTACTGGCTGGCGTGGGTGCTGAAGTTTAAGAGCGGGCTGTTTGATAATGAGGGCGGTATGCTCCCGTTTGAGTGGTACATGTTCGGGCTGATCTTTATCATTCCGGGATATCTGATCCTATACTACGCTTTTAACCTGTATACATCCAAACGCGTCCAGGGGCGACGCCTGGAGTTCGCTAATATCGCAAAGGCGAACACCATCGGCATGCTGCTGATGATCAGTGCGATCTATGTCATAATTAAAGAGATCGATTTTTCACGCTGGGTCATCTTCATCTTCTATGCCGTAAACATCGTTTTTGAGACAATTGTGCGCAATGGCATCCGTTATCTGCTGCGCAATATGCGCAGGCGTGGATTTAACCAGAAACATATCCTTCTGGTTGGCTACAGCCGTGCGGCGGAGGAATATATCGACCGCATTATCCAGAATCCGCAGTGGGGTTATACGGTTCGCGGTATTCTGGATGATTCTGTTACCGCCGGGACCATGTACAAGGGCGTCAAGGTACTTGGGAGAATTGATAACCTTATGGTGATTCTGCCTGAGAACCGTCTCGATGAGATCGCGATCACACTGGGACTGAGCGAATACTTCCGTCTGGAAGAAATTGTCGCTCTTTGTGAGAAATCCGGTGTGCATACGAAGTTTATTCCGGATTATAATAATATTATTCCGACAAAACCATACACGGAGGATCTTCTGGGACTTCCGGTTATCAATATCCGTTACGTGCCGCTGACCAATACGTTCAACGCCACGATTAAACGGCTTATGGATGTGGTTGGGGCTATTGCGGCTATCATACTTTTTTCACCGGTCATGCTGATTGCGGCTGTTCTGGTGAAAGTGACTTCACCCGGCCCTCTTATTTATAAGCAGGTTCGCGTCGGACTGCACAACAAGAGCTTCGAGATGTATAAGTTCCGTTCCATGGAAGTACAGCCGGAGCAGGAGGAGCAGAAGGCGTGGACGGTCAAGAATGACCCGAGGGTCACGGCAGTGGGAAAATTTATGCGGAAGACCAGCATAGATGAGCTGCCGCAGCTTTTTAATGTACTGCGCGGAGATATGAGCCTTGTGGGTCCGCGTCCTGAGAGACCATTTTTTGTTGAGAAGTTCCGTGAGGAAATCCCAAGATACATGGTCAAACATCAGGTACGTCCGGGACTGACCGGATGGGCTCAGGTCAACGGATACCGGGGCGATACCTCGATCCGTAAACGCATTGAGCATGATCTGTACTACATTGAAAACTGGACAGTCGGGTTTGACATCAAGATTTTGTTCCTGACCGTATTCAAAGGGTTTGTGAACAAGAATGCCTATTGACGACAAATAAGAAAAGAACGTTAAGGGGAAGAGGTATGGCGAAGAAAGTAAAGAAGAGCAAAGCCGCAAAGCGGCGCAGAAGAAGACGCGTATTTTTCGGTTTTGAGATTGTGCTGCTGCTTGTTCTGATCTGCGGTGTATACGTACTCAGAAAGGCGCAGACTGTGCTGAGCAATATTAATTTTGAGGAGAGCAGCTATACGGCTGCGGACATCAGCGCCGATGAGGCAGCAATCCGGGAGCAGAAGAAGCAGGGGTATGAGATTATTGCGCTGCTGGGCATTGATGCGAGAAATGCCGAAGAATTAAAGCGAAATAACAGTGATACGATGATTCTTGCATGCATCGATCACAACAATCAGCAGGTCAGGATGGTCTCCATTTACAGGGACACGCTTCTCAACACAGGAAGCGGCGAGAACGAAAAATATTACACAAAATGCAACGATGCCTATAACCAGGGCGGTGCAGAGCAGTTTCTGCGCATGGTCAATGAAAATCTGGACTTAAATGTGACCAAATACGCGACCGTGAATTTCAAAGGTCTCGCTGAGGCGGTGGATCTTCTCGGCGGACTGGATATCACGATGCGCGGAGATGAAATTATTCATATGAATAACTACTGTGTGGAGACGTCGAAGGTAACAGGACTGGACTATGAGCCGGTAGAGGAACTTGAGAATGACCTTGACATGGCGACGGTTCACGTAAACGGCGTGCAGGCAGTCTCTTATTCCCGTATCCGCTACGATGAGGGATGTGACTTCCGCCGTGCATCGAGACAGCGGCTGGTGCTGGAAAAACTGTTTGAAAAAGCAAAAAGCGCAGGCATCCCCACCATGCTGAATGTTATGGAGAATGTATTACCCGACGTGCTGACGAATATGACCTCCGAGGAGATTATCTCCCTTGGAATGTCTGTCATTACTTACAATCTGGGAGAACAGATTGGCTTCCCGATAGACCATATTGAAGATGAAGTATACGTGAGCGGTGCGACGAGAGATGTTGTTGTTCCGGTGACACTGGAAAATAACGTTGTGAAGCTGCACGAATTCTTATTCCCCGGAACCCCATATACTCCGTCGGAAACCGTGCTGGAATACAGCGGTGATATCATCGAGTTTTCCGGATATGGCAATGAAGACATTCCGGAGTACAGCAATAACGGAGCTATTATGGTAGAACAGGAGACGTTGTATTAATATAAGAGCTGCGGTCTGCCGGGCATACGAGCCTTTGGCAGAACGCGGCTTCTTTTGAATATGGAGGAATTTATGAACAGACTGACGGTGGATTTGATTATCCCAACCTACAAGCCGGGAAAGGAATTTTCCGCCCTGTTAAAGAAGATCAAAACACAGACATATCCGGTCAGAAATATTATTGTGATGAACACGGAAAAACAGTACTGGGACAGCCGCTGGGAGAAAATGGCTGCCAATATGCAGGTGCATCACATCACACGCAGTGAGTTTGATCACGGCGGGACGAGAGCCAAAGCTGCTGAACTCTCGGATGCGGATCTTCTGTTTTTTATGACACAGGACGCCGTACCGGCAGATGAATATCTTGTAGAAAATCTTGTAAAACCGTTTTCCATGGAGTCGGTAAAGGCATCATATGCACGTCAGCTCCCGCGAAAGGACTGCCGCTTTCTTGAGGCATACACGCGTTCATTTAACTATCCGGAGAAGAGCAGCCTGAAAGATCTGGGCGATCTGCCGGAGCTTGGTATTAAAACGTTTTTCTGCTCCAATGTCTGCGCGATGTACGAACGTGCGGCGTATGAGGATCTGGGCGGACTTATCCGCAGGACGATTTTTACTGAAGACATGATATTTGCCGGCAGACTTATACAGGATGGATATACGATTGCATACAGTGCAGACGCCAGGGTATATCACTCCCATAATTATACGGGAATGCAGCAGCTGCACCGCAATTTTGACCTTGCTGTGTCGCAGGCGGATCATCAGGAGATTTTCGGAGGCATTTCCTCCGAAGGTGAGGGGATCCGGATGGTAAGGTCAACAGCAAAGTATCTGTGGGACAAAAAAAGACCGTGGCTGATTGCGGAGCTTATCTGGCAGAGCGGCTGCAAATATATCGGATACTTTCTTGGAAAGCGTTACCGTCTGCTGCCGTCAGCCGCTGTCCGCCGCCTGACAATGTATCCGTCATATTGGGAGAAGGGGAAGACGATGTAGCAGTTTGTATGAAAACGTTAAGAATATCTTTATTTTACAAACGCAGTGAAATTTGGTATGATAGACGGGAACAAAACAGTACACACCGATAAGTAAAGGGAAAAAAGCATGGCAAAGAAAAAAGTAAATAAAAAAAGCAGAGCGTATAAGAGGCGCAAGAGAAGGCGCGTTCTGTTTGGGGTTGAAATTTTTGTGCTGCTGATTCTCGTTGGATGTCTGCTGGTGTACTCCAAGGCAAAAGGGCTTTTGAACAGCATGAACATCGTGGATCAGGACTTCAGCATTACAGACATCAGCGCTGATGAGAATGCGATCAAGGAACAGAATCGGCAGGGGTATGAGACGATTGCTCTGGTGGGCGTGGACTCAAGAGATACGGATGAGCTTATGAGCAGTGATGTAATGATTCTTGCATGTATCGATCACAACAGCAAGCAGATCAAGCTGACATCCATTTATCGAGAT
>CALWBA010000132.1 GCA_944375815.1 uncultured Lachnospiraceae bacterium | reverse complement strand
AGACTGTCAGAAGCGAGAATACCGTCCGCATCGGGATATTTCTCAAGGCATCGTGCCGCAGTCTGGCGGTAGTATGCAAAATCCCAGCGATTCCAGTCTGTGAAGAGTATTTCGGACTGAATACCCATGGAGAGCAAAGCTTCATGGCAGGAACGATGAGCCTCTCCGACAGCAAGATGTCCGTTCTGAACGTCGCTTCCGCAGAGCTGGAGTACCATGCGGCATCCTGCGGCAGCAAAATGATTTGCAGCAAGAAGCCCGCCTCTGCGGTGATCAGAGGAGATCAGAGGGATGCCTTTTCCCAGATTCCTGTCAAGTGAGACAATGGGATTGCCGCTTTCCCTGTAAGCATCATCGTTAAAGGAATGGGTGGCAGTGAGTATACCGTCTACCAGATTGCTTCCGAGCATGTCCAGGTAGTCCTGTTCGCTGTTTTTTGAATGAACAGTGCAGCAGATTAACGTTTTGTATCCATGCTCGAGCAGGAGCTGTTCGCAGACCTGCGTAAAAGAGGCAAAAAACGGATTGGACAGAGTGGGAACCATCACGGCGATGATGCCTGAGCTGCTCCGCAGAAGGTTGCGGGCCAGAACACTGGGTGAATAATGAAGCTTTTGTGCAGCCTCTTCTATTTTCTTCTTTGTTTCAGGTGCCACATACCCGGTTCCGTTCAGTGCCCGGGAGGCGGTGGCAATTCCTACGCCTGCGCTGCGTGCCACGTCTTTAATGTTAGCCATAGTAAAACCTCATCTCGTAGTATTTATAGTAATCATAGCCGCTTTGAAAGAAAATATCAACAAAAAAAGAAAGAATCCCTATACGGTTTTAAACAAAAGTGATAAACTAAATATAAGTGTAGTCTGTATAACATACAGGGAGGAGAAGATATGAGAGGAAAACACCTGGTGGCGTGTCTTGCTGCGGTTTTCTGCATGGGCGGTATTCTGTGCGCCTGCCAGAGACAGGAGAATGCCGAGGAGGCGCGGAAGGTATCACTTGAGCTCATGGTACGAAAACGGGAGGATATGGAAAGTATGCGCCTTGTGACGGAGGCATTTCATCGGGCTCAGGATGAAATAGAGATCATTCTTAATTTCGTTCCCAATGTGGATACGGAACTGAAGATCCGTGCAATGGAAGGAACACTTCCTGATCTGATTCAGGTAAACGGTCTGCAGGCGCGGGAATGCATGGAGTTCGTACAGGGAGGATATTTTCGGGATCTTACAGGGGAGGCCTGTATGGAACAGGTAAGGGATGATCTGCTGCCGTATATCAGTTATGACGGCACTATGCCCTTTTTTCCGATGACTCTGAGCTATGAGGGAATCTATGTGAATGAAGAACTCATGGCAGAGGCCGGATATGAGATTCCCAGGACGTATGAAGAGTTGATAGAGACGGCATGCGATATTCAGAGCAAAGGACAAACCGCATTTCTTTTTTCTGACAGAGATGACTGGTCAGTTCGCATGTGCTGGGAAAATATTGAAACTGCGCGAAGAGGAAGCAGTAAGGAATTCTGGGAATTAGTAGCTGAGGGAGAAGCTTCGTTTGAAATGGACCCAGTGACGCTGAGCAGTCTGGACAGAATGAAGGAAATACGTGAATTCGGGCAGCCCAATGCACTGCAGACAGGCTATGATGAGGCAGTGAGTGCTTACGCTGCCGGGGAGGCGTATTTTTTTGTGCAGGGAAGCTGGTGCTACCAGGCTCTGCTGCAGAAGAATGCCAAACTCCAGCTGCAGCTCATTCCGTTTCCGGTGGCTGATGGGGAGGAGCAGCACGTCACCTTCTGGGCAGACTCGAATCTGGCGGTGTCCACTCAGAGCAGTCACCCCAGGGAGGCGCTTAAATTTCTGGAATTTCTGTCAAATCCGGAGAATCTGGAGATTTATGCCAACGCTCAGCACACATTCGGCTGCGTCGAGGATATGGAAAACGTTGTTCCCTATGCAGATGAGGTGCGAAATCTGGCTGAACAGGGGAAGGTGGTATATGAAGCGGTAGGGCTGCCGGGAGAAGTCAGCCGATTCAGAGATGAATCCATACAGGAGATTTTGCTTGATCCATCCGGTGAGGCACAGTTGCGTTATCTGCAGGAGTACACAGAAAAACTGCGGGAATACGGGGATGATTACCTTGAAATGGAGGGCAGAACGGGATGAGAGAATGGTTAAAAAAGCTGCCGTATAAGAAAAAAATATTTTTCTCTTATCTTCTGCTTGTCACATTCTTTGCAGCAGGTGCGTTTTTTTATGTAGCTCAGCAGTTTTCCGAACGAACGCAGAGAAATATGGAGTACATGAGTCAGTCCAACAGCCAGCTGCAGCTCGCTCTGGAAATGATAGAGGAGAATGCAGATCGGCTGAAATATCTGCATTTTTCCGATGAGGAAATGTATTCTATCTTGGTGAGAAAGCGAGAAAATTTTACGGAACGTGAGCTTCTGGAAGCGGATGCGTATATGCAGAAGTGCCTCTCGTATGAAACGGATCTTGACAACTATATCTTGCGTGCAACGGTAAAGACCGCGGACGGAAGAGTCTATCAAAGTCTTGTAGGAGAGCAGGAAAATTATCTGCGGAGAATGGAGCGCATGACCCGAGACATAGAGTGGACAGATAAGAACAGTGAGTTTTATACAGGGGTGTATTCATCGGAAATCAACATGATAACCTACAGTCTGGTGACGATAATCACTCCAATTTATGATATAACAGATGATGAGCCGCTTGGAATGCTGTATATCGATTGGGATTTCGGAAGATTAAGAAAGCGGCTGGATACCATCCAGAAAAGTGAGATGCCTGCCTCGCAGTTTGCCATTCTGAATGAAAAGGAGGTTCTCTATCACAGTGCTGATACCGGCAAAGAAAGTTATCCCGTATCCCTGGACGATGCAGATTTATATGAAAAACTGAAAGCCCTGGCAGAAAGCGGGCAGACAGGAACCAGGATGAAGATGGGAGATCGAAACTGCAGTGTAAGTGCGGCGTATGATGAGAAGTCAGGATGGATTTTTCTGCAGTACGAAGAGTCATCAGCACTGATTGGCGAGATTCTGCCGGATATAGCAAAGCTGGCATGTCTGTCTCTTTTGGTACTCACGATTATGTTCGGAATCAGCATCTATTTTGCAGATAATGTCAGCAAGCCGGTACAGCTGCTCTCCAGTGTCATAGGCCAGGTAGGAAGAAAAAGTAATCAGGAGATTACGCTTATCGATGAGAGCGAAAATATCTGGGAAGATGAAATGGGCATGCTGATTACAAACTATAATGCAATGGCACAGCGTATTAATGAAAATATTATTCAAAGCTATGTGGCAGAGCTGAATCAGAAGCGCACAGAGCTGAAGATGCTGCAGTTTCAGATCAATCCCCATTTTCTGTACAATGCGCTGAACACCATAAGCTCTATTGCGATTTTAGAAAATGTGGAGTATATTCCTGAAATAGCAAACAGCCTGTCGGATATGTTCCGATATAATATCAAGGGAAGCAATATTGTGACTGTAGGAGAAGAGCTGGTACAGCTTAAAAACTATATGAATATTCAAAATATTCGTTTCCCGGATCGGTTTTATGTTGAAACTGATATTCCGGAAGAAATTCTGGGATGCAGCATCATTAAATTTGTACTGCAGCCTATAGTGGAGAACTCGATTCATCACGGCTTTGTGAGAAAGAGGGAGAAGGACAGACTTAAGATTTCTGCCCGTCTGGATGAGGGTGTATTGACTCTGATTGTGGAGGACGATGGAGTAGGAATTGATCCGAAGCAGGTGCAGGAGATGAATGAGAGATTTGTTCGGGAGGACACAGCCATCGAGCTCGGAGAGGATGCCAAAAGCATAGGACTTGCGAATGTAAATGCAAGGCTCAGGAATTACTACAGAGGTGAAGGCGGTATCCAGGTGGAAAGCTGCCTTGGAGAATATACGAGAATTATTTTAAAAATCCATGAAGAACAAAGGAAAGAGGGATAGGAGAATGCCTGGGGTGAAAAACATGAGAATTATAGTGGCGGATGATGAGATTTTTGCCAGGAAGGCAATTGTGAAAATGCTGAATGAAGTAGAGCCGGATGCCGAGATCTGTCTGGAAGCTGAGACAGGGCAGGAAATTTTAGACTATATGAAAGATAATCCTGTGGATCTCATACTGACGGATATACGCATGCCGGAGAAAGATGGTCTGGAAGTGGCTGAGTATGTACAGAAGATGCACGGGGAGACAAATGTAGCAATTATCAGCGGGTATGCTGATTTTGCCTATGCGTCGGCGGCAATTCGCTTTGGCGTAAAGGACTATCTGAAAAAGCCGGTGCGCAGAGAGGACTTATCAGAAATGTTAAGCCGAATTAAGACCCAGAATGCCAGAAAGCGTCAGGTAGTGGAAGCGGAGGTACAAAATCGTCTGGAGCGGGTCGGCATGCATTATATGGAACCGGAAAAGATATTTTCGCAGGAAAGATTTGCGGAAATGCTGATTTCGCCGGAAGTCATGAATAATCTCAAAAGTCGTTTGTGGAAAATGGTTGTGATACAGCCTCAGGAACGTCTGGACGGATGGAGCAGAGAAAGAGTGGGTGAGCAGATGGAGTATTTCCGTTCTCATCTGGAACAGATGGAGGTATGGGAGTATTTCTTTGTAACAAGGAATGAGTTTGTTCTTCTGACAATGGAGACACAAAAAGGAGTATCTGAGGATTATCTTATTCTGTCGCTGAACAGAATGCTGCAGGCTATAATGCGGGACAGAAAGATCTGCTTTACTGCAGGAATCAGTGCAGGCCGCACAGGCGTGGAGGGAAAAGCGCTGGCAGAGGCGTATCGGGAGGCAATGCTGGCTGTATGCGGCAGACTTTTAGGAGGCTCGGGAAAAGCATACAGTTACGAGACGGGAAATACCGGAGAGGTATTCTTTGGCGGGCGCGAGGAGCGGTTATTAAAAGATGCTCTTATGGAGAACAGAAGAGAAGACGCAAAGACGCTGGCAGATGAGACGCTTAAAGCGTACAGAACTTCCAGAGGAGTGGACGTTTGCGGGATGTTCCGGGCTGTTATGAGAATACTCGGTGTCATTGATCAGGTCTTCCTGGAAAGAGAAAAGCAGGAACAAAGAGAGCACGAGAATAATCCTGCGCTATTACTGTCTATCCGGACAGATTTATACGGATTTCGAAGCGGAGAGGAGCTTCTGCAGTATCTGCACAATCTGATGGATAAAACGGGTGACGGAGAAAGAGAAATAGGAGGGGATATTGTTGACCAGGTACTGGCGTATGTCAGGGATAATTATCAATACGACATGACGTTGACGGATCTGGCTAACAGAAAATTTTTTATGAACAGCAGCTATTTGAGCCGTTTGTTTAAAGCGCGAACGGGCCAGACGTTTTCAAAGTATCTGATTTCCTACCGAATGGAGCAGGCTGCTAAACTCCTGAAAAATGAAAACTTTCGTATCAGCGATGTGGCACAATATGTTGGATATAACGATACGTCATATTTTATTCAGACGTTTAAGAAATATTATGATTTGACTCCAGAGCAGTACCGGACAGAACTGAAAAAAGATTAATTATAGAAATGGACCGCGGCAGTGCGGCCTGTTTCTGTATTTTGACGAAAAGTAAAAAATATTACATCTGAAAAGAAATAAAACTTACACAAAAAAAACACAAAAAATTCTATAATCATATCATAAACAAACAAAGCGCAGGAAAACGGAAGAGCTCCCAGTCCAAAGGGAGCTTTCTCCGGGAAGGAGGCTTATATGAGGAGAAAGACAATAGTGACGGGAATCGCCGCTACCGCTATGGTGCTGGCAGCGGCGGGACTGGCTGGCTGCGGCAGCGAAGATGATGGCGTGACTACCATTAAAATGCTGCAGTACAAACCTGAGGCGGTAGATGTGTTTCAGGAATTGGAGAAGCGGTTTAATGAGAGCCACGATGATATCCGGTTGGAAATAGATTCTCCAAACGATGCCATGAAAATCTTAAAGACACAGTTAGTAAGGGAGGACTATCCCGACATCATTGCCATCGGCGGCGATATCAACTATTCTAATTTCCTGGATGCGGAACTGCTGGCAGATATTTCAGACTTCGAAGGACTTGCAGACGTCAAGGATGCATATCTTAAGATGGACAAAGAGCTGGAGTATGTTCCTATGGATGGTGTGTATGCTTTGCCGTATATGGCAAACGCGGCAGGAGTTCTGTATAACAGAGACATTTTCCAGGAACATGGATGGGAGATTCCTACCACCTGGGATGAGTTTATTGCTCTTTGTGAGGATATTGAGGCAGAGGGAATCCAGCCGCTCTACTTTGGATTTAAAGACGTGTGGACATGTCTGGCACCCTGGAATGCGATGGCGGTTGACCTGGCACCCTCTGATGTATGTTACCAGGTGAATGCTGGAAATACCACATTTGCAGAGAACTACAGGGAAGTAGCGGAAAAAGAGAAACAGCTTCTCGATTATGCACAGGATGATCCCTTTGCATATTCCTATAATGACGCATGTACAGCCTTTGCACGCGGAGAAGCTGCAATGTATGTAATCGGAAGCTATGCAGTACCTCAGATTCAGTCTGTGAATCCGGACATCAATATTGATTCCTTCGTATTCCCGGCAAGCAACAATCCCGAGGAAAACATCCTGAATTCCGGAAACGACCTGCAGTTCTCTATCATGAACAAGTGTGAGAATAAGGAAGCGGCATATGAAGTGCTTCGTTTCTTTATGGAAGATGAGAATATCCAGTATTATATAGATGACCAGAATGCGGTTCCGTGTAAGAAAGGTGAGTTTGAGCTGGCTCCAATGCTGGACGGCATGAAGACTTACATAGAAGAAGGAAATCTGGCAGACTACCAGGATCATCATTATCCGGCAGAAATGTCCGTGGACGCTATGATTCAGACATATCTTATGGATGACAGCGAGGATGCATTGGATACCTTTATGGAGCGGTTTGACACACAGTGGGCACGCTATAACCGCGATATCATTCGCAAGGTACAGGAATATACGGAAGAACACTCCGGAGATGAATAGGAAGGGGGACCTGCAGAATGGGTAATAAAAAAATGAAAAATGACAGAGAGCGGACATTTGCGCTGATTACAATTCCGGTAGTGCTTCTGTTCTTCTGTTTCAACACACTGCCGCTTTTAAAGGGTGTATTTTACAGCTTCACAAACTTTAAAGGATACGGCTCCTACGATATCGTAGGTCTGAGAAACTACATCGATTTGTTCAGTGACTCCAGAGTTGGAAATTCCTATCTGTTCACAATAAAGTATGCGGTTGTCTGCACAATTATTGTAAATGTAGTAAGTCTGATTCTGGCACTGGGACTTAACAGCAAAATTAAAGGAAAGACTGTATTAAGAGGAATTTATTTCATCCCGAATATTCTCGGTGGACTGGTTGTCGGTTATATCTTCAGTTTCTTCTTTACTTACATTCTTCCGGCAGTAGGTCAGACACTCGGTATCGAAGCGCTCAGCAGCAGTATGCTTTCAAGCACAAAAACTGCATGGTTTGCTATCGTTCTGGTAGGTGCATGGCAGTCTATTGCAATGAATACAATCATCTATATTTCCGGTCTGCAGACTGTTCCGGAGGATGTGTATGAAGCAGGATCTCTGGACGGCGCAACAGGCTGGAAGAAATTTAAAAACCTGACTTTCCCGCTGATCATTCCGTTCTTTACAATTAACATGGTGCTGTGTATGAAGAACTTCCTGATGGTATTTGACCAGATCATGGCATTGACAAAGGGCGGTCCGTCCCAAAGCACAGAGTCAATCTCATACCTGATTTACAACAACGGTATTGACGGAGGCCAGTTCGGATTCCAGAGTGCCAACGCTGTGGTATTCTTCGTGGTAATCGTTGCAGTATCCGTATGCCAGATGAGATTTATGGGCAAGAAGGAGGAGCAGTTATGATGAAAAAAGCAAAACACGAGGGAAGAGTCAATGTACCGATTACTATCTTATTAATTCTCGGTTGTGTGACAATCTTTTTCCCGCTGTATATGGCTGTAATCATTGCGTTTAAGCAGCCGTCTGAGATGACGAACGATATTATGGGCGCGCTTGCCTTTCCGAAGACATGGAGTCTGGACAACTTCGCTGAAGCGATGAGAGTAACAGACTTCTGGAATTCTCTTGGAAACAGCCTCCTTCTGACTGTTGCGACAGTTGTAATTGCGATCGCGCTGCATGGAATCGCGGGATACGCAATCGGCCGCAGCATGGCGAGAAAAAAAGTTTACAATTTTGTTTATCTGTATATCGTCAGTGGTATGTTTGTTCCATTTGCAATCCTGATGATGCCTCTGGTAAAACAGACTGCACAGCTTGGAATCGCGAACCGTTTCGGAGTAGTAGTACTTTATGTTGTATTTTATATGCCGATGAACCTGCTGCTTTATGCGGGATATCTGAAGAATATTCCGCTTGCTCTTGAGGAAGCAGCACGTGTAGACGGTGCCAGCACATGGAAAACATACTGGAGCATA
>CALWBA010000131.1 GCA_944375815.1 uncultured Lachnospiraceae bacterium | reverse complement strand
ACTTTCATGATGATACCTCCTATTGAATCGGATGATGTACAGTGACAAGTTTGGTTCCATCCGGGAAGGTGGCTTCCACCTGAACTTCGGAAACCATATCGGCAACGCCGTCCATGACGTCGTCTTTCGTCAGCATCTGCGTGCCGAGATACATCAGTTCGGTTACTTCCCGGCCGTCTCTTGCAAGTTCCATCAGTTCGGAACAGATATAGGCCACAGCTTCCGGATAAGTCAATTTCAGTCCCCGGTCCCGACGTTCTTTAGCAAGCTGTCCCGCCAGATGAAGCATGAGTTTTTCCTGTTCTTTCGGTGATAGACGCATGTTGCAGACCTCCTTGTGTAGTTATTTGGAATAAAAAAAACAGGCAAAGATATCATTTCGACATCTTTGCCTGTTTTATGCTGCCTATACTATCACAGGAATTTTTACTTGTCAACAAAAAACATTACAGCGTACAATGAAACTTTTTTACCAAAAAAGCTTGAATTTTATTAACCAGACGATATAATAGAATTCAGAGAAAGCAGAAGCATTCCCTGGGGACGGCATCCCCGGTCAGTATCTTATCGGATTCATTTCATATTTTCTACATCATTTTGCATCAACACATCTATGAAAATTCCAATTTTCTATGAAACGAATAAAACAGAACCTACTTGTGCTGCCTGCAGGACGGCTCTACTGGCGCCAGCTTCAGCTTTTTCCGGGTTCTCAGGGGGAAGCTGGATCTTCGGCTGACAGGGAGGACATATGAAGCAGAAAAAGAAGCAGGAAAAAGAGATGGAAGATCTCAGGAGTGAGCTGCGGAAATACCGCAGACAGGGGATAGAGCTGTTTCTGGACGGAGAATCCAGTACTCCGAAAGAGATCGCCAGAGCATGTGTGATCGCTGAAGATGGAACGTACATGCGGGACTATGCAGGTGAAGGAGGTGAGATCAAACGTATTAATTTTGAGTTTGTAGAAGATAAATAAGTAGAGTAAAACCTCTGATAACGCAAACAGATGCAGGTCCCTTCGTGTATAACTGTTGCTACCAGGGGTTTTTGCTGTTATAATGGGGAAAGTGGGGAGAGAAAGTGATATGCAGCAAGGGAGGTCATTATGGCTGTAGAACGCAGAACAAGGAGAAGAAGGCGCAGAAGGAGAAGAGTATCACCGGTTGCGGTTGTAATCGGTTTAATTATAGTGGCGACGGCAGCAGGAGCAGTGTCTGTGGTCGTCAATCATTTCAGCCCGACAAAGGAGATGGCGGATGCGAATACTTATTTTGGAATTGAGAGTGATAGCGAGGCAGCGCTTGTTGTAAACGGAACCGTGCTGGAGGAGTCGGCTCAGATTATTGACGGCCAGACATATCTGCCTCTGGAAGCAGTCAACGAATATATAAACCCGAGATTTTACTGGGATCAGGATAAGGGACGGCTGCTGTACACCACAACTGAGAGCATAAAGGAAATTGCACCGGACAGTACGTCGGATGTGGACAGTGAAGGTAAGCCGGATCTCGTGACACAGGGCGATACGCGCTGGGTATCTTATGATTTCGTCAGCAGTATGGGGACGGTATCCATGGAAGAATATTCCGATCCGGCACGTATTGTAGTACAGACAGACTGGACAAACTTAAAGAGCGCAGTTGTGACAGAGGACAGCGCAGTGCGGGTGCGCGGCGGCATCAAGAGTCCGATTCTCAAGAATATTCGCGCAGAGGATAAAGAGAGTGTCTATGTAATAGAAGACCTTGATGACTGGATGGAGGTTGTGACCTGCGACGGTTTCAGAGGGTATATCAAGACGGAGGCACTGGGAGAGCAGAAGGATGTGGAGGAGCCGGCGGTGCCGGAATCTACGAACAGTCTCCTGCGTGACTATAAGATCAATCTGGCGTGGCATCAGGTCACGAGTCATGATGGAAATGCAGAGATCGGAAACGTACTTTCCACAGTCAGCGGCACGAATGTGATATCGCCGACCTGGTTCTCCGTGACCCTGAATGACGGCACGATCTCCAGCCTTGCAAATGCGGAATACGCTGCAGCAGTTCATGGCGCCGGAAATGAGGTCTGGGGACTGATTGATAATTTTAATCCGGATGTTGACATGCTGCAGGTGCTTTCGAGCTCGAATGCGAGACAAAATATGATTACGCAGCTGCTGACATACGCGCAGGCTACGGCTATGGACGGAATCAATGTAGACTTTGAGCAGGTGACAGAGGATGAAGCACCTCATTATCTGCAGTTTATAAGAGAACTGGTTCTGCAGGCACACAGCAGTAATCTTGTGGTATCTGTGGATGTGCCGGTGCCGAAGTCATTCAACGATCACTATAACCTGAAGGAGCTGGGGATATTTGCGGATTATGTGATCATGATGGGATATGATGAACATTATCGCGGAAGTGAGGAAGCAGGCTCCGTGGCGTCTCTGCCGTTTGTGGAGGAAGGTATCGCCGGCATGACTGCAAAGATTCCGTCTAAGAAAGTCATCAATGCAATACCATTCTATACGAGAGTCTGGATAGAGAATTTCGGCAGCGGAAAGCTGGAGAGCGAAGTGCTCGGTATGGATGAAGCACAGATGTATATTGCGGAACATCAGATGCAGGTGCAGTGGGATGAATCCGTTGGGCAGAATGTCGCGCAGTCGGAGACGGATGACGCGAGATATACAATCTGGGTGGAGGATGAGGCTTCCCTGAGAAAGAAGCTGGAACTTATTGATAAATATCAGCTTGGAGGCGTTGCGGAGTGGAAGCTGGGCTTCGAGAATTCCGCAATCTGGAGCGTGATTTCCGAATATCTGAACAACTGACCCTTTGCGGGCAGCTAAAAAAGAGATACCAGAGAGGAGAATGAAGACATGGCGGAAGAGATGTTCAAGACAACGTTGATGGGCGGCTTTGACA
Source organism: uncultured Lachnospiraceae bacterium (assembly GCA_944375815.1). Classification (GTDB taxonomy): domain Bacteria; phylum Bacillota; class Clostridia; order Lachnospirales; family Lachnospiraceae; genus Egerieimonas_A. The sequence continues at coordinate 27,509 of CALWBA010000131.1, read as the reverse complement.
AGGAGGATGTGCTGCGTCAGATTACGGCTATGAAAGAGGCTGCGTATACAGAGCGCGCAGGACTGCAGAAACAGCTTGCGGAAAAGGATGTAAAGATCGAAGAACTGACTGCTCAGAATGCAGAGAAGGATGAGCAGATTAAAAAACTCGAGGACGAGATTAAAACGAAGTATCAGAAGTATGTAGATAATTATGAGAGTATCGGCAGACTGGTTTTTGATGCGCAGGTGCGCTCGGAGAAGATAGTAAATGAGGCACAGGAGAAGTCTGACGGTATGCGCAGGGAAGCGCAGGAGAGCTCTGAGCGTATGGTAAAGGAGGCTCAGGCTTATGCGCAGCAGCTTCTGGATGATGCCAAAACAGTCAGCAGCCAGATGATAGAGAAGGCCAAGAAAGAGTCTCTTGCATATGCATCGGCAGTGCAGAAGGAGATTGATGAGAAACTCACTGACGGCAGAAAGAGATACGCTGCGGTACAGGAGGAATTAAATGAGATTGTGGAGCTGATTAATCAGGCGCAGAAGCGTTTTATGGCCTCGTATAAAGAAATACATCAGATTTTAAGTACGATGCCGGAGACGCTTGGTGATCCGAATGAGATTGCGGCGAGAATGGAGCAGGAGGTCCTGGCAGCACAGAAGGAAGCTGAAAAGCAGGAACAGCCGGATGAGGAGCCAAAATGTGCGGAAGCTGACACGGAACCTCTTCAGGAAGAGGAAGAGCCTGTAGAAGAAGAGTTTGAGGAAGAATTCGAGTTTGACGATGAGGACGATGATTTCGAGGACGATCTGGAGCTTGCGCGTATTTTTTCCAAGGACGAGGAATAACGGTTTTTCGGGGAAGGTCAAAGAATCCGGAAAGACTGCATAGAATGTAATAAGAGAAGTTTCCGGAGCCAGTGACTTGAAAAAAAGAATATTGGAGCTTACGATGGCAGTGCTTCTGCTTGCCTGCGCATACCTGCTCTCCCGCGAGGGAGCGCTCGCAATTCATACCAGTGCTGGCGGTGATGCGCCGGTTGTGGTAGTGGATGCCGGTCATGGCGGGCGCGATCCCGGCAAAGTGGGAGTGGGAGGCATACAGGAGAAGGATCTGAACCTGGAGATAGCACAGAAGGTTCAAAAGGAGCTGGAAGAGGCTGGCTGTACTGTAGTTATGACACGGGAGAAGGACAGCGGACTCTACAGTGAGGACGCTCAGAATAAACAGGTTGAGGATCTTCAGAAGCGGTGCGATCTTATCCACGAGACAAAGCCTGCCTGTGTGGTGAGCATTCACCAGAACAGCTATCCTGAGGAGAGCGTGTGCGGAGCGCAGACATTTTATTATGAACACTCTGCTGAAGGCAAGGCACTCGCTGAGGCCATTCAGGCTTCGCTGATAGAAAATGCGGATCCGGAGAACCGCAGGCAGGCAAAAAGCAATACGACATATTATCTGCTGAAGAAGACAGACGCACCTTTGACGATTGTGGAGTGCGGATTTCTGAGTAACCCGGATGAAGCACAGCTGCTCGGGCAGGAAGAGTATCAGCAGAAGATTGCACATGCAGTGGCAGAGGGCGTAAAGACATATCTGGATAACCGGAAATGACAGAGGAAATGAGAACATGAAAGCGAAGATAATCAGGATTGACAGAGAACAAATAGACAAAGAAGCACTCCGGGAAGCCGGAGAAATCTTAAAAAGAGGCGGACTCGTGGCATTTCCGACCGAGACGGTGTATGGCCTTGGCGGAAATGCGATGGATCCGGAGGCGGCAAAGAAGATTTATGCCGCAAAGGGACGGCCGTCGGATAACCCGTTGATTGTGCACATCGCTGACATGGAGAGCCTTAAGGTACTGACACCCGAGGTTCCCGAAAAGGCTGCAAAGCTTGCGGCAGCGTGCTGGCCCGGTCCGCTTACGATGATTTTTAAGAAGACAGACGCAGTTCCGTATGAGACGACCGGCGGGCTGGACAGTGTGGCTGTCCGCATGCCTTCTCATCCGATTGCTCTGGAACTGATCCGGGCAGCAGGCGGATTTGTGGCAGCGCCGAGTGCCAATACCTCAGGCCGCCCCAGCCCGACATGTGCGGAGCATGTAAAGGAGGACCTTTCCGAGCGGATTGACATGATTGTGGACGGAGGAAGTGTTGGAATCGGTCTGGAGTCTACGATTGTGGATTTTACGGAGGAGGTTCCCACGATTCTGCGTCCGGGCTATCTGAACCGGGAAAGACTTTCAGAGATTCTGGGGGAAGTTCGGATAGATCCTGGCATTATGTCCGAAGACAGCAAGGTAAGGCCCAAAGCGCCGGGGATGAGATACCGCCATTATGCGCCGAAAGCTCAGCTTATCGTTGTGGAGGGCAGTACAGACCGTGTGGTAGATAAAATTAACGAGCTTGCGTCAAAGCTGCAGAAAGAGGGAGGCATGGCGGGGATCATCTGTACGGACGAGACCATCGGACGGTACGGCAGCTTTATAAAGAAGAGCATCGGAAGACGGACGGATGAGGAAGGAATTGCGCGTCATCTTTATGGCATACTGAGGGATTTCGACAAAGAGGAAGTACAGGTTATCTATTCGGAAGCATTTGATACTCCGCAGATGGGACAGGCTATCATGAACCGCCTGCTCAAGGCGGCAGGACATATGTGCATAGAGGTATAAGCGGGCAATGGCTAGATACAAAACGGTGATATTTTTGGACAGAGATGACACGGCGCGGGCTCCGATGGCGGAATATATCATGCGCAGCAAGCATCTTTTAAACCCTATGGAGATTTCTTCCAGGGGACTTGTGGTTCTGTTTGCAGAACCTATGAACCAGAAGGCGGAGGCTGTGCTTATAAGCAACGGACACCGCCCGGGAGAATTTCAGGCAAAGCAGCTTCGGCAGGAGGATATTTCGGATGATGTTCTGATTTTGACGATGGAGGACAATCAGAAGGAAAAAATCTGGACGACATATGCCAATGCCCTCAATGTGTATACCCTTGCCGAGTACGTCGGACTCTCCGGCGATATTCCTCCGCTTTACGGAGGAGCACTCACAGCGTACGGGAGATGTTATGAGGCGCTTGATACGCTGATTTCAAAACTTATATTAAAATTCAATGAGGAGGAATTATTAAAATGATAGCTTTAGGATGTGATCATGGCGGATACGAGCTGATGCAGGAGGTGAAGGCACATCTGGATAAGCGCGGTCTGGCGTATAAGGATTTTGGATGCTACAGCACGGAATCGGTAGACTATCCGATTTATGCAAGAAAGGTAGCAAAGGCGATCTTAAACGGCGAGTGTGAAAATGGAATCCTGATCTGCGGAACAGGAATCGGCATCTCTATTGCTGCGAACAAGCTGCCGGGTATCCGCGCGGCGCTCTGCACGGACTGCTTCTGCGCACAGGCGACGAGAGAGCATAACGATGCCAATATTCTCGCAATGGGCGGACGCGTGGTAGGAGCGGGTCTGGCGTTAAAGATTGTTGATACATTTTTGGACACGCCGTTTTCGAATGATGAGCGGCATAAAAGAAGAATTGCACTGATCGAGGAAAAAGACTGACCTCATCGGGGAAAGGAAGAACTATGGCAAAGACAGTAATTATGGAGCACCCGTTGTTAAAGCACAAGATCAGCATTATCAGAAAAAAAGATACCAGTTCGAAGGAGTTCAGAGAAATGGTAAAAGAAATCGCGATGCTGCTCTGCTATGAGGCAACCCGCGATCTGAAAGTATGCGAGATCGAGATCGAGACACCCGTCTGCAGGACAAAAGCATGGGAACTGGAGGGCAAGAAGCTTGCAGTTATCCCTATTCTGAGAGCAGGTCTTGGTATGGTTGAGGGAATGCTGGATATGATCCCGGCCGCAAAAGTAGGACATATCGGACTGTACCGCGATCCGGAGACGTTAAACCCTGTGGAATACTACTGCAAGCTGCCGGCTGACTGCGGAGAGAGAGAGACTTTTGTGGTAGATCCCATGCTGGCGACAGGAGGGTCAGCGTCTGCAGCAATCACCATGCTTAAGGAAAAGGGAGTACGTAAAATCCATTTCCTGTGCGTGCTGGCTGCTCCGGAGGGACTTGAGAGAATGCGCAGAGAACATCCGGACGTAGATATTTATGTGGGTGCGCTGGATGAACATCTGAATGATCACGGTTATATCGTGCCCGGACTTGGCGATGCAGGCGACCGTATTTTTGGTACAAAATAAGAGAAGAAGGCTGCCACGGCGGTCTTGAGCAGAAAGGATGAGGCATATGACTTGCAAGCGAGCGGATTATATTTCCTGGGATGAATATTTCATGGGAGTGGCCAAGCTCTCGGGAATGCGCTCCAAGGACCCGAATACGCAGGTCGGGGCATGCATTGTGAGCGCGGACAATAAGATTTTGTCTATGGGATATAATGGATTTCCAACGGGGTGTTCGGATGACGAATTTCCATGGGACAGAGAGGGCGACGATCCCCTTCAGACAAAATATTTCTACAGCACTCACAGCGAGCTGAATGCGATTCTCAACTACAGAGGCGGAAGTCTGGAGGGAGCAAAGATCTATGTGTCGCTGTTTCCTTGCAATGAGTGCGCCAAGGCGATCATCCAGTCAGGCATTAAAGAGGTGATCTATGACTGCGACAAATATGCCGATACCCCGGCCGTGATGGCATCAAAAAGGATGTTTGCAGCTGCGGGTGTACGGATGCGCAGGTATATGCGCTCGAACAGGAAGGTAGAGATCGGGCTGTAAGGCGCAGTTCGGCAGCTGGAACAGATTTTCAGATGCCGAACTGCAAGATTTATCCTTGACAAACGGGCAGTTATCGCATAGAATTTCAGGTGTCAGAAGAAAAATGGCGAAGACGTGGAATAGTACATACAGGACAATCTACAGAGAGGAGATCAGAGGTGAGAGATCTCTGTGCGGAATGTGTGGAACCGATCCTCAGAGCCGCCTGCAAGTGAAGCAGGACGCGAGCCCTGGCGTTAATGGGGCAAAGGAAGTGAGCAGTCCGGATTTGAGATAAGCACAGGGCTGTTAAGCGGGGTGGTACCGCCGGCGAGACGTTCGGTCCCCATAGTGGGGATAGAAGGTCTTTTTTTATTGCCCGGAGGTCTGCCCAACGATTAAATATAAAAAGGAGAATAAAAAAATGGCAAAAGAAAAGAAACTGGTGGAGTCAATCACCTCCATGGAGGAAGATTTTGCGCAGTGGTATACCGATGTGGTGCGCAAGGCAGAGCTGACAGATTATACAAGCGTAAAAGGATGTATGGTAATTAAGCCGGCAGGATACGCGATCTGGGAGAATATTCAGCGTGAGCTTGACAGAAGATTCAAGGAGACCGGGGTTGAGAACGTATATCTTCCGATGTTCATTCCGGAGAGTCTGCTTCAGAAGGAGAAGGATCACGTAGAGGGATTTGCACCTGAGGTTGCATGGGTAACACACGGAGGTCTGGAGCCGCTTCAGGAGCGCCTTTGCGTGCGCCCGACATCAGAGACTCTGTTCTGTGACCTTTATGCTAAGGATATTCAGTCACACAGAGATCTGCCGAAGCTGTATAATCAGTGGTGCTCCGTTGTACGCTGGGAGAAGACGACAAGACCGTTCCTGCGCTCCCGTGAGTTCTTATGGCAGGAGGGACATACTGCTCACGCTACCGCTGAAGAGGCAGAGGAGAGAACAATTCAGATGCTGAATGTTTACGCTGACTTCTGTGAACAGGTTCTGGCTATGCCGGTTATCAAGGGACGCAAGACTGATAAAGAGAAGTTTGCAGGAGCTGAGGCAACATATACAATCGAGGCTCTGATGCATGACGGCAAGGCACTGCAGTCAGGTACAAGCCATAACTTCGGAGATGGATTTGCCAAAGCATTCGGCATTCAGTATACGGATAAGGAAAATAAATTACAGTATGTACATCAGACGTCATGGGGTATGACAACGCGTCTGATCGGTGCAATTATCATGGTACACGGAGATAACAGCGGACTCGTTCTTCCGCCGAGAATTGCTCCGACTCAGGTTGTAGTCATCCCGATTCAGCAGAGAAAAGAGGGAGTTCTGGAGAAAGCCGGTGAGGTATACGAGGTTCTCAAAGCTGCCGGTCTGCGCGCACGTCTTGATGACAGCGACAAGAGCCCGGGATGGAAGTTCTCTGAGGCGGAGATGCGCGGTATTCCGGTGAGAGTAGAGCTCGGACCGAAGGATATCGAAAACGGCCAGGCTGTTCTGGTGCGCAGAGACACAAGAGAGAAGATCACTGTTTCCCTGGATGAGATTGCGGAGAAGATCACAGAACTTCTGGATACCATTCAGAAAGATATGCTTGAGCGTGCAAGAAAGCACAGAGAGACTCACACTTATACAGCTACAAATTATGAGGAGTTCAAGAAAACTATCGAGGAGAAGCCGGGATTTGTTAAGGCAATGTGGTGCGGCTGCCAGGAGTGCGAAGACAGAATCAAAGAAGATGTTGCTGCTACATCCCGCTGTATTCCGTTCGAGCAGGAGAACTTAAGCGATGTGTGCGTATGCTGTGGAAAACCTGCAAAGAAGATGGTTTACTGGGGCAGAGCATACTAAGATTGAGAGGATGAAGGATCTATGAAGATAAGGATGCCCGCAGGCGCGCGGGCGGTCATCAGCTCCCTTCAGGCGCGCGGCTATGAGGCTTATGCGGTCGGCGGCTGCGTGCGGGACTCTGTCCTGTCGCGCGAGCCGGATGACTGGGACATCACAACATCGGCGTCGCCGTCAGAGGTCAAGGAGGTATTTACCCGGACTGTGGACACAGGGCTGCAGCACGGTACAGTGACGGTACTTATGGGGAAGGACCAGTACGAGGTCACTACGTATCGCATTGACGGGGAATACGAAGACGGCAGGCATCCAAAGGAAGTCATCTTTACTGCAAGTCTGAAGGAAGACTTAAAGCGCAGGGACTTTACGATCAATGCAATGGCGTATAATGATGATGAAGGACTTGTAGACCTTTTCGGAGGCATGAGTGATCTGCAGAGGAAGCTCGTACGCTGTGTCGGGGAACCGACGGAGCGGTTTTCCGAGGATGCTCTCCGGATTCTGCGGGCAGTGCGTTTTTCGGCACAGCTCGGATTCGGAATTCACAGTGACACTGCGGATGCGGTGAGAAAGCTTGCCCCTACGCTGTCAAAGATCAGCGCGGAGCGAATTGCAGCAGAACTCACAAAACTTCTGATTTCCCCCCGGCCTGAATATCTGTACAGGGCGTATGAGCTTGGAATCACCAGGGTTGTGCTGCCGGAGTTTGACCGCATGATGGAACAAAAAACGGGAGAGGCGGCGCTTCATGCGGCAAAGCGCGTACGGCCTGTACGCGCACTGCGCTTTGCTGCAGTTCTGTATCCGGCCGGAGAGCAGGCAGCTGTGTCGCTGCTGCGCCGATTGAAGTTTGATAATGACACGATCCGTACGGCCGCACGCATTATACGTCATATGGACAGGCAGCTGTGTGAGGATCCTGCAGCGGTGCGTCAGGCGGTTTATGAGGTCGGAGAGGATATTTTTCCGCTGCTTCTGGAAGTAAGAAGCGCTTATGCAGATGAGAAAACCTCTCAGCAGATACAGCGTGTGCAGGAGTGCTATGAGACGATCTGCCGTGAGGGACAGTGCGTATCGTTAAAGACGCTGGCAGTCACGGGCCGTGACCTGATCCGCCTGGGCTGCAGGCCGGGTCCGGCGCTTGGAGAGCTGCTTGAGGCGGCACTGCATGAAGTTCTGGATGATCCCGAAAAGAATACAAAAGAATATCTGGAGGCATTTGCCAAAGGGCATCTTGGCATTTAGGATGACGCATAAAGCCCCCCTGCTTTTCATATGATAGAGAGAATGTGAAAAGCAAGGGGGATTTTATTTGTATAATTGCGGTATCGGTGAGGTGGAGCAGTACGGGCTTACGGCAGAGAACATATACCGCGGGCGGGGAGCTCTTCTGTGCGAGACAAAGGAAGGGATTAAGATCTTAAAGGAGTTCGGCGGAGCGTACAATAAGCTGGCGATGCAGAGAGAGCTGCAGGAGCACATCTGCGAGGCGGGATTTCCGAGGACAGACCGCATCCTGATGAATCAGGAAGGGGAGATTATTTCCGCAGACAGTGAGGGAACAATGTATTATGTGAGAGACTGGTTCCGCGGCCGAGAGTGTGATACAAAGTCTGTATCCGATATCCGAAGAGGGGCACTGGAGCTTGCAAAATTACATAAGGTCATGCATCTTCCCGCAGCTTTGGAGTATACCAGGGAATCTCTGGTGACGGAGTACACACGTCACAATGCGGAAATCCGCAGAGTGCGCAAATTTATCTTAAAAAAGCGCAGAAAAAACGCGTTTGAGGACCGGATGCTTTCATGTACCGGTGAATTTCTGGAACAAGGGGAGGAGGCACTTGAAGCGCTCAAGGCTTCCGATTATGAAAGTCTGCGCATACAGGCACTTCAGGAGGGAAGTATCTGTCACGGCGAGTATAATCAGCACAATATCCTTTTCTGTGACGGAACAGTAGCTGTGACGAACTTCGGCAGATGGAGTTTCGATGTACAGGTGTCCGATCTGTACCAATATCTGAGGAAAATTATGGAGAAGCATAACTGGGACCTGCGGCTTGCAGCGCAGATTCTGGACAGCTATGAAAGAGAGCGCCCGCTGTCTGCGGCAGAACGCAGGAATCTCGGGATCAGACTTCTGTATCCCTGGAAATTCTGGAAGCTTGCAAACGGATACGCAGGAAGCAGCAAAGCGTGGATTTCAGAGAAAAATCTGGAAAAACTTGAGCAAATTGCAGGTCAGAGAGAGTGTTGGAAGAAATTCATAAAAAAATTATTTTCAGATTCCTTTTTCTGAACAGTTGCGCTATAATAGGGGAAAAGACAGTTAGTCAGGGAGGTACGTTATGGACTACAAAGCAATCTATGAATCATGGTTAGAAAACCCCTATTTTGATGACGCCACCAAAGCGGAGCTTCGTGCCATCGCAGATGATGAGAACGAGATCAAAGAGAGATTTTATATGGATCTGGAATTCGGTACAGCCGGACTGCGAGGCGTAATCGGCGCAGGAACAAACCGTATGAACATCTATGTAGTGCGCAAGGCTACTCAGGGCCTGGCAAATTACATTGCATCCGTAGGAAAGCAGAGCCAGGGAGTAGCAATTGCATTTGATTCCAGAAGAATGTCACCGGAGTTCGCGCAGGAAGCAGCGTTATGCCTTGCTGCGAACGGAATCAAGGCTTATATTTTTGAATCTCTCCGCCCGACGCCGGAATTATCCTACGCAGTCAGAAAGCTGCACTGTGCTGCCGGCATCAACATCACTGCGAGCCACAATCCGCCGGAGTACAACGGCTACAAAGTATACTGGGAAGACGGTGCTCAGATTACACCGCCGCATGACACAGGCATCATGGCTGAGGTTAAGGCAATCACAGACTACAGCACAGTAAAGACTATGGATAAGGATGAGGCGGTAAAGGCAGGTCTTTATGAGGTCATCGGACAGGCGATTGATGATTCCTATATGGAGGAGTTAAAGAGCCAGGTTATTCATATGGATGCAATCAAGGAGATGGCAAAGGATCTTAAGATTGTGTACTCTCCGCTTCACGGAACAGGTAATATTCCGGCGAGAAGAGTGTTGAAAGAGCTGGGATTTGAGCAGGTACATGTTGTAAAAGAGCAGGAGCTTCCGGACGGCGAGTTCCCGACAGTAAGCTACCCGAACCCGGAGGCAGATGAGGCCTTTACGCTCGGATTAAAGCTTGCCGAGGAGATCGACGCAGATCTGGTTCTGGCAACAGACCCGGATGCAGACCGTCTCGGTGTCCGCGTAAAGGACAGTAAGACAGGCGAATACCACACACTGACCGGAAATATGTCCGGCTGCCTCCTGGAAGAATATGAGCTCAGCCAGAAACTGGCAAGAGACGGCAGCCTGCCGGAGGACGGCGCTGTAGTCAGCACAATCGTTACCACCAATATGGCAGCTGCTATCGCAAAATCCTACGGTCTGCGCTTCATTGAGGTTCTGACAGGATTTAAGTATATCGGACAGCAGATGCTCGGTTTTGAGCAGAGCGGCAAGGGAACGTATCTGTTCGGCTTTGAGGAGAGCTATGGATGCCTGATCGGTACACATGCAAGAGATAAGGACGCTATTGTTGCGACGATGGCTCTGTGCGAGGCTGCCGCATACTATAAGACTCAGGGCAAGACTCTCTGGGATGCTATGATCGACATGTACGAGAAGTACGGCTATTATAAAGATGATATTAAATCCATTACCCTGAAGGGAATCGAGGGACTTGCAAAGATCCAGGAGATTCTTGAGACTCTGAGAAAGAATCCGCCGAAGAAAGTAGGTGCTTACGATGTAGTCGCAACGAGAGACTACCGCGAGGACAAGATCGTAGATCTGGCTACAGGCGAGACAAAGCCGACCGGACTTCCGAAGTCAAATGTGCTTTACTATGATCTGACAGACGATGCATGGCTGTGCGTAAGACCTTCCGGTACAGAGCCGAAGGTGAAGTTCTACTATGGCGTAAAAGGAACTTCTCTGGCAGATGCGGATGAGAAATCACAGGCACTCGGCAAAGAGGTTCTGGATATGATCAACGCAATGCTGTAAGGATCATGGAGAAAAAGTACACGTTTGAAGATTACCTGAATGTGGTGCGTGCGCTGCGTGCCCCGGGAGGATGTCCATGGGACAGTAAGCAGACCCATGAGAGCCTGCGCCCGTATATGGTAGAGGAGGCGTACGAAGTCTTAGACGGTATACGTATTCTGAAGCAGACGGGACAGGCGGACAACCTCTGTGAGGAGCTGGGCGATGTGCTGCTTCAGGTCCTGCTTCACAGTGTGATTGCTGAGGAAGAGGGATATTTTCAGATAGAAGACGTGATAGACGGGGGCTGCCGGAAGATGATCCGGCGGCATCCCCATGTCTTTCCGGAAGAGTCCGGACAAAAGGCACTGGAAAGACCGGACTGGGATGAGATCAAGCGCCGGGAGAAAGGGTATGACTCTCCGAGTGATGAGATTCTGTCTATACCCCTGGAGCTGCCTTCACTGCTGCGCATGCAGAAAGTATACCGAAAGAAAAAGAAAATTTTTGGAGAGACGCATACCTTAAGGGAAAGTGCGGACAATATCCGTGACATGCTGTCGGCCATTGAAGCATCAGACGGCGGGAATGACGGAGAGAGGATTGCGGCAATCCTTGAGGAGGTATGCGCTATTGCTGAAGAGCGCGGCGTGAATGCGGAACAGTCACTGGCGGACGGGGCGCAGAAAATCCTTGACAAATATAGGCAGACAGTATATAAATAAGGATAGGTTGCCTTCGGCAATCGGTGAGAACTGCATTCCGGGCAGTTTCGGACTTGAGTAAGACAAACCATAGGAGGAAATATCATGAACAAAACAGAATTAGTTGCAGCTATGGCTGAGCAGACAAACTTATCGAAAAAAGATGCAGAGGCAGCATTAAAGGCATTCGTAGATGTTGTAGCAGGTGAATTAAAAAAAGGTGAGAAAGTACAGCTGGTAGGCTTTGGAACGTTCGAAGTGTCCGAGAGAGCTGCAAGAGAGGGAAGAAATCCGCAGACTGGCGAGACAATGACCATCAAGGCTTCCAGAACTCCGAAATTCAAAGCCGGCAAAGCATTAAAGGATATGATCAACTAATATATGCGATTAGATAAATTCTTAAAGGTGTCCCGACTGATTAAGCGCAGGACTGTCGCCAATGAGGCGTGCGATGCCGGAAGAGTCCTGATTAACGACCGTCCGGCGAAGGCTTCCGCGCAGGTGAAAGCAGGAGATGTACTGGAGATTCGGTTCGGCAGTAAGGCAGTAAAGGTTGAAGTGCTCGATGTGCAGGAGACCGTGAAAAAAGAATCTGCACAGGAGTTATACCGTTATCTGTAACCGGGACAGGAATAGAACGATATAAGCCCCCATATAATGGAGAATAGACCATTATCTGGAGGGCTTTTTTTGATGGAAGAGCAAAGAGAAATGGGACACAGCCTGACGATCAACGACCGGAGGAACGGCACGCTGACGGGAATCCTCGATGTGCTCTCCTTTGATGCAAATGAGATTCTGCTGAAAACGTGCCGGGGAATGCTCACGATAAAGGGGAAAGAGCTTCATGTAAGCCGCCTGGAACTGGAACGCGGGGAAGTCGATGTGGAGGGCGGTTTCGACAGCTTCGTGTATTCACAGAGCATGGATAAAAAGCAGAAGAAGGATGCCTTTATGAGGAGACTCTTAAAGTAGCTTATGAGCGAGTACATGAGCCGGGAACTCGTCCTCTTTGCAAAGGCCTTCTGGTATGGTTCCATACTTCTGATCGCTTATGACGCTCTGCGCATACTCCGCAGGTGCATCCGTCACGGACGGTTCGCAGTGGCAGCGGAAGATCTTGCGTACTGGTCGTACAGCGCAGTCTACCTTTTTGCGAAGCTGTACAGAGAGAACAGCGGTATTGTAAGGGGATACTTTCTGCTGGGACTTCTGGCGGGAATGGCGCTCTACCATCGCATAGGAAGCCCATTTGTGGTGAAACTCGGAAGCGCTGTGCTGGGAAAGCTGCTAAAAGCTGCTAAAATACCGCTGAAAGTATTGAAAAAAGTGATAAAAAGGTTGAAATTTTGGGCTTTTCGGTTTAAACTTCTAATTAGCGTTAAGGTTAGCAGGCAGAAATGCAGTAAGGAAGAGAGATATGAAGAAAAAACGCAGACAAAAAAGAAGAAATGCCGCAAAGGCAGCCAATTACCAGAATAAAGCGGCTATGCTTGTGATCACCTTCGTTGTATGCATTCTTCTGGTTGTTCTGATCGTTGAGGGACAGAAGGTAAACCAAAAGATTGCTGCAAACGCAGAGGAGATAGCAAACGTGCAGAGTCAGATTGATGCTGAGAATCAGCGCACAGAAGATATTAAGGCGCTTCAGGAATATATGAAGAGCGATGAATATATAGAAAAAGAGGCAAAGGAGAAACTGGGACTGATCAAGGATAACGAGATTATCTTCAAAGAGAAGGACTCCAAGTGATTTGGAGTGAAAATGTCGAAAAGTTTTTAATGCTGCCCTGTGGATTTGACAAAGTTTTTAGTTGTCACCATCTATAATACCCCTAGAGAATGTCTAAGGGGGAAAGTGTGACAGATGTATCAGATCATAATTGCCATGCTCGTGATCGGTCTTGGGCTGATTTTGCGGGACATGGCAAAAATCATTTTCTGGGGGAGAAAGCAGGCACAGGACAGCCTGTATGAGGAACATCCGCAGAAGGAAAGAATCGAGAGGTATGCGGGATCTTTTCAGAAGCTTGCCAACACATTTTACAGCATGCCGGTTCACGAGGACAGGCTGAGTACCGAGGAGACGGAAGAGATTTTTGAACGCCTGCAGGCTGGTATCTGCGGAAGATGTGCAAGACAGGCCGTGTGCTGGAAAAACCGGTACTTTCTGACGTATCGCCGCGGCTGCGAGATTCTTGCAGCTATGCAGGACGGAGACGGGGAGAAACTGCAGAGCGTTCAGGGAGAATTATCGCAGGAATGTTTAAACGGGCAGCGGTTCATGGAAGCAATGCGCGATCAATATCTGCGGGCACGTCAGAATATGATGTGGAACAACCGCATGATTGAGAATCGTCTTGCCGTGGCGGAGCAGCTCAATGAGACTGCTCATCTGATGAAACGGATGGCGGAGGAGATTTACGATATTACAGGAGTGTCCCGGACTCTGGAGGAAAAGGTACGAAAGGCACTGAAAAAAGAACAGGTTGTTTTAAAAAAAATGTGGACAACAGAAAAGGAGGGAGCAAGAAAGCGCTACTATCTTACGATGCGTGCCCGCGGCGGTCAGTGCGTGACGCTTCGGGAGCTGGAAAAGAAGTTGTCAGAGACTCTGGGGTGCTCCCTTGTAGCAGAGAAGGATCGAAGGGCGATCCTGAACGGCGAATATACGACGGTGCTCTTTCATGAGGATGTGAGCTACAAGGTGCTTTACGGTGTGGCACGCATTACGAAAGAGGAGGAGATGGTTTCCGGGGATAACTATGCCTGTACATGCGAGAACGGTCAGTTTGTGATCTGCCTTTCAGACGGCATGGGTTCAGGGCTTGCGGCAAGCCGCGAGAGCGAGACGGTAGTGGAACTGCTCGAACAGTTTATCACATCGGGCTTCAGCAGAGAGACTGCCGCACGTATGATCAATTCAGCGCTTGTGCTGCAGAGAGGAGACGGAAGATTTTCCACCGTGGACATCTGCTCTCTTGATTTGTATACCGGTGTCTGCAGCTTTCTGAAGGCGGGGGCGGCTTCGACATTTATCCGCAGAGATCAATGGGTGGAGACGATCGCCTCTACCAGTGTAGGGGCTGGGCTGATGCAGCAGATGGATTACGACATAACCTCAAAGAAACTGTACGATGGCGACTATCTGGTGATGCTCACAGACGGTGTACTGGATGCGCTGCCTATTCATCAGGAGGAAGAGACCATGAGAGAAATCCTGCTGCAGGTGCACGGGGCATCTCCCAAAGAGATCGGACGGAACATTCTGGAGAGAGTGTTGAGTTACAGCAGCTACCATGCGGCAGACGATATGACGGTTCTGGTTGCCGGAGTATGGAAAAAATAAGGTATGGAGTATACGATGAGAAAAAAAGTCGAAGAATATATAAGGAAGAATCATATGACAGAAGCCGGCGAACGGGTCTGCATCGGATTATCAGGCGGTGCGGATTCCGTTTGCCTTTTCCTGCTTTTGGAAGAACTGCAGGAGGAGTTTGGATTTACGCTTGAGGCCCTGCATGTGAATCACTGTCTGCGCGGAGCTGAGTCGGATGCGGACGAAGCTTTCGTAAGGGCATTATGCCGGGAGCATGGAATTCCCTGTACGGTGGAGCGCGTGAATATTGCGGCTTTGGCAAAGAAGAGGGGGATTTCTGAGGAGGAGGCAGGAAGAGAGGCTCGCAGAGAGGCCTTCGACCGGACAGGAGCAGATCGAATTGCGCTGGCACACCATATGGATGACCTTGCGGAAACCATGCTGCACAACATGGCACGCGGAACCTCTATTGCAGGACTTTGCAGTCTGCGGCCGGTGAGGGGAAAGTACATCCGTCCGCTCCTGTGCGTACGCCGCAGTGAAACAGAAGAATACCTTATGGAAAAGGGAATGAAATACTGCACGGACAGCACCAACATGTCGCCTGTATATACACGCAACCGTATCCGCCAGATGGTGATTCCCGGGCTGGAGAGGATCAATACCGGATGCGTGGAGCATTTGTGCAGCCTGTCGGAGGATGCGCTCGAGATGGAGGAATATATGCAGCAGCAGGAGGAACATGCAGCGCGAAAAAGTATGAGCATGAGAAAAGAAGGTATTCTGCTTGCGGACAGTCTTCTGGAGCAGCCGCCTCTTCTGGCAAAACGCGTGATAGCGGGAGCATTACAAAAGCTGTGCGGCAGCAGAAAGAACATATCCAGAGAACATCTGAGAGCAGTCTGGGAACTGTATGCCCGCCAGGTAGGACGCCGCTGCGAACTCCCGGCAGGACTGCGCGCACAGAGAACGTATGAGGGAGTGCTTTTATCGCTTGAGACAAAGAGAGAATCACGCGTAAGCCTTCCGGAGCTGGCGATTTCAGAGGGAAAGTGCGGCACTTTTGGGGACTATCGTGTGCAATGCCGTTTTTTAACGCAGGAAGACGTGCAAAACTTCAGAATCGAGTATACGAAACAGCAGAAATGTGGTAGAATACAGGAGCATGATAAAATTTCGCAAATTTTGTGCCTGGATGAGTTCAGCCAGCTGCCCGTACTCAGGACTCGCAGAAGCGGGGACTATCTGACGGTAAATCGGCAGGGAGGCACGAAGAAGCTGAAGGAATACTTCATAGAGAAAAAAGTGCCTGCGGGACACAGGGATGAAATCCCTCTGGTGTGCTGCGGACAGGAGGTGCTCTGGATTGCCGGCATGCGCATCGGAGAGACTGCACGGGTGTTCACAACATCCAAAAAGGTCCTTCTGCTGGAGCTTGATAGGGATACGGCGGATGAATCGGACACATAATATAAGGAGGATATACAAATGAGCGAAAAGATCAGAGAACTTTTGAGCGAAGAAGAAGTAGATGTAAGGATCAGAGAGGTTGCGGCGCAGATCAGCCGGGATTATGAGGGAAAGGACGTCCATTTAATCTGCGTGCTCAAGGGCGGCGTATTCTTTACCTGTGAGCTGGCTAAGAGGATAACAGTGCCGGTTACGATGGACTTTATGTCTGTGTCCAGCTATGGGGACGCCACAAAGTCAAGCGGTGTAGTCAGAATCGTCAAGGATCTGGACGAACCGGTCAAAGGAAGAGACGTTTTGATTGTGGAGGATATTATCGACTCAGGCAGAACCCTGAGTTATCTGATTGATATAATAAAGGGCAGAGGTCCCAGCAGCGTGAAACTGTGCACGCTTCTGGATAAGCCCGAACGCCGCGTAAAGGATGTGAAGGTGGACTATGTCTGCTTCAATATACCGGATGATTTCGTTGTGGGCTATGGTCTTGACTATGCCCAGAAATACCGCAATCTTCCGTATATCGGAGCCGTAGAGCTGGAGCAGGGACAGGAATAAGTAAAAGCGGCTGAAAGGAGTAGTATCTGTGAGAAAGGAAGGCAGAGGGTTAGGCATCTATCTGGTGATGGCAGCAGTTATTATCGGCGTTTTTCTGTACATCTCCAGGCAGATGGAAGCCCAGAACATAATTCAGTACCAGCAGTTCGAACAGGGGGTTGAAAGCGGCAAGATCGTTGCAGCGGAAATCCGTCCGAACAACGAGGTGCCGACTGGAAGCGTTATTGTCCAGCTTGAGGACGGCAGCCAGAGAAAGGTTTATGTCAGCGATGTAGTGGCGGTTGAGGAGATGCTCAGTGATGCGGATATCACATGGTATCTTCAGGATGTGCCGGGAGAGAACCTGCTTATGACAGTTGGAGTTCCGCTTATCGGTACCGCACTGATCGTACTGGTTATGATGATTTTCATGAACCGATCCATGAGCGGAGGAGGCGGCGGCAACAAGATGATGAATTTTGGAAAGAGCCGTGCCAGAATGACAATGCCCTCCGACAAGAGAGTGACATTTGATAATGTAGCGGGATTGAAGGAGGAGAAAGAGGATCTGGTGGAGATCGTTGACTTCCTCAAAAATCCGCAGAAATATGTGCAGGTGGGTGCGAGAATCCCGAAGGGCGTCATCCTTGAGGGACCTCCCGGAACAGGTAAAACACTCCTTGCCAAGGCTGTTGCGGGAGAGGCCGGAGTTCCGTTTTTCAGCATTTCCGGTTCTGATTTCGTAGAGATGTTTGTAGGTGTCGGAGCTTCCCGTGTCCGTGATCTGTTTGAAGACGGTAAGCGTCATGCGCCGTGTATCATTTTTATTGATGAGATTGATGCGGTTGCAAGACGCAGAGGAACCGGTATGGGCGGCGGACACGATGAGAGGGAGCAGACGCTGAATCAGCTTCTTGTAGAGATGGATGGATTTGGTGTAAATGAAGGCATCATTGTCATGGCAGCCACAAACCGTGTCGATATTCTCGATCCTGCAATCCTGCGTCCGGGACGATTTGACCGTAAGGTAGTTGTAGGAAGGCCTGATGTGAGAGGTCGTGAAGAAATCTTAAGAGTTCATGCAAAGGGTAAGCCTCTGGGCGATGATGTGGATCTTCATCAGATCGCTCAGACGACAGCAGGATTTACGGGAGCTGAACTTGAAAACCTGATGAATGAGGCAGCGATTCTGGCCGCTAAGAACAGGAGAGCATACCTGGTACAGAAAGATATACAGGCAGCATTTATCAAGGTGGGAATCGGAACGGAGAAGAAGAGCCGTGTAATCTCAGAGAAGGAGAAACGGATCACAGCTTACCATGAAGCGGGACACGCGATTCTGTTCCATGTACTGCCTGATATGGAGCCGGTCTACACAATTTCAATTATTCCGACCGGACAGGGAGCAGCGGGCTATACCATGCCGCTTCCGGAGAAGGATGATATGTTCAGTACGAAAGGCAGTATGATTCAGCAGATTACTGTCAGTCTCGGCGGACGTGTAGCGGAAGAGCTGATTCTGGATGACATTACAACAGGAGCTTCACAGGATATCAAGCAGGCAACGGCGATTGCAAGAGCCATGGTAACAAAGTTCGGTATGTCTTCCAAGGTGGGACTGGTGACATACGGTGATGATCAGGATGAGGTCTTTATCGGACGTGATCTGGCACATACGAAGAGCTTCAGTGAAGAAGTTGCCAAGACGATTGACGAAGAAGTCCGTACGATTATTGAGAGCTGCCATGAGGAGGCACGCCGTCTGATTGATAAGCACAGTTATGTGCTTCATGAATGCGCACGGCTGCTGCTCGAGAAGGAGAAGATCGGAAGGGCAGAGTTTGAGGCTCTCTTTGATCAGGAGCCTGCAGTGCTGGAGACGAAAGAATAAGAAAAAGCTCTGCGTTGTGAAATGTGACGTTGTATGCGGAAAAACGGCGAAAAATGAGCTGAAAAAATGCATAAAAAAAAGTTTGAAATTTTGTAAGGTTTGTGCACACTTTTTTCTGGACTCTTGCTATAATATAAACCGTAAAAACCCCCCAATACATTATATAGTTTTTGCTACACCCCATAAGAAGAAATACCTTCTCCAAAAAAAGACAGCCCAGGCGCTGTCTTTTTTTCTGCCCAAAAATCGGGGCGAATTCTGTACAATATGCACACGGCGGCAGAAGAGTACATAGAGGAAGTGAAAAATAAGTGTTGTATTGAAATCACTGGTACGGTAAAATATAATATAAGATTTGTCACAGCGGAGGGTTCTGCGCCGCTGATGATACGGGAATAAAATGAACCGAGGGAATAATATGGAGACAGAGAGAAGACAATTATATATTTCACAGATGCGTCCGGTATTTAATAAGCAGGCACTGTTCAGCGATGAATCGAGATACTATCAGAGCCCTTTCGGGGCAAAACCCGGAGATACCGTGACGGTGCGGTTCCGCACCCTGAAGAACAATGTGGATGCGGTGTACTTTATCAGCGGTTCCCGAAGGGAAGAGATGAAGCTGGAGAGCACAGAGAATGGTTTTGACTATTATAGTATAGATGTTGCAGTTGGGCTTGATACCATACACTATTACTTTGAAATAAGAAGCGGAAAAATCACCTGCTACTATAATAAGCTCGGCGTGACGAGAGAACTGCAGGGATATTACTCTTTTGGCATTGTGCCGGGATTTTCAACGCCTGACTGGGCGAAGGGAGCGGTCATGTATCAGATCTATGTAGATCGCTTCTGCAACGGAGATCCCACAAACGACGTGGAAACAGGAGAATACTGTTATATCGGAGAGAAGACAAAGAAGGCGGAAAGCTGGGATAAACTGCCGGAGCCTATGGATGTGCGCTGCTTTTATGGAGGAGATCTGCAGGGAGTTATGGATAAGCTGGACTATCTGCAGGACCTGGGTGTTGAAGTTATTTACTTAAACCCGATTTTCGTATCGCCATCAAATCACAAGTACGATATCCAGGATTATGACTATGTGGATCCGCATTTCGGAAAGATTGTAAAGGATGAAGGAGAACTCCTTGAGGATTGGGATACTGAGAATGCGCATGCATCGCGCTATATCTGCCGTGTAACCGATAAGGAGAACCTGGAGGCAAGCAATCAGCTTTTTGTTGAACTTGTGGAAGAGATTCACAGGAGAGGGATGAAGATTATCCTGGACGGAGTATTTAATCACTGTGGATCATTTAATAAATGGCTCGACAGAGAGAGAATCTACGAGAACCAGGAAGGGTATGAGAAGGGAGCCTTTATCTCACCTGACAGCCCATACCATACATTCTTTCAGTTTCACAATGAGCATGCCTGGCCGTATAACGAATTTTATGACGGATGGTGGGGGCATGATACGCTTCCCAAGTTAAACTATGAGGACTCACCGAAGCTTACGGACTATATTCTGCGTATCGCAAAGAAATGGGTTTCTCCGCCGTATAATGTCGACGGATGGAGACTTGACGTAGCGGCGGATCTGGGACACAGTCAGGGATATAACCACCTGTTCTGGAAGGAATTCCGGCGTGTGGTGAAGGAGGCTAATCCGGAGGCGATCGTGCTGGCAGAGCACTACGGTGACTGCCGCCCATGGCTGCAGGGCGATGAATGGGATACTGTCATGAACTACGATGCATTTATGGAGCCTGTCTCCTGGTTCCTGACAGGTATGGAAAAGCACAGTGACAGCTTCAGACAGGATCTTTTAGGCAATAGTGACAGCTTTATAGATACAATGCGTTACCGCACTCCGAATTTCTACGAGCAATCTCTTGAGGTTGCGATGAATCAGCTGTCGAATCACGACCATTCAAGGTTTCTTACAAGAACGAACGGCAGGGTCGGCAGGGTCGGACATCTCGGCTCACGGGCGGCAGAGGAAAATGTTAACAAGGCGGTACTTCGGGAAGCTGTCGTGATTCAGATGACATGGCCGGGGGCACCGACACTGTATTACGGAGATGAAGCGGGAGTATGCGGCTTTACGGATCCGGATAACCGGCGCAGCTATCCCTGGGGCAAGGAGGATCAGGATCTCATCCAGTTCCACAGGGAGATCATTGCGGTGCACAAGAAGTACGAAGTGCTCAAACATGGTTCCGTGAAGTTCCTGTATAAGGATTACAATATCCTGGGGTATGGAAGATTTTCGAGAGATGAGCATATAGCAGTTGTGATTAATAACCGCAACGAGAAGATAAATGTCGAGATACCAGTCTGGGAGATGGGCATTTCCAGAATTCGGGAAACGCATATGACGCGTGTATTTATGACAAACGCGATCAGCTATACCTCAGAACCTGTGACGTATCCTGTCACAGCCGGTGTGCTGACGCTGCAGCTGGATCCGCTTTGCGGCATTGTTCTGTATCACAGAGAAGAGAAGTAAGAAACAACAGACAGTCAGGGGGACTGAACGGGCGGGGGAGCCGGCGTCAGTCTCCGTTTGCTGTCTGAATAAAAACTGGGAATTCCATGTAAGATCTTTACATCTTTAAAATTTGTGGTATATAATGTAGTAGGAGTATTAATAACCAAGTAACTGGAAGAGGGTGTAATCTATGAAGCTTGAACGAATAAATGAAAATCAAATACGCTGTACACTCACCAGCGATGACCTGGCTAACCGTGAAATCAAACTCAGCGAATTGGCTTACGGTACAGAGAAAGCCAAGGATCTGTTTCGTGATATGATGCAGCAGGCTCAGAATGAGTTAGGATTTGAGGCGGATAATATGCCGCTTATGATTGAGGCGATTCCTGTCTCCGCAGACAGTATCGTGCTTATTATTACCAAGGTGGAGGATCCGGAGGAACTGGATACACGTTTTTCACGATTTTCCCAGAGCTCGGAGGATACGCTGGATACCGGCGAAAAACCGCAGTTCTCAGGCGCAGATGATATTTTAGATCTGTTTAAGAAGGTTTTCGAGGCAAAGTCCAAGGCAAAACAGAAGAAGGGCGCAAAGCAGTCAGAAGAGACGGAAAGCGCTGATGTTAATCTCATCCGAGTTTTTGACTTTAATACGCTCGACGAGGTGATCGATGCGTCAAAAGGACTCAACAATTATTTTACCGGTCGGAATACTTTATATAAGACCGCAAAGTCACCGGCTTACCGCCTGGTTCTTCATCAGTCGGATTATTCTCCGGAGGAGTTCAATAAGGTCTGCAATATTCTGACAGAGTATGGGCATGGAAGCGCATTTACCGCCTCCGCAGAGGCATTTATGCGTGAGCACGGAGAGATTCTTGTGGATGCGCAGGCACTGCAGAATCTGTCTGCTTTATAATTTTTCCATAGATATTAAAATCCCCAGAGCGTGCTCTGGGGATTCTCCACATTTGGAAAAAGGCAGTCAACTGAAAAAAATTAAAATTAGGTCTTGCAATCCACAGCAAATTGTGATATAAATATATCTGGTCAGATGACCACAACATAATATATGGATGGATTCCCGAGTGGCCAAAGGGGACAGACTGTAAATCTGCTGCAAATTGCTTCGGTGGTTCGAATCCACCTCCATCCAGCGAGAATGTGATCGATTTTATTATCGGTCACATTTTTTTTGTATCTCAGCTTTAATAGATATTTACAAAGTATACTCATTGAAAGATTAGAATTTATCTTTTTTCTATTGGCATAATTGGAGAGAAATATGAAGCATTATAGAAAGAGAAAACATATGCTTCTATATGCAGAAGATATATTGTTAAGAAATGAAGACTATAGTATACTGAATATATTAATCTGATTTCTGCAAAATGGGGAAGGAAGTCAATATGATATATAGAATTATCTCAGAACGATATGAAACTGGTACACAGAAACAACGGCAAGGGTTCGATCAGTTATTTGGGAATAAAAATATTCAATTTCGTTTTGATCTTTATTTTCATTGGTACAATGTAATTCACGAATTATTCCACTGCCTGGTATCTTCTCGTAAAATTTCCATGAATCCTGTCCAGGAAGAACTTTTCCGCGAATAGCTTTGCAGTTGCATATTGGAAAATGGCGGATACAAATGGGAATTTACAAAAATTAAGAGAAATGATTACCGAGGCACTGAATCAGATATCATCTCCTGTACCGCCCGACATGGACTTCATTGCTTTTTTCGAATCCATTTGGAATAGCGAAGCAATGCAGACGGTTGCAATGTACGGATATTTTCAGTTGGCGTGTGTACTGGAAGCTATGAAATTAGAAAAGGGCTTCTGGGAAGTGCTGGATGAAACTGGAATTTCCGTTGTGCCGACAGATACGGTACAGAAATACGATGGTGAAATTTCCTCAGAGCATGCACAGGATGTTATTGACTTGTGCATCGCAAATTTATGGAATGCCGGTGTTGTGTTTGAGGATTTTAAAATCGAACTGGAACTGGTGGATAATCCGGAAGTTCAGTGTGTGAGGATAGGGGAATAATGAGAGCATAATAAAGGAGTAACACTTATGGAACAGAACATGCAGCTCTGGCTGGTTCCGCGACTGACACAGCCGTCCCTGACGCTGATGCCCGGCGAATCCAGATCTGCCTCTTTTACAGAGAGTCTGGATGGAAAATTCAGTTATGAAATCTGGATATTGGCGGACAGTGCTGAGGATCCGTTTCTGGGCATTGAAGTAGACGGATCGGAACTTTATCAAAATGTCCGAATTCTGTCTATGAAAAAAGGCAAATGGTATCTTCTGGGAGGCGTTACGCTGCCGAAAGGAGAACATCAGCTGAAATACCGCAATACAGGCAATGCACCTATTCAGTTAAACGGTCTGCTGATGACCAGGGATGCCTCTTATATTCATCAGGGCACTGCGGATTCTCATCGGCAGCTTCTAGAACAGGGGTATCCGGTGGACAGCATACTGGAGCAGTTATATACTGTCAGCGGAGTAGAAAGTCCTGAAGAAAAGGCTGCCCGACTGGCACATCTGGCAAATATGGGATTTCTGGAACGGGAAGATCAGTATACGGCGGAAGGAAACTGCCGCTGCGGTGTCCCTATGGGAGGAATCGGTGCCGGAAAAATTGAATTGGACGAAGATGGAATTCTCACCGCAATTACAATTAACAACAACCAGGATGTCCCCATTTACCGGGCTGATGGAAGTTTTTTTTGCCGCCTGGTGGAAGAAGGAGGGGGAGAATCCGCAATGTTGTCTGCTGCAAAAGGGAGGAAAACTTCCCGACTGCATTCCGCGAGTGGAAAATATCCGGTTTGATGGATTTTTCCCCTGCGCCGTGCTGGAATATGAAGGTCTCCCTTTCGGACTGACCTTAAATGCTTTTTCTCCTCTGGTTCCTTATGACACAAAAAACTCCGCAATTCCCGGAGTTGTGTACTGCTTCCGCGTAAAAAACTTTTCTGATGAGCCCATGGAAGTATCCCTGTTGTTTTCATGGGAAAATATTTTGGGGACGGGCGGATCTATGAGCCTGAGAAGCGGAGATCTTTCTCATGCCACACCGGACATTTTTAATACATGGAACCCCGGATATACCTGGTGCAATCGAACCGGAAACACCCAATCATTCTGGGCAGAAGATCAGCGGCAGGGAATTCATTTTACTGCCTCGCAGGATCACGGAAATCCCTCCAGTTTTGGGGAATATACCTTACTGTCTCCGGGTTCTTTAGAAGAAGTCAGCTTCTGTGAAAACTGGGATTCTCACACGGATCCTTTGAATTTCTGGAAGGGATTTGCAGCAGCCGGGCAGCTGTCATGTTTACAATCCCATATGCCTGCAGCAAATCCGGAGGACCATCCTTCTGCCGGAATCAGCCGTAAAATCCGGCTTTTGCCGGGAGAACAGCGAGAGATTCTCTTTATCTTAACCTGG
Organism: uncultured Lachnospiraceae bacterium; assembly: GCA_944375815.1. Taxonomy (GTDB): domain Bacteria; phylum Bacillota; class Clostridia; order Lachnospirales; family Lachnospiraceae; genus Egerieimonas_A. Next base: position 2,971 of record CALWBA010000131.1, on the reverse strand, counting down.
CATCTTCCTCATTATCTGGATGTAAGCCGAAAAGATATCGGAGTATTTTACGCCCGAAATTTTGCTGACTCCAGACAATCCGCCTTTTATCTCGCAGAAAACCGGGAATCGTTGGAAAGAGCCACACGGGAATTTGAAAAACTCATGAGGGCTTCTTCCCTGCCCGCATGGCTGCAGCACAAAATTATTAATGACCGATTTCCCATTTACACCAACAGCTGGTTTACGGAAAGCGGAAAATTCTCTATCAATGAGGCACCCACCGGCATGATGGGATGTCTGGGGACTATGGATCAGCGTCTGGCATGCAATAGCCTGTATACCAATTTCTTCCCTCAGCTGGATCGGATTGAGCTGAATTTATTTGCTGAGCAGCAGGGAGAGGATGGCTCCATTCCACATGATGTCGGGTTCGGACAATTTAATGAAGGACCTCATAACGGTACATGGTCTGATCTGTGTTCCTCCTTCATCTTACAGGTATACAAGTCCTTCCGATATACCGGGGATCAGGATTTTCTGAACGAAATGTATCCCAGAATCCAACGGGCAGTGGAATATCAGCTTTCTATTGACTATGACCGCAATGGAATTCCTGATGTAGGTGCCGGAAACGGTACTACTTACGATACGTATCACTGGTATGGCACCTGCTCTTTTGTAGCAAGTCTATGGCTTGCAGAGCTTCAGGCATGTATCCGTCTGGCACAGCATCAACAGGACGAAGCATTTGAACAAAAATGCCGGAAGCTTTTTGAAATTGCCCAGGAATCCATGATTCAGGAACTCTGGAGGGAATTCCCCTATGGCGCACATTTTATCAATTATCATGATTCACTGGGGGAAAATATCAGCAATAACTGCTTTATTGCTCAGCTTGCCGGTCAATGGTTTGCAGATCTTATGGACCTCGGGGACCTTCTGCCTCCGGATAAAATTTCCACAGCTTTGCGCACGATCTGGAACCGCAACATTTGTTTTAGAGATTTTAAGCTCATGAGTGATGAAACCACACCCGAGGGTGATGCCTGCGGATATCATTACACCTTTATCCAGTACGATGAGGCGTATTATGGCTGCCTGGCGATTACCCGGGGAATGGTTGCGGAAGGTCTGGAATGTTTCCGCCGGGTCTGGGAAGTATCCCATAATGCCCCATGGAATATCGGACTGACTTATCAGACCGATGGATTTTTCACAGGACTGCCCTATTACATGACAAATCCTGCGAGTCTGTTTCTGTTAGATGCCTTGGCCGGATGGCTTCCGGATGCATCCAACCGCTGCCTGCAGATTCGTCTGGCAGATCCGGATCAACCTTTGGAAATGCCGCTGTTTTCCCCTAAAATCTGGGTTTGGCTTACATACCAACCGGAAAAAGGAATTCAGCTTCGCATAGAAAAAATTCTGGATGATGCTGTATTTGACAGGGTATACCTGAAGGATTCCCGACAATTCTGCCTGTCGGAAGGGACAAAAGGTCATCTGGAATCCACTCCGGAGAAAACAGTCTTTTATGCGGATAAGCCGTTTTGTGAAGGCAGCTGTATCAGCTTTAGCTTTTTCAGCTAGAGACAGTCCAAATCAGGAAAGAAAATATGAGAAGCCGGTACCCATGGGAACCGGCTTCTTTTGGGTTTACAAAACAGGGAAACAGCGGTAAGATGTATCGTGAAATAAATATGGAAATGGGGACGAAATTATGAGAGAACAGCTTACCAAGAGCGATGTAGAGAAGATAAAAGAAGAGATAGAGTACCGCAAGCTCGTGGTGCGCAAAGAAGCGCTGGAGGCGGTAAAAGAGGCGCGGGCGCACGGGGATCTCAGCGAGAATTTCGAGTACCATGCGGCTAAGAAGGACAAGAACCGAAATGAGAGCCGTATCCGTTACCTGGAGCGTATGCTGAAGAGCGCTCAGATCGTGACAGACCATTCAGGTGCAGATGAAGTTGGAATTAACAATACCGTGGAGGTATACTTTGAAGATGATGATGAAACGGAAACATACCGTATTGTGACGTCAATCCGCGGTAATTCCCTGAAAGGTCTCATCAGCATAGAGTCTCCGATCGGCAAGGCTCTGCTCGGCCACAAGGTAGGTGACCGTGTGCATATCCAGGTGAGTGATGCATATGGCTATGATGTGATTATCCGCTCGATTACGAAGACGACGGATGAGGAGAACGATAAGATCAGAGAGTACTGATACTTCCATAACAGACGAAGGAGAAAAAAATGACATATAAAGTATACAGCGGTGCTCCGGAAGAAAGTGATGGAAGGCTGGATAGAGAAATGCGGGTTTACCGTATGCTCAGCGGCCTTGGCATAGAATTTCAGCGTGTGGATCATGAGGCGGTGCCGACAATGGAGGCGTGCCGCGGAATCGATCAGGCACTCGGCATAGATATGTGCAAGAATCTCTTTCTGACAAACGCACAGAAGACAAAATTTTATCTGCTGCTTATGCCCGGAGACAAGAAATTTAAGACAAAAGATCTTTCGAAGCAGATCCAGTCTGCCCGTCTTTCTTTTGCCGGAGAAGAATATATGAAGGAATATCTGGACATTCTGCCGGGGGCGGTGAGCATAATGGGACTGATGAATGATACCGGGCATAGTGTACAGCTTCTTATTGACCGCGATATTGCCCGGGAAGAGTATCTGGGCTGCCATCCCTGCGTGAATACCTCCAGTATAAGAGTGGCGATGAAGGATGTTCTTGAGAAAGTTTTACCGTATACCGGTCACACATATCAGCTTGTAGAGCTGTAGAAGGAGAAGAAAATGAAAAAAAACTGCGGATGTGAATACTGCGGAAACTATATTTATGACGAAGATTTTGAGTATTATGTCTGTGATATGGATCTCGATGAGGATGAAATGAGCAGATTTCTCACCGGAACCATGGAAGGGTGTCCGTATTTTCAATATAATAGATCGGAAGAGCGTCGTGTAGGGAAAGAGTGTA
>CALWBA010000130.1 GCA_944375815.1 uncultured Lachnospiraceae bacterium | reverse complement strand
CACTGTATCCGTCTGGTAAACCGAATGGGGCTTGTGGATGGCATAAAGGAGCCCAAGAAGGTCGAGATGGCGCTTTGGAAGATTATCCCGCCTGAGGAAGGAAGTGATTTCTGCCACCGTCTGGTTTACCATGGCAGGGACATCTGCACGGCACGCACAAAGCCTCATTGTGACAGATGTTGTCTTAAGGACATCTGTGCGAAAAACGGTGTGGAATAAAATTGACATTTTTCCTGAAATTGCATATACTAATAAATAGAGAAGAGCATTTGCGATTATAGAAAATATAATTGTGAATGCTCTTTTACTCATGAAACAGGGAAGGGATATGAAAAAAATGAGGTATACAGGTATTAAGCGTTTTGCTGCGGATGTCCTGGTTGATATTGCGGGGGGGATTCTCATCGCGCTTGGAACGTACAACTTTGCTGCAGCATCAAATTTTCCGATGGTAGGATTAAACGGTATTGCGTTGATTTTTTATCAGCTTTTCGGAACTCCTATCGGTCTGGTAGCTATGCTTTTGAATGTGCCGATTGCGATATGGTGTTACAGGATTCTGGGACGGGACTTTTTTTTGCGCTCGATCCGGACAATAATTATAACCTCTGTGATTATGGACTGCGTAGCACCGCTGCTGCCGGTTTATGAGGGGGATCGGATGCTTTCTGCTGTCTGCACAGGTATTCTTTCAGGACTGGGCTATGCTCTTATTTACATGAGAAATTCCTCTACCGGAGGCGCGGATTTTGTAATGATGTCTATTAAAGCCAAACATCCGCATATTTCGCTGGGAAAGATTGCGTTTGTGACAGATTTTCTCGTGGTACTCATCGGTGTAGTCGTGGTTACGCGTGACGTTGACAGTCTGATTTACGGAGCTATCATCAGCTATCTGTTATCGATGGTAGTGGACAAGGTTATGTATGGAGTAGATGCCGGTAAGATGACGCTGATCGTTACGGATTATCCCAAAGAGGTAGCAGAAAAGATTGATGAACTTGTCGGAAGAGGATCCACGTTCTTAAAGGCGCAGGGCAGTTATTCCGGCGATGAGAAAGATGTCGTAATGTGCGCGTGCAACAATAAGCAGATGTTTGCAATTCGGAATATGGTTCGGCAGATTGACGACAAAGCATTCATCATTATTATGGAATCTAACGAGGTCCTGGGCGAGGGATTTAAGGATGTCCCGATATCTCCGGCAAAATAGAGAAAGTTAAGTCATAATATTCATAAAATTTTATAAAAGACTGGGAAACCTGCTGAAAATATGGTATGATATTCTGGTATTATGTATAAAAAAACTGTCTCATGGGAACGGAGGTAGGAGAATGTACAGAGATTTATTGAGAGATGCGAAGGATATGCAGCAGACGCTTCTGAACCTGAGGCGCACGCTTCATCGGATACCGGAGGTGGGTCTGGAACTCCCGGAGACGACTAAAGTGATCAGGGACGAGCTGGAAAGGCTCGAAATACCATATGAGATACTTAAGGGAAGCTCGAGTATTACTGCTGTAATAGGCGAGGGAAAGCATTGTATTCTGCTGCGGGCAGATGTGGACGGTCTTCCGATTGAGGAGAAGTCAGAAGTTCCGTTTGCTGCTACAAATGGCTGTATGCACGCCTGCGGACATGACATGCATGCTGCTGCGCTTCTGGGAGCCGCTGCGCTGCTGAAAGCAAGGGAAGCAGAGCTTGGCGGCAGGGTGGTACTGCTGTTTCAGACAGGAGAGGAGACGTATAACGGGGCGTTTCGCGTGTTGTCAGACGGGCTTCTGGAATCGTCCGGCGCAGAAGCGGCATTTTCTCTTCAGGTTATGCCGCAGCTTCCTCTGAATTATATTCTGTACGGTGACAATCCTATGGCTTCCGTATACGGGTTCCGAATTACAGTAAAGGGAAAGGGCGGCTATGGAACCGCCCCGGAGGCAGATATCGATCCGATAAATACCGGTGTACATATTTATCTGGCACTTCAGGAGCTGATTGCAAGGGAGTGTCCTCCGTCGCGCGAGGCCGTGCTGACGATTGGACAGTTTTCGGCGGGAACAGCATCAAATATTCTGCCTGATACGGCAGTTCTCTCCGGTACGCTCCGTACGTTTGATGAGCAGACAAAGAAGCAGCTCGTCAGCCGTATTGCAGAGATTGTAAAGGGGGTTGCTGCCGTTTACCGTACGGAAGCAGTTCTGGAGGAACTCGCGGATGTTCCGGTACTCACCTGCAATAGAAGAATGAATGAGGAGATCGGCAGAGATATCCGCCAGATGAACAGGGAGTTCAATGTATGGAGCAAGTTTCATGTAATGACCTCCGAGGACTTTGCGTTTATTGCCAGAAGAGTTCCATCTGCTTACTTTGCGGTAGGAGCGGCGGTTGATAATTGCGACAGAGCATTTGGAAGGCATAATCCCAATGTGGTATTCCACGAGGATGCACTGCCCACTGCGGCGGCCGTTTACGCATGCGCTGCACTGGGATGGATGCAGAGGAAAAATCACACAGTATAGACAGGAAATTATGATGCCTGTATCTGCAAGCTTCCAGATCAGCGCAGGAAGAGCCTGAATCGGTTTTTATGAAATTCCAGTATTCCCTCATCGCGCAGTTTCCCGAGCGCTGAGGAGAGAGCGCTTCTGTCTACGGCAAGATAGTCAGCAAGCTGCTGGCGGCTGAACGGAATGGTAAATTCCGGGTTTTCTGCAAGTTGGGATTGAGCAGACAGATAACTTAATATTTTTTCTCTCAGCGAGCGCTGGGAGGTAATCTGCAGCTTCTGTGTAAGCTGCAGATTTTTTTCTGCCATAGCGCTTAAAAGATTTCGGATAAGATGCGTGTGGAAGGAACAGGCATTGCTGCAGGAGGTCAGAACACGGTGTATATCAAGCCACAGCACTTTACAGTCTGAATCAGCCTGAACGCTTACGGAGGATGTATTTTTTAAACAGGCATAAGTTTCCCCGAACATCTCTGCGGGCTGTACCTTTGCGAGAATTGTGCGGTTTCCCCAGAAGTCCTCGCGCAGCAGAACAACGGCGCCTGAGAGAACGATGCCAAGAGAGGAAAAAGGATCACCGGACCGCAGAAGGAAAGAGTCTTTCGGGTAGCTTCGGATGGAAGCGCCGAGACAGTGCAGCATATCGGAAAGTTCATGTTCCTGAATGCCGCGAAAAAGAGTTGTATGTTTGAGTATGGAAAAAAATTCGTTCATAAAACACCTCGTTCGTTGTTAAAACAACGGATTTTTTTCTGCTATTATACTATACTAAGCACGTCAGAGCAAGAGAGAAAGGAGAAAGCCATGATCAGACGAATTATCAGGATAGACAGCGAGAAATGTACAGGCTGCGGGCTGTGCGCAAGTGCCTGTCATGAGGGAGCAATCGGAATCCGGCAGGGAAAAGCAGTACTTCTGAAAGAAGATTACTGCGATGGTCTGGGTGACTGCCTGCCCTCCTGCCCGGTAAATGCGATTTCATTTGAAGAACGGGAGGCAAGAGCATACGATGAGAAAGCTGTTCAGGAACATCTGCGAAAAAGAGATGATGGATCCAGTCTGCAGAATTTTCCGGTACAGCTGAAGCTTCTGCCGGCTGCAGCACCTTATTACAATGGATCGAGAATTCTTCTCGCCGCAGACTGTACAGCGTTTGCTTATGCGAAGTTCCATGAGAAGTTCATGGAGGGAAAACTGACGATGATTGCATGCCCAAAGCTTGATGGAGTAAATTATTCACGCAAGCTGGCAGATATATTGAAAAATCATGATGTAAAGGACATTACGGTAGTGCGGATGGAGGTTCCCTGCTGCGGAGGGCTGGTACGAATGGCCGAAGAAGCAGTACTGGAATCAGGGAAGGAAATTCCGGTTCATACATGTATCATTTCAACGAAAGGAGAGTATAAATAATGTTTTGTTTTCAGTGTGAGCAGACAGCAGGATGTGCGGGATGCACAGGAAAAGCGGGGGTGTGCGGAAAGAGTGCCAGAACCGCAGAATTACAGGATGAACTGACGGGAGGACTGATTGCGTTAGCAAAAACAGCACATGCGCAGACGGTTACAAAGGATGTCCCGGCCTTGATTATGAAGGGACTGTTTATGACTGTCACAAATGTGAACTTTGACGATGATGCGATCCTTGACATGATACAGGAAGTGCGCCGTGCGATAGAGAAAAATGTGCCCGACTGCGCATCCTGCGAGGCACCATGCGGAAAAACCGTCTCGTACAATATGAATGAACTGTGGCAGGATGATGAAGATATCCGCTCTTTAAAGTCACTGATCCTTTTCGGGGTGCGCGGAATCGCAGCTTACGCATACCATGCGCATGCCCTCGGGTACACGGATGAGAGAGTCACAAAGTTTCTGTATAAGGGACTTGCTGCAGTTGGAGAATCTCTTGAGATGGAGGATCTGCTTCCTGTCGTAATGGAGACGGGGGAAGCAAATCTGATCTGCATGGAACTTCTGGAACGTGCCAATATTGAGAGCTATGGAATCCCGGCTCCGGCACAGGTTTCATTAAAGGTAGAGAAGGGACCGTTTATCATAGTGACGGGACACGACCTGAAAGACTTAAAGATGCTTCTGGAGCAGACGCAGGGGAAAGGAATTAATATTTATACGAATGGTGAAATGCTTCCGGCGCATGCTTATCCGGAACTTAGAAAGTATTCTCATCTGAAAGGAAATTTCGGAACAGCCTGGTTTCGCCAGAGAGAGGAATTTGATGCGGTACCGGCACCTGTTCTGTATACGACAAACTGTCTGATGCCTCCTAAGGAGAGTTATAGCGACCGTATATTTGCAGCGAATGCAGTAGGATATCCCGGAATGCAGGTGATTGGTGAGGATAAAGATTTTACGCCTGTTATTGAGAAAGCCCTGGAACTGGGCGGTTATGAGGAAGACCGCGAATTTACGGGTATCAATGGAGGGAAAACTGTAACAACGGGATTTGGAAGACACACGATTCTCTCACTTGCAGATAAAGTGGCAGATGCCGTAAAGGCCGGAGATATCCGTCATTTCTTCCTGGTTGGAGGATGCGACGGATATCGCAAAGGAAGAGATTATTACACGGAATTCGTTAAACAGGCGCCGAAGGATACGGTAATTCTTACTCTTGCCTGCGGGAAATATCGTTTTAATGACATGGATCTCGGGGAAATTGACGGGATTCCGCGCCTGCTGGATATGGGTCAGTGCAATGATGCGTATGGGGCTGTCCAGGTGGCACTTGCTCTTGCGGAGGCATTTCAGTGTTCTGTCAATGAACTGCCGCTGACTCTGGTGCTTTCCTGGTATGAACAGAAAGCAGTGAGTATCCTCTTGAGTCTTCTGTACCTGGGAATTAAAAATATATATCTGGGACCGACAATTCCGGCATTTCTTTCCGGAAATGTATTGAATTATCTGGTGGATAATTTCGAGATCCGCCCGGTGAGCACGCCGCAGGAGGATTTGGAGAAAATTCTGAAATAGAAGAAAACGGCGCAGTGTTTATGCTGCGCCGCTTTTGAGTACACTGTATTCAAATGAAAAAGCAGGTATGTACGCTGAATACATACCTGCTGTCTATCAGTGCCCAAAGCCGGAATCGAACCAGCGACACGAGGATTTTCAGTCCTCTGCTCTACCAACTGAGCTATCTGGGCTTGGCTTGCTTTTGAAACCTCTGTTATACTATCATAAATTCTGCAGCAATGCAAGAACTTTTTGAAAAAAATATCTGTGTGTCATATTTTATTGAACTTCTGCGTGGTTTTTGATATGATGGAACATAGGAAAAAGCGGTACGGATAGTGCCGGGAAAAATAGGAGGCAAGGTATTATGTTTGATGTAACTGCATTAGGAGAAGTGCTGATCGATTTTACGCCGTGCGGAAAATCTGAAGCAGGCATGAATTTATTTGAGCAGAATCCGGGAGGAGCTCCGGCAAATGTGCTGGCAGCATTGTGCAATCTCGGATTTAAGACTGCATTTATCGGAAAAGTAGGCGATGATATGCACGGTGCTCTGTTAAAAGATACGCTTGACAAAGCAGGTATTGACACCGAGGGACTGGTTGTGGATGATACAGTGTTCACTACTCTGGCGTTTGTATCTTTAAAGGACGGAGAGAGAACGTTCTCATTCGCAAGAAAGCCGGGCGCTGACACTCAGTTAAGACCGGAAGAGGTAAAGGAAGATATTGTAAAGAACACCAAGATCTTCCACTGCGGTTCACTGTCCCTGACTGATGAGCCTGCCAGAAGTGCAACATTCCATGCCATTAAAATGGCAAAAGAGTCAGGAGCTTTAATCTCCTATGATCCGAACTACCGTGCGCCGCTCTGGAACAGCGTGGAAGAGGCGAAGGTTCAGATGCGTTCCGTGATTCCATATGCGGATATTATGAAGATTTCCGATGAAGAGACAGCTCTGCTGACGGACTGCAGCGACCCGAAAGAAGCTGCACAGGCTCTGCTTGATCAGGGCGTAAAATGTGTTGTCGTAACACTCGGCAAAGACGGAGCTCTTCTTAAGACAGCTCAGATTGAGATTGTGGAGAAGGGCAAGGCGCGTAAAGTTGTTGATACCACAGGCGCAGGTGATTCCTTCTGGGGAGGTATTTTGTCAAGATTTGCGCAGGACGGCACAGATCCGGCAGAAATTACTGAGGAAAAAGCCCGCGAGTATGTCCGCTTCGCAAATGCAGTAGCGGGACTGTGTGTGGAGAAGAGAGGGGCAATCCCCGCAATGCCGACACTTGAGCAGGTTCTGGCTGAGTTATGAGAGTCCTGCTGACTGCGGTAAATGCAAAATATATTCATTCCAATCCGGCGGTATATGACCTACAGGCATATGCCGCCAGATTTGGGAAAAAGGCAGAGCTGGCGGAGTTTACGATCAATCAGTCCAGAGATGAAATCCTGCGCGGAATTTATCTGGCGAATCCCGACGTGCTCTGCTTTTCCTGCTATATATGGAATATCTCTTTTGTACGGGAACTGATTTCAGATGTAAAGAAAATTCTGCCGGAAACTGAGATATGGGCAGGAGGACCGGAGGTATCCTACAATGCAGGAAAGTTTCTGGAGGAGAATCCCGCTGTAAGAGGTGTCATGATGGGAGAGGGAGAGCAGACATTCCTCGAGCTGATGCAGCATTATGAAGACAGAGACAGATCTCTTGGAGAGATCAGGGGCATCACATTTTGCACTGAAGAAGGAGAGATCTTATCGACAGGCTGGCGGGAAGTAATGGACTTAAGTGAAGTGCCGTTCCCATATGAAAATCTTGCGGATTTTGAACACAGAATTATATACTATGAGTCAAGCAGAGGCTGCCCGTTTCAGTGCAGTTACTGCCTTTCATCTGTTGACAAGAAGCTGCGTTTCCGCGATATGAAGCTTGTAAAGCGTGAGCTGATGCTGTTCCTTGAACATAAAGCTGCACAGGTAAAGTTTGTGGACCGGACGTTTAACTGCAGGAAGGAACACGCAAGAGAAATCTGGCGATTCATCCACGAAAACGATAACGGCATTACAAATTTTCACTTTGAAATAGCTGCTGATCTGCTTGAAAAAGAAGATTTTGAGATATTTTCTCATATGCGCCCGGGGCTGATACAACTTGAAATAGGCGTGCAGAGCACAAATCCCGACACATTGAGAGAAATTCACAGAAACATGGACTTTGCGAGGGTAGCAGAGGCTGTGCGAAATGTACAGGCCAACAGGAATATCCATCAGCATCTTGACCTGATAGCGGGACTCCCGATGGAAAACTATGAGAGCTTTGCACGATCATTTCAGGACGTCTATGCACTTCAACCCCAGCAGCTTCAGCTTGGATTCCTGAAGGTGCTCAAAGGATCCTATATGCATGAACACACGGATGAATACAGATGTCTGTACAGCAGCAGAGAGCCCTATGAGGTCCTTTCGACCAGATGGCTGCCCTACGCCGATATTCTGAAACTGAAATCCGTGGAAGAAATGGTAGAAGTGTATTATAACAGCGGACAGTTTCGGGCGTCCCTGCTTGCAGCAGAACGGGGATATGAAAATCCGTTTTTCCTGTATGAAAAACTGGGAAAATTCTACGAGAAAAAATCATATGATAATATATCTCACAACAGAATTCGACGCTATGAAATTCTGCTGGAATTTCTCTCTGAGGAGGAGCCGGAGAATGTTTCTGAGTACCGCCAGATTCTGACGTATGATGCTTATGCGAGAGAAAACCTGAAGAGTCGTCCTGCATTTGCTGCTGTGGAGGAACACAGAGATGAAATACGTGCATTCTATAAATGGGAGGAAGAGAACAGAAAATATCTTCCGGAGTATGCACAGTATGACTGGAAGCAGCTGAGTAAAATGACGCATATGGAGTATTTTACGGTACCGATTCCCACACTGCCCATGACTTATGGACAGAACAACGGTTATTTTCTTCTTTTCGATTTCCGCTGCCGTGATGCACTGACGTATAATGCGCAGTGTACGGTCGTGCCGGCTGATCTGACAGAACAGGGAGTATAAAATGGCTTCAAAAAGAACAAAGGAAATCCTCGCGCTGCTGGACGAGGTGTACACAAGGGAATATAAATGTTATCTGAATCACAAAAATGCAGGAGAGCTTTTGATAGCCACGATACTGTCCGCGCAGTGTACGGACGCGAGGGTAAATATTGTGACAGAGACGCTGTTTAAGAAGTATCCGGATATGCAGTCGTTTGCGAATGCTGACCTTGCCGAACTTGAACAGGACATAAAGCCCACCGGTTTTTACCGTAATAAAGCAAAGAATCTTATCGGCTGTGCAAAGAAGATCATGGAGGAGTACGGCGGTGAGGTTCCAAGCAGTCTGGAGGCACTTACGAGCCTGCCGGGCGTAGGGCGCAAAACCGCAAATGTAATCCGGGGGAATATTTTTCATGAACCCAGTATTGTTGTGGATACTCATGTAAAGCGTATTTCCAGACGGCTGGGATTTACCAGTGAGGAAGACCCTGAAAAGATAGAGTATGAATTAATGAAGGTGCTGCCCAGGGAACATTGGATTTTGTATAATATTCAGATTATCACGTTCGGCAGGCAGATCTGCTTTGCCCGAAGTCCGAAGTGCAGTGAATGCTTTCTGACAAAATATTGCCGGGAGTACAGCAAAGGGAAAGGAAAGAAGACGAAATGACGGAGCAATATATCGTGCTTGATCTTGAGACGACAGGTCTTTCACCCAGAAATGACAGGATACTTGAGATTGGGGCGGCTAAGGTCACTGACGGCTGTGTACAGGAGGTATATCAGACATTTGTAGATCCGAGGATGCGTATTCCTGAGCGAATTACGGAGCTTACCGGAATCACGGATGAGATGGTGTGCGGGCAGAAAAGTAACGAACAGGCAGTGCGTGAACTTGTAGAGTTCTGCGGAAATCTGCCGCTTCTGGGGCATAATATGCTCTTTGACTATGGGTTCGTAAAATACAGTGCTGTAAATCTGGGTATTCCGTTTGAACGAAATGGGATCGACACACTGAGAATCGCCAGAGAACTGCTCCCGGCGGAGGAGAAAAAGAGTCTGGGAGCGCTGTGCGGCAGATTCTCAATTTCCAGGGAACACGCGCACAGGGCTCTGGATGATGCCCTGGCCACACATGAGCTGTATATGGCTCTGGAGCGCATGTGTCCGGAGGAAAAGGAAACTCTTTTTGTGCCAAGTCCTCTGATCTGCCGTGTGAAACGGCAGGGAGACATCACACCGGCACAGAAAGGATACCTGAAGGATCTGGTAACTTATCATAAAATAGAACTGGAGATCGACCCTGAAAGCCTGACAAAGAATGAGGCATCTCGGCTGATCGATAAAATAATTCTGAATTATGGGAAAATCAGGAGGTGAAGCAGAGATGATGGATCCAAGAAAAAATAAAACCCGCAGGGTGATTGCAGGCGTGATCGCTATTCTTCTGATTGCAATTATGGTGCTGAGCATGCTGTCCAGTATGTGGATGTAAGTCTCTGAGAGGAAAGAACAGAAATGAGAATGGGAAAATTATCGGAGTCAGTGTTGATGCGCTCCGTTTTAAAACAGATTCATCACAGAAGAAAGGATGTTCTTACCGGGGCGTCGACGGGACAGAACTGTGCATCGGTAGCATCAAATCAGGAGGAAGCGTTTGTGTTTGCGACAAAGGCTGTGACGTGTGCGGCTGTCCGGCCTGTAAGTTACGGCATTCATGCGGCGGTCAACAGCGTGGCATCGTCCGGTGCAAAGGCGGCAGGCGTCATGCTGACAATTTTTTTGCCGCCTGAAGTCCGGGAGGAAGAAATTCGCGGTATGATGCAGGATGCAGAGCGCACATGTGAAGCGCTGGGGATTGAGATTCTGGGAAGCCATCCTACTGTTACAGATGCAGTGCATCGTCCGGTGCTTTCGGTTTCGGGAACAGGAAAGGTGAAAAAAGACTCTCTGCAGCAGGCAGGCAATGCAAAGCCGGGGCAGGAGATTGTTATAACAAAATGGGTAGGTTTAGAGGCAACTGCACTTCTTGCATCGGAGCGTGAGCAGGAGTTGAAAAAGCGATTTCCGGCCGAGCTTATTGAGACCGCGGAAGAATTTGCAGGTTATCTCAGTGCGGTAAAGGAAGCATCAGCAGCGCAGGAATGCGGGGGAAATGCGATGTATGCTCTCTCTGAGGGCGGTGTTTTCGCGGCACTCTGGGAGATGGCATCTGCAGCCGGAGTGGGAATGGACGTCGATCTGAAAAAAATTCCAATCCGGCAGGAGACGGTGGAAATCTGCGAATATTTCGGTATAAACCCATATCAGATTTTATCTTCCGGATCCATGATGATTGCTGCGGACAACGGTTGGGCGCTTGTGCGTGAACTGGAAAAATCAGGTATACCTGCTGCAGTGATCGGTACTTTTACATCCGGAAATGACAGAATTATTCGAAACGGAGGAGAATGCCGCTATCTGGATAAACCGCAGATGGATGAAATTTACAAGGTAATGGAACAGGAGATAGAAACATGTCAAAGCTGAATATTGTATTATACGAGCCGGAGATCCCGGCAAATACGGGAAATATCGGAAGGACCTGTGTTGCGACCGGAACGAGGCTGCATCTGATTGAGCCGCTCGGCTTCCGTTTGGATGAGAAATCGCTGCGCCGGGCAGGGATGGATTACTGGCACAAGCTGGATGTTACGCGCTATATAGACTATAATGATTTCCTGGAGAAAAATCCGGGAGCAAAAATTTACATGGCGACTACAAAGGCTCCAAAGGTATATACGGATGTCACCTTTGAAGAGGACTGCTTTATTATGTTTGGAAAGGAAAGTGCAGGAATCCCGGAAGAGATCCTTCTTAAAAATCAGGAGCGCGCGATTCGTATTCCGATGAATGAGGAAATCCGGTCACTGAATCTGGGAAATTCCGTTGCAATTGTACTGTATGAGGCGCTGCGGCAGCAGAATTTCCAAAACATGCAGCTGCAGGGAAAACTGACTAAATACGAGTGGCAGTAATAATAGGAAAAACAGAGAACGCCTGGGTGGCGCTTATATATAGTAAAAAGTAGATGGTATATAGATATGCCACCTACTTTTTTGTATTACATGAAAAAGGCGAATGTTAAAAAATAGGAAAAAATGTCAAAAAAGGGGTTGACGAATACAAAAACGCGTGGTATTATATGGAAGCTGTCACGGAGCGGGGAACGCTTCCGGAGATAAGCAAAAAAATAAATAGTAAAAAACTTGCCACTGGCAACTTTTTTACACGCTACGGCGAAAAAGTGCTTGACAAAATGAAGAGCACATGATATGATATCGGAGTTGTCGCGAAAGAGCGATAAACACGAAAAACAAAAAAGTTGAAAAAACTTAAAAAAGTTCTTGACAAGCTCAAAACGATA
>CALWBA010000129.1 GCA_944375815.1 uncultured Lachnospiraceae bacterium | reverse complement strand
TTCCTCTAAAAGGAAATTCCAGATCTGGCTCTGCGTAATAAGGTCCAGCATGGTACTGATTTCGTCCGCAATCAGAAACTTCGTCCGTCTGCCGAGTGCTCTGGCAATACAGAATCTCTGCAGCTCTCCTCCGGAGAGTTCTCCCGGAAAACGGGTCAGCCAGCCGTCCTCGATTCCCAGTCCGCGGACAATTCTCTCTTCTATCTGGTCGCCTTCGAGCAGTACTTCCCGCATCCGCAGCTTTGGATTTACCGCAAATTCCGGCTGCTGCCATATCATCTGAATCGGACAGTATCCTTTATAGGAGGATAAAGGCTTCCCGTCCAGCAGAATTTCTCCCTGATCAGGCTTTAGATATCCGGCGAGCAGCTTGCACAGCGTGGTCTTTCCGTATCCGCTCGGTGCTGTCAGACCTACGCGTTCCGTGTTGTCCATCGCCAGACTGAAATCATCCAGAATCTGCCGTCCGTCCTTCGTGTACCGATACGATACATTTCTGATCTCCAGTTTCATCCTCTTCTCCTCATTCGGCATAGATACATCTCACCTTTCCTTCCCTCACCGTCCGGTACGGGATTTCTTTGCTGCACTCCCCGGTACACTGACTGCACCGCGGCGCGAACGGACATCCCTTGGGCAGGTTTTTCACATATGGCTGCGTCCCCGGAATATACTGAAATCCATGTTTTGGCATCGCACGCCAAAGCGCCTTCGTATACGGATGGCGCAGCGTTTCCTCTTTTTCAAAGTCCTGAACAGATGCTTCCTCAATGGTTGTTCCCGCATAAAAAACAACAATTCTGTCCGCGACTTCAAGCGCAAGTTCCAGATCGTGCGTGATCACCAGAACGCCGGCTCCCATATCCGCCAGCTCCCTGAAATGCTCCATCGCACGTTTTGCAACTTTCAAGTCCAGCCCGGGCGTGGGTTCATCCGCAATTACAAGTTTCGGCTTCTCTATCATTGCCGTGGAAATCAGGATTCTCCTGTTCATTCCTCCGGAAAGCTCAAAGGGGTAAAGTTTCTCCACTTCTTCTTTCAGCTCGTATCGGCGGAAGATGTCTCTTAACTTCTTTCTTGACTCTTCATCTTTCCTGCCTTTGCGTATCTGCGGTCCAATCTTCATCAGAGGATTTAAAAATGCGGTACTCTGCGGCACCATAACAATTTCCTTTCCGCGGATCTTTTCCATTCTCTTCCCGGTAAGTTCCTCCCGGCAGTATGTGATCCTTCCTCCCATAGAAGCGTTATATGGCAGAACTCCCATTACGCCGTGAGCCAGAAGACTCTTTCCCGATCCGCTTGATCCCACGACGGCAACCATTTCTCCCGCATATACCTCGACATCCAGATTCCGGATAACCGGCAGTTCCGTCTGGTGCATCCCTCGGTCGTATTGGGTGAATACGATACTCATATTTTCTATTTTTAATACGGGTTCTCTTTCTTCCTGTCTCATCTTGTTTCTCCTACTCATGTGCACTGCCCGGATCCAGAAGTTTTCTCATACTCTCTCCCAGCACATAGAATACCATAACCGTTGCTACCAGCAGAATTCCGGGGAACAGCGCCAGCCACCACTTGCCGGTTACAAGATATTTCATTGATTCCGAAAGTACAATTCCGATTGCCGGCTGTTCTGTGGAAAGCCCGAATCCAAGGAATGTCACACTCGATTCATGCAGAATCGCATGAGGGAACAAAAGCACCAGTCCCACCAGAAACTGCGGGAGAAGATGCGGTATCATATGTTTTCTCGCGATATACCATTTGCTCTTTCCCAGCTTTGCCGCGATCTGAATGTACGGACTTTCCCGAAGCTGAATAACCTCCGCTCGGATCAGTCTTGCAAGCGAGGCCCAGTGTGTGAGCGCAACGCCGATGACAACGCCTTTCAGACCTTTTCCCAGCGCCACGGAAATCAGAATCAGCAGAAGAATATGCGGAACACCCATAATCAGATCTATGATAAAGGAGATCACCGCATCCACCGTCTTCCCCATTGTTGCAGAAGCGATTCCAAGCACGAGCGCTACCGCTGCACTGAATGCGGCTGCGGCAATACCGATGAATATGCTGATAGAAAGTCCTTTCAGGGTGCGGACCAGCATATCTCTTCCCAGCCAGTCTGTTCCAAAAATATATTCCGCGCACGGAGCAAGATTCTTTCTCGAGAAATCCGTCACCCGGGCCGCCTCCGTTCCCAGGCTGCCGAAGATGCAGACTGCCGCCAGAAAGATGATTGAAAAAATAATTCCCAGAATTACGCGCTGTCTTCTGTTTAATATCTTCATTTCTCTGCTCCTCCTCTTCGGATTCTCGGATCAATCAGACCATAGAGGATATTGGCAGTCAGGTTGCCCCCGAATACAATCAGAGCACTGACAATTGTAATCGCCATCAGCAGCGGAAGATCGCTTCCCAGCCCCGCTGCCACTGCTGCCTGCCCGAGTCCCGGATAGGAAAATACCTGCTCTACGAGCACAGAACCTCCGAAAATCTCACTGATCGATGCGAACTGCAGCGTAACTGCCGGAAGCAGTACGTTTCTGAAGCCGTAATATCGGAACAGCCTCCATCCTTTCTCTCCCCGCATCCTGGCAAAGAGAACATAATCGCTCTCCATGATGTCAATCATCTTTTCCCTCGTATGCAGCGCAATGTTTGATACGCCTGTTATGCTCAGAGTCAGCGCCGGCAATACCGCGTGGTAAATTCTGTCCGCCAGAGTAACTCCGCTTGCCTCCACCCCGATCGGTACGCTCAGCCCGATAGGGAAAATGTGCAGCCACACGCTGAAAATCATAAGCAGCAGCAGTGCCAGCCAGAATGCCGGAGTGCTGGAAATAATCAGACAGTATCCTTTGATCAGTTTGTCCGCCAGTCTTCCCCGGTTCATACCCGAGATTACGCCAAGCGCAAATCCCAGAATACCCGAAAGGATCCATGCGATCGCGAGCAGCATCAGCGAGTTGGAAAGTTTTACTGCTATAACCTTCGTCACAGGCTGGCGGTACAGCAGAGAAGTTCCCATATCTCCGCGGACGAAATCACCGGCCCAGCTCAGATATTGCTGCACAGGAGGCGTATTCACGCCCCAGTATTCTTCCAGTTTTTCCTTTTGTTCCTGGCTCATGCTTCCAAGCGCTGCCTGTCCTACATTTGCCTGCAGCGGGTCTATCGGGGAGGCTTTCATCAGCGCGAAGGTGACGATACTGATGCATACTGTCAGAAGCACGATTCTGATTAAATTTTTCAGTATAAAAATATACCATCGTCTGTTCATATCTTACCTCTGTCTGCAAAAGCAAGGCTGCCGATACAGCCCGGCAGCCTTGCCTGTTTATTTTATTCCCATGTCCATTGATCTACATTATTTACAAGTGACCATCCATGTCCGTGCGGGTGAATCTTCTGCTCCGCAATCTGAAGTCCGTCTCTGACAAAGTATAAGTGATCAACGTTGCACAGCCAGATCCACGGGATATCTCCCTGCTGAGTAATTCCGGTCGTACCGTCCCACTGTGCTTTTTTCCACAGATCATAAGATTCCTCCAGAGACGATGCCTTAAGAGCCTCGTCCATGTACCGGTTCACTGTTTCGTTGCCGTAAGGTGAATACTCTGCAAGACCTATTCCGCTGTCAGAAAGCGTATGGTAGATATTATAGAGTTCCATCGGCGTATGCGCGCCCCATCCCCACATCAGCGGTTCAGACTGCGCTCTGTCATATGCCACATCCCATCCCACTCCTTCTGTGGTAACCTCAATACCGATTTCCTTCAGCTGGTTGGCAGTGTCCTCGGCAAGTGCCTGGCGTACAGAATCATCGCTGGCGAACATCAGGGTGAATTCAGCTCTTACTCCGTCCTTTTCACGGATTCCGTCTTCTCCCTCTTTCCATCCGGCTTCGTCCAGTATGCGCTTTGCCTCCTCCGGATCATATGCAACCTCATATTCCTCATTATACCACGGCATCTTGTCACATACACTGTATGCGGCTGTTCCGTAGCCGTTTAATACGTTCTCAATCATCTCCCCCCGGTCGATGCCGATATTGATGGCGCGGCGCACGTTCACATCAGATGTGAATGCATTTCCGTATGTGATGCCGTCCTTTTCCTGCGGCTCTACAGTCGGCAGATTGAATCCACGGTTGTCCACGGTATCCACTCTGAATAAATCGTAGCCGTTAATCGCCTGATCGCTGTAGGATGCTGCCGTATGAGCCACATCTACCTCTCCTGCCATGGCTGCGGCAAGTGCGGCATCTTCTTCCATAAACAGTACCGTAACTTTTTTAATCTTCGGCTCTTCCCCATAATAATCCGGGTTTGCCTCAAAAATAACCTGCTGTCCCTTGTCCCACTGCTTCATAATATAACGGCCGGAACCGATCGGGTTTTGTCCATAGTTCTCATCATACGCATGTTCCGGAACAATTCCCACAACCGCCATTGTATACGGCCAGATTGAATACGGCTCTGTCATATGAAATTCCACGGTGGTATCATCCACGGCAACCGCCTCGTCCAGCATGGTAAAATCATTGACTGAACTTTTTTCCTTACAGTTATTATAAGTAAATGCCACATCCTGCGCAGTCAGAGGCTCACCGTCTGTAAATTTTACATCATCTCTGATTTTGACTGTCCAGGTCAGACCATCCTCGCTGACGCTGTAGTCTGCGGCAAGATCTTTATCTATCTCCAGGTCCTGTGTCGTCACAGTCAGCGTGCTCTGAATCAGCGGTTCATGCACATGCTCCCCCGCTCCCCATCCATATGCGGGATCAAAGCCGGACTGCGGCTCCGATGTTGTCGGCATGGTAACAACAACCTCATCTTTTGTTTCGCTGCCGGTTGTTTCCCTGTCTGTCTGCGCCGGCTTCTGTGTTTCCTTCGG
Organism: uncultured Lachnospiraceae bacterium; assembly: GCA_944375815.1. Taxonomy (GTDB): domain Bacteria; phylum Bacillota; class Clostridia; order Lachnospirales; family Lachnospiraceae; genus Egerieimonas_A. Next base: position 2,503 of record CALWBA010000129.1, on the reverse strand, counting down.
CTGTCCGCAGCCCGCCAGCAGTCCGCCGGCAAGGACAATTGTACAGAGAATTGCAATCGCCCGTTTTTTCATCCTATTTGTCCTCCTCTGTCTTTGTTTCGATAAAACCATATCACATTAAAATTTTGCGGGCAAGCCCCGGTAGGGGATAAAATTTTTCAGGGCATGAAAAAAAGACGCCTGCGCGTCTCTGAAATTCTTCTGTCTTGGATGACTTCCCGGCTCTGCATCTTATTAAGCGGATATCCACATCTGCCCGTTGCGGAGGAAGGCAAATGCGGCAAATAAATCTGCAAAGCCTGGAATTACACCCTGCCGTTAATCGCAGTGTATAAATCCAAATCTCAAGGTTATGAACCTGAGTGTTTTTCATATTATGAACTCCCTATCTGATACCAGGATGTCAAACTTTCCTCGGAAGCTTCAACCTTATACATAAAAAGCAGGTTTCCTGACTTATAGATCACCGCGCTGCTCACCTTCTCATATGGTACACATACAATGGTATACATCGAGCTTTGCTCCCTAAATACAGTGGCCGGACCGCTTGGGATTCTGACCCAATTCCCTCTCAGTCTGCCTGGCAGACTTCACTTCCCATGCCGATATGGAATTTATACATATGTATAGTACCACAGGGTAGGCAGATGCGTCAACCCCTCCGCAAAAATTTGTTGCTCTCCTTTGCAGCATATATTATTATAAAAACAAATCTGAGCCTCGGAGGTGTTATTCTATGACTTCTATTCTCTTTCTCGGCGACAGTATCACAGACTGCGGACACTGCTTTGATCCTTCGGGACTGGGCAGCGGATATGTATCGGTACTTGCACAGAATCCGGCGCTTGCCCGATATTCACTCATAAACCGCGGACAGGATGGCTTTACCATCCGCGATGTAAGACGTCTGCTGCGCCTGTTTCCGATACCGGAGGACTGCTCTTTTGTATCGCTACTTGCCGGTGTCAATGATGCAGCGCTGCATCTGTCCGGAAATCCGCATCATATTCCCGGGAACTTCCGGCGGGAGTTTCACGGTGCGCTTTCTGATATCCGCCGCCAGCACCGCGGGGCTCTGCTGGTAATGGAGCCGTTTCTCTTTTCTTCTCCCTGCGAGCTTATCGGATGGCAGCCTGTGATGCGTCAGATCTCAGCGGTTATCCGGGAAGCATGTGCTGTGTACGGTGCACGGTTTCTCCCGCTGATGGAAGTATTTCGCAGCGCAGAGAAAGAGCGCGGTACAGCCGCGCTCTCCATAGACGGTATCCATCTCACGGAAGAGGGAAACCGCCTGCTTGCCCGTCAGTGGATCACTGCTGCTCCTCTGCTTTCTCCGCCTGGCGCTTCCGGCGGGTCATAAGTCCGCCGATCCTGCCGGTCTCCTTTGCAGAAAGACTCTTCCAGCCTTCTGCCATGACACGGTCAAGCAGCCCCAGCTCTGCGGCTATCTCGTACTTGATTTTTTCCTCTTCTGTCAGTTCCTGTAAATTAATTTTCTTATTCTTTGCCATAAAAAAGCCACACTCCTTTTTCTTACCTCTGGAGTATGGCTCTTTTTATCTCATTTTATACTTTATCTCGGTATAATAATCGCCGCCACAATATATGCAAGAATACCCGAACCGCCCATGCAGCAGAATAACACCCACGCAAGGCGGATCAGGGTCGGATCAATACCGAAATATTCACCGATTCCGCCGCATACACCGCAGATCATATAGTTTGTGGATGATCTGTATAATCTTCTGTCACTCATCTTAATCCCTCCTGATTTTCAAAATCTATTTCTATGCTTCCCAGATCCGCATTCACCGTCAGCTGACGCTGTGCATCATCATGTATCTCAGACAGCGAGTTATCCATCCCGTCCTTCCTGCTGCTTCCGCAGGAAATACTGCCAAGGTCGCTCGTCAGATCAAGGTTGTAATCCTCTCTCGCTCCGTCAAGTTTTGCACGGAATTCCCCGGAGTCGCAGCTCAGATCGAGATATTCTGTAGCCAGATACTCAAACGACACGCTCCCCGCATCGGCATTTCCTTCCACCTGATCGGCAGAAGTCTTTCCTGTTCCGGAAAAGCTGCCCCCGTCCATCGAGAATTCCATATATCCCGTCTGCAGGGAATCAGCGGTAAGGTTCCCTGCATCCATGGAAATGTTTACTGTTTCAAACCGCTGTTTTTCCGGCACTGTTATGTCGATTTTCCCGAATTTACCCCAGCTCGTGTAGCCGTCTGATTTCTCCAGGTGCAGCTCATAACCATCCCACTCTGCAAGCACATACTCTTCTATATCCTCATCCGCTGTCACAGTTACTGTATTTCCCGGTACAGGATGCATTGTCACACTCATACCGTCAAGATCAAGCGACAGAGCTTCCACATTCTCATACTGTCTTCCGCCGGCTACATTCTCTGCCTTGGTCCTCCAGGGGCCGATTCCTCCTGCTCCAATCCGAATATCTCCAAGATGTATGGACATATTTTCCAGAGATCGGAAGAGCGTC
>CALWBA010000128.1 GCA_944375815.1 uncultured Lachnospiraceae bacterium | reverse complement strand
GGAATCCCCCTGGAGCGTATTGTTGTGGAACAGCTGATTAAGGGAACATCACAGGAAGGACATTCGGCAGTGCTCCCTGCGGAGACAAAGATTCTCGGGGTGACCACAACAGATGGCATCTGCTACGTGAATCTGGATAAATCATTTTTGAGCTCGGATCTGAGTGTGCAGGAGGAGATACCGATATATGCAATTGTGAACTCACTTTCCGCTACCTGCGGTGTGGAGGCAGTGCAGATCTCAGTGAACGGCGAGACGAAAGTGACATTCCGTGATGATATTCAGCTCTCAAAACTGTTTCATATGGATGAATCTCTGATAGAAAAGGAGGGAGAGGATGAATAAACGCCCGCTGTGTGCGGCGTGCATTCTGCTCATGCTCCTTATAGTGCTGGGAGGTCTTCTGGGGATGGATTACTGTCCGAGACCTCCGACGGCACAGCTCAAGGAGTGCCTGGAGGAGCAGGAAGCCGGAGAAATCCGCGGAAGAATTGCGGATTACCATGAAAAAGAAAATTCGATTCAATATATACTCAAAAATACAGTTCTGTCCGCTTCCGGACAACATATCCCATTACAGACCATTCTGGTCTATACAGAAAAAGAGAATAAATTTCATATCGGTGACGACATTCGCCTGAGCGGCGAGATTGAGGAAATAGAAGCACCGTCCAATCCAGGCATGTTTGATGCACGGATTTACTATGGGGTGCAGGGAATCTGCTGCCGCTGCTTTGCTGATACGATCGCTGCGGAAAAAGGAGGAAAAGCTCCTACCTGGGCGGAACAGGCAAAGCAGTACATGCGCAGTCTGAGATACCGGGCAGCTGATAATCTTTCCTGTGCCGCCGGAAAATATGCGGGTATCCTGCAGGCGATGGCGCTCGGGGAAAAGAATGAACTGGACGCAAGGACAAAAAGCAGTTTTCAGCAGGGCGGCGTGCTTCACATTCTGACGATTTCAGGGCTCCATATCACTCTGATAGGCATGGGAATCCTGAAAATCCTCATGCGCACAGGATGTCCGCTTAAAATTGCAGCTCCGGGAGCTCTTGCTGTGCTGCTCTTATACAGCATATTTATTGGAATGGGAAGTTCCTGTATACGGGCAGTCCTGATGTTCTGTGCAGCGCTTGGAGCAAAAATTCTGTCGAGGACATATGATCTGCCGTCTGCCCTGTCGCTGGCGGCAATCCTGATGCTGCTGGAAAATCCGGCGTATCTTTATTACAGCGGCTTTCAGCTTTCGTTCGGTGCCGTGGCATGTGCCGGAATTCTCGTACCCAGTTGGGAACGCACTGGAGAAAAAACGATTTTGCCTTCAGTACTCTGCAAAAAAGTATTGCGTGCCGTGCGAAGCGGCTTCTGGATGTGGCTTTTTCTGTCACCGCTGTGTGCATATCATTTTTATGAGACTGCAGTAGTGGGTATTATCATGAATATTCTGATTATTCCCATGCTTCCTGTTCTGCTTGTTTCGGGACTTGCTGCAGCAGGAGTTGGATTTCTCAGCATGCAGGCCGCCTGTGCAGCTGCATTTCCGGGTGTCCTGATTCTGAGAATCATGGAAGCTTTTCTGGCACTGGGAAGAAAACTGCCGGGCAGCGTTTGGATTACGGGTCAGCCTGAAAAATGGAGAATATTTCTCACGTATGCCGGAGTTTTGTTGCTGTTAGTTTTGAGAAAAAAACTCTTGAAATTAGAGCGAAAAAGCGTATTGCTCTGTGCGGTGAATGCGGCAGCGGCAATGTGGGTGATTCTGCTGCTGATACCGTATTCCCCGAAAAAACTCACACTTACGATGGTGGATGTCGGGCAGGGAGATTGTTTTGTGGTAAGAACAAAAGAGGGAATAAATCTCATGATAGACGGCGGAAGTACTACGGAAAATGATGTGGGATACTACCGCATTCTGCCCTATCTCAAAAGCCAGGGAATAGCAGAACTGGACGGCGTGTTTCTGACACATCCGGATGCAGATCATATGAATGGAATTATAGAACTTGCCGAGCTGATTTCCACAGACCAGACGGCGTTTTCGATCAAAACACTGTACCTGCCGGAATGGATGCAAGAAACGGATAATGAAGAGCTTTTTACACCTATTCGCACTGCAGCAATAAAAGTACAGTATGTACATAAGGGAATGGAGCTGAAAACCGGCAGCCTGAAGATTTCAGTACTTCATCCGGACGGAGCAGACTACAGCAGTGATACGAATGCGGGATCAGCGACACTTTTGATGGAATATGGGAAATTTACCGCACTTTTTACCGGTGATTTGGAAGGAGATGGGGAACATCTGGTGGAAGAGCAGCTGGTTCCATGCGATTTGTTAAAAGTGGCACATCATGGATCTCGCAGTTCCACATCGGTGGAATTTCTGAGAAAAATCCGCCCATCCATCTGCTTTCTCTCGTATGGTGAGAATAATCCGTATGGACATCCGCACCCGGAACTTATAAAGAGACTGAAAGACAGCCAGGCTCATGTCTATCAGACGGCAAAAGACGGGGCAGTAACGCTAATGACAGACGGACAGACATCCGTGGTGAAAAAATATTTGACAGGTGTGGAGGAATAGGCTATTCTGTAAACAACACAGAAGCCTTATAAAATCGGAGAAGAAAGAGGGACAGGCCAAATGAAGACAGTATTAGAAGACATCAAAAACGGGATATTTAAGCCGGTATACCTCTTTTATGGAGAGGAAGATTACCTTAAATATCAGTACCGTGATCGTCTGTGTCAGGCGTTGAATCCGGACGGCGACACGATGAATTTCACAAGCTTCGAGGGCAGAGGACTCTCACAGGGAGAAATTATAGACCTTGCGGAAACCATGCCTTTCTTTGCCGACCGCAGAGTGATTCTGCTGCAGGATACCGGTTTTTTCAAGAGCCAGGCACCGGAGCTGGCTGCATACATGGAGACATTGCCGGAATATCTGTGTATGATTTTTGTCGAGCAGGAGATTGATAAGCGCAGCAAAATGTTCAAGGCTGTTAAAAAATCCGGAAGTGCGGTTGAATTTTCCACACAGGACGAGAAGACGCTGATGCGCTGGGTACTGGGACAGATGAAGCGCGAGGGAAAGAAGATCACGCAGAGAGATATGGAGCTTTTTCTGACGAAAACCGGTACGGACATGGGAAATATCGCATGTGAGCTCGAGAAGCTGCTCTGCTATACGATGGGAAAAGAGATCATTACCGGAGATGACATTGAGGCAGTCTGCACGACGCAGATTAACAATAAAATTTTTGACATGGTGCGTGCTGTCGCGGAGAAACAGCAGACAAAGGCGCTCGACCTGTATTACGATCTTCTGGCCTTAAAGGAACCTCCGATGCGAATCCTCTTTTTGCTGGCACGGCAGTTTAATCTGCTTTTGCAGGTGAAAGAACTTGCGGCAGCAGGTGCTGATCAGGCGGAAATGGCAAAACGCACCGGGCTTCAGGCATTTGTAGTCAGAAATTATGTGCGCTATGCAGGAAAATATACGAAAGAAGAGCTTGAGGATGCAGTATACCAATTTACCAAGGCTGAGGAGGACGTCAAGACCGGGCGCATGGAAGATGTTCTCAGCGTGGAGCTGATGATTGTAAAATACAGCAGAAGTTCATAAAAAATTCATAAGTATCTGCTACACTATTCATAGTTGAGCGCAAAAGAACAGACAGCGGCATGGAAGAAACATATCCTTGCTGACTGTCTGTTTCCGGCAAAGGCAACAAGATACTTAAGGGGACAGTGTATGCGGTAGGAGCGATGATATATGAATAATGAACAGAAACCATATGATTTCATGAAAGAGGTAGTGCGCAAACAGCCGGTGGACAAGGCGGAGCTGCTAAAAAAAGCAGGAATTCTGCTTGGAAGCGCGGCAGCGTTCGGAGTCATAGCGGCATTTGCATTTGCGGCGGTTTCCCCATATGCCCAGAGTGTCTTCGGTACGGATAAGAGCGCAAAAATCGATATTCCGGCTGACGATATCCCGGAGGAAGAAGAGACGGTTCAGAACACAGAGGATGCGGAGGCGGATCAGACGCAGAATCTTCAGACAGCTCCGGCGGCAGCGCTTACGCTGGACCAGTATAAAGATTTGTACAGTAGCATGATGGACGTGGCTAAAACCGCACAAAAATCTATTGTGACCGTGATCGGGTTGGCAAACAATACGGACTGGTTTAACCAGTCGTATGAAAGTCAGCGTCAGCTCTCAGGTTTAGTGGTGGCAAATAACGGGCAGGATCTTTTTATTGCCACGGAATACCGCATTGTAGAAAATGTGGAACGTATTCAGGTAAAGTTCTGGAACGATACACAGGTGGATGCCAGATATCTGAAGCACGACCCGAACACCGGGCTTGCGGTTCTGAAGGTTCCGCTTTCCAGCCTGTCTGCAGAGGATGCTGCAGATATTCCGGCTGCTGCATTTGGAAATTCCTATTCCGTTAAGCAGGGGGATCCTGTTATTGCGGTCGGCAGTCCGGCAGGATATCCGTCTGCCGTCTCCTACGGAGCAGTGACCTCAATGGACAATGTCATTTCCACGGTGGACGGGGAATATAAGATGCTCAATACGGATATTGCAGGAAGCAGCGAGGGAAGCGGCGTGCTGATCAATCTGGAAGGACAGATTGTGGGACTTATTTCTCAGAATTTTGCCGGAAATACGGGAAATACCGTAGCGGCAATCGGTATTTCGCAGATTAAACCGCTGCTTGAGAGACTCTCCAATAACGAACCTCTGATTTACAGCGGAATCACCGGGCAGGACGTCACTGCGGAGGTATCGGAAAAGACGGGCATTCCCGAGGGAATCTGGGTAGACACAGTGAAGGCGGACTCTCCGGCCATGCTGGCGGGTATTCAGAGCGGAGACGTGATTATTAAGGCAGATGATACGGACACTACCACGATGAGCAAATATCAGGACTATCTGGAATCCTGCAGTCAGAATCAGGTGATACAGATCACAGCGCTGCGGAAAGGCACAGAAGGATATGTTGAGATTGTATTTGACGTGACGCTGGGAGCATTATAGAATGAAATTGGTGCAAAGAGAAAAGAGGTTTGCGCGGATATATTCTGCAAAACCTCTTTATCCATGTTTAAGCATAGAAAGGAAAGAAAAAGTATGAAATATATCAGCGAGCTGCGTGAGGGCAGCAGGATTGCAGGTGTATACCTGTGCAAACACAGACAGTCAGCAGTGACAAAGAACGGAAAACCATATGAAAATGTTATTCTTCAGGACAAGACAGGAACGATCGACGCAAAGATCTGGGAACCGAACTCCAGCGGGATTGACGACTTTGACAATCTGGATTACATAGATGTGATGGGGGATGTTACTCTGTTTGCGGGAGCGCTTCAGGTGAGTTTAAAACGCGTCCGCCGTGCCGATGAAGGAGAATATGATCCTGCAGACTACCTTCCGGTCAGTAAATATGATATAGAAAGCATGTATAAGGAGCTTGTGGACTTTATCGACTCAGTGAAGAATCCGCATCTTAATGCGCTTCTGAAGAAGTATTATGTAGAACACGAGAAATTTATCAAGGCATTTAAATTCAGCTCTGCCGCAAAGAGTGTTCACCACGGCTTTGTAGGCGGACTGCTGGAACACACGCTGAGTGTAACCAGACTGTGTCATTATTACGCAAAAGCCTATCCGATTCTGAACCGCGATCTGCTGATCACGGCGGCTATTTTTCATGACATTGGAAAGACAAAAGAACTGTCTGCATTTCCGATGAATGACTACACGGATGACGGACAGCTGCTGGGACACATTATGATAGGTGCAGAGATGATTCATGATGCTGTCCGCACAATTCCGGGATTTCCGAAGACATTGGAGAGCGAGCTGAAGCACTGTATTCTGGCGCATCACGGCGAGCTGGAGTATGGATCCCCGAAAAAACCTGCGATGGCAGAAGCGCTGGCCCTTAATCTGGCAGACAACACGGATGCCCGTATGCAGACGATAACCGAATTATTCGAGAGCACGACAGAACAGAGCGAGTGGCTGGGCTATAATCGCTTATTTGAGTCTAATATCAGAAAGACAATCATATAAATGGGGGAAGATATGGAATATAAGAAGAATGACCTGGTAACCGTAACCATCACGGACATGGGGCACGATGGAGAGGGAATCGGAAAAATTGACGGATATACTTTATTTGTCAAGGATACTGTCATCGGTGATACCGCTGAGGTAAAGATTATGAAGGCGAAAAAGAATTATGCATACGCCCGTCTGATGCGTCTTATTACCCGCTCTGACCGCCGCACGGATCCGATCTGCCCTTATGCCCGCCAATGCGGCGGATGCCAGATTCAGGAGCTGAAATATGAAGAACAGCTTAGATTTAAGGAGGAGAAGATCCGGGAGAGTCTTACAAGAATCGGGGGAATTACCGACATTCCGATGGAACCTATCATCGGTATGGAAAATCCATATCATTATCGAAACAAGGCGCAGTTTCCGGTTGGGGCAGATAAAGACGGAAATCTGATTACCGGATTTTACGCGGGGCGGACGCATACGATCATCAACAATACGAGATGTTATCTCGGCGTTGAGCAGAATGAGGAGGTTTTACAGCGTGTGCTTCGATACATGCGTGAAAATCATGTTTCCGCCTATAATGAGACAACAGGAAAGGGACTTGTACGTCATATTCTGATCCGCTACGGCTTTAAGACAAAAGAGTGGATGGTCTGCCTTGTAATCAACGGACGCAGACTTCCGGCGGCGGAGAAACTGGTGGAAAGTCTGTGTCAGATGCAGGGGATGACGAGCATTACCTATAGCGTAAATATGGAGCGAACCAATGTAATCATGGGCAGACAGACCGGCCTTCTATGGGGAAAACCATATATTACAGATTATATAGGGGATATTCAGTACCAGATCTCACCGCTGTCATTTTTCCAGGTAAATCCGGTGCAGACAGAAAAATTATACGCAGCCGCACTGGAATTTGCTGGGCTGACAGGAGAGGAAACGGTATGGGATCTGTACTGCGGGATCGGTACTATTTCTCTGTTTCTGGCTCAGAGAGCAAAGATGGTATATGGGGTGGAAATTGTGCCACAGGCCATTGAAGACGCCAGAAGAAATGCAGAGATCAATGGAATTGAGAATGCACAGTTTTTCGTCGGTAAAGCTGAAGAAGTGCTGCCGGAGAAATACGAGAAAGAAGGCGTACGCGCTGATGTCATTGTAGTGGATCCTCCGCGCAAGGGATGTGATGAGACGCTCATCCGCACAATGGTCAAGATGCAGCCGGAAAAAATTGTTTATGTGAGCTGTGATCCTGCCACGCTTGCCAGGGATCTGAGGAGAATCTGCGATGAAGGCTATGAGATTAAGAGGGTGAGAGGAACGGATATGTTCCCGGGTACAGTGCATGTGGAGACTGTGTGCCTCTTGAGCAACCGAAAATCAAAGCCTGACACTCATGTGGATCTGACCCTGGATATGGAAGACTATTACAGGATCAAGGATCAGGAGAAA
>CALWBA010000127.1 GCA_944375815.1 uncultured Lachnospiraceae bacterium | reverse complement strand
TATCCATATGATATCCTCCGGAAGATACTTTGTAATATCCACACTGACCTTAAAGTCAACTCTCGGTCGAACGATCTGAAGCGCATCTGACGGAATCGTGATCACATTTCCATTCTCCTTAAGCTTTTCCAGAGCTGCATCTGTGCCTGCAACTGTCAGCTCATCCGGAGTAGTTGTGATTTCCGTAACCTGGTATCCATCAGCTGCTCCTCCATCGTAATCCACTTTCAGTCTGACTCCGGAACGCTTCTCCCAGATCGTAATTTTTGCCGTAACCTGAAGTGAATCTCCGGAATTAAAATGCAGATACTGCAGATCTGTGGCTCCAAGTTCCTCCTGATTGTTGTCATAAACTTTCAGTTCAACCTGCCGCGTCTCATCTGCACTCAGCCCATCTACATTTACCTCAGCCTTAATGCTCCCGATCTTATTGATAATAGACTCCGGTCCGCTTACTGATACGATATTGGGATCTGTCGTAATCTTGCCTACCGCATAGTCAGTGTCTGTCTTTCCTGTCTGCGTAACGGCGATCTGAAAATCCTTGGTCTTTCTTTCCTCAATTTTTACTTCGATATTCTGAGGTACTGCAGTGACATTCTCCGGCTCAATGCCCGGAACCGTCACGCTTACCGGAACCATTACAGGATTTGCTTCCAGATTCATATCCTGAATCTGCGTCAGATCCGCTACTGCCTGAATATCAGTCAGGCTGTTAAGTACGGTTTTTCTGCCTCTCACAATCACAGTTATCGTCTGGGATTCATTCTCCAGGCGCGCGATCTTTCCGAAAGTATCCTCAATATAGGCGCCGTTCTGCACTGTAACTGCCACGTTTTTAAATGACTTTGTCATTATCGGATCGGTACTTCCGGAAACCAGTATCCAGATTCCAATGGCGATCACCACAGAGATGAGCTTTAAGGCGAGATTATTTGTCAGATGCTTTTTCATGTTTTACACGCCCTTTCCCCAGTTTAATTCTGGCATTCTCCACCGGAACGTTCTTCTTCTGAATCGTATGCAGTTTTTCTCGAAGCTCACTCGGCGTCACTCCGACCTTGATCTTTCCTCCCTGTGCGTAGGATACTCTTCCCGTTTCTTCGGAGACAATGATCGTCAGAGAATCGCTGACTTCGCTGATTCCTGTTCCGGCACGGTGCCTGGTTCCAAGTTCCTTACTGATCTCCCGGTTGTCCGACAGAGGCAGATAACACGTCGCGGAAACGATTCTGTTGCCGCGGACGATAACGGCTCCGTCGTGAAGGGGAGTATTATGTTCGAATATATTGATTAAAAGCTGACTGCTCAACACGGAATCCAGCGCGATTCCCGTCTTGATATATTCATCCAGATTAATATTCTGTTCAATAACTATCAAAGCGCCTGTCTTTACTTCTCCCATGTCGTAAGAGGCGCGCACCAGCTCATTGATTGTGTTGTCACTGAACCGGTTATTGTCATCTTTCGCGCTGTCAAATGAAATGAGCGACGAAAGTATTTTCTTCTCACCTAACTGCTCCAGTGCCTTCCTAAGCTCCGGCTGGAAAATGATGAGCACACCGGTGATCGCCACATAACTGATGTTCTCCCAGATCCAGAGAATGATATTCATCTGGAAAATCTCTGCCACCAGCAGAAATACTCCGACGAGCAGAATTCCCTTTAACAGCGTATACGCCCTTGTACTCTTGATCCAAAGCAGCAGATGATAAACAAACACAGCGATAATGATAATCTGTACAATATCAATCACGGCAATCCTCTGCAAATCCGGCCAGGAAAACCCTTTGATATACACTTTCATCATTTCCCACAGGGTGTTCATATGTCCACATCCTTTCTGCCTACTTTATCCTATCTTTATTTCTGAAGGTTCTTCAGTGATTCCTCCAGCTTTGATTCAAAATCCACGTTCTCATAATCGGGCTCTTCGGCAGCTGCCGCATGGCTTACGGCGCTCTTTGCCTCTCTCTCGGCAAACCCTCCCTCATCCGCACGGATTGTCGTTATCTCACGCTGAGGCTTTGTAATTGAGATCTTAGGAACCGCTTTTACATAATAGTAATACTCGTCGTCCTCATACTGAAGGTGCTCTGTGCGGCTGTAGTCAACATTATATACGAAGAACTCCAGAACCAGCGAAATCACACATGAAATCACTGCCCCCACGATCAGCACCGGTATATTGTTGTCGGTAGCGACGAACATCCCGCCCGCAATCATGATAATCACATATGTAACAGCACCCAGCACAATCGCAATGTGCCAGGAATAATCCACACTCAGCCTGCGTACTACACTGACTACCAGTGTTACGGTGATTGATGCTATCATCACCATCAGCATCTCCCGATTATTCACAAATCCATTCAGAAGAAGCTGCAGGTTCTCAAGCGCCGCTGCGCTGTCCGATCCCTGGAGAGCAGCTGCATTTGCTTTTACAACTTCCATAAAATAATACACTGCAACGCCGCAGCTTACGGAAATTGCCGACAGCGGTCCGCGCATAAGCCCGAATCCCACCGGAACTGCACACGGCAGTCCGAAGGAAGATGCCACCGGCATCAGAACGAGCGCCAGACTGTCTCCCTGCACAAATCTGAGGTATAAGATCTCAATAATAAGAAAAAGCACCAGCGCCAGCGCACCGGCAGCAATACTGAGTCCAAAGCAATGCCCTGTAATCAGCAGACCGCCGAAAACCGCAATGCCGTTCAGCGGAATAATTGAGCAGATCAGAGCCAGCACCAGCACCACAAAAATATTGTTCAGCGGCGCCAGATATCCGAGCTGCCGATTAATGCTTATGAATATAAGAAGTGCCAGCAAAAACTTAAGGATCGGAGAGATATACAGTCCATATCTTCCATATATAATCTTCAGTTTCTCCTTACCTTCCAGCATAACTGTCATCACTATTCCTCCTGCCCAACCGGCGTCCCAGTTTCTTTTCTTCCCGCGCATACAGCCTGGAAAGCTCTCCCAGCTTTCCGTAATAGCTCTTCACGCTCTTTCGTGCCCTTGCGTAACGCACGGAGCAGACCACATATGTGATCACGGTGTATAATACGAGTACTGCCGCATACCCTGCCACACTGCCGGTGATGAGAAGCTCAATCGAAAGCACCTGCACGTGATCCAGCAGAAAATCGAGAAAATATCCGGCAATCATCGCAAGCACCAGAAGATATCCGATCGTCACCAGAAAAAAATTCTTCAGCAGCGCCAGTCCCAGATAATCATGACGGTAATATCGGCTGATCTTAAGCGCCTGTTTGCCGTCCTTACTCTCATACCGCGCCAGCTTTGTCATCATTCGGATGCGTTCTTCATTCAACATACAAAAAATGCTCCTTCTTCCCCCAATTCTAACGTCTCATGATCTAGTTTATTCTACCATACATTTCAGGATGTGAAAAGCAATTCTGAAAAATTTAAGAAATTTCTGCGATCTATATTTTCTCCCCTGTTCCAATACATACAGTCAGGAAATATACGCGCTTTGCACCGTATTTTTTCAACAACTTCGCCAGCGCATTCACAGTGCTGCCCGTTGTATATATATCATCGATAATCAGCACACGTTCCGGAAGCACTGTCCCCGGCTTTGCTGAAAACGCATGGTACATAGACTTGCGTCGCTGCTCGGGAGTCTGTTTTTTTAAAGCTGCAGTATTCTTCAGGCGGCGGAAGGATGTCTCATTTACCGGGATATGTGAATACCGCGATAACTGTCTGGCAAGAAGTGCTGACTGATTGTATCCCCTCTCCGCCATGCGGCGGCGGTGAATCGGAACCGGAATCAGAAGCTGCGGCTGCCAGCGTTCCAGAAGATGTATGCTTTGGCAATATAGCTCTGCTCCGTAATATTCCGCATATTCTGCCCGCCCTTTATATTTGAAATATGCCATGGAGTTTCTCATTACATCGTCATACCGGAAAATTCCGATCCCCTCATCAAAGTACCGACGATGCCGGCAGCAGTCACCGCAGTATTCCTGCCGCACATCCGGCAGCGGTTTTCCGCATTTTCTGCACTTTGGCTCCCTGACAGAAACTGCCTTTTTTTTGCAGCCGGGGCAGATCAGGGGATAGGCTGTTTTCTGTCCGGATATGCAGACTGCGCCCTTTACCGTGAGAATCTCATGGCAAAGGGCGCAGTGTCTTGGATATAAAAGATCCCAAATGCGTTCTGCATAAAATTTCCTGTTTTTCATATATCATGTCCTTTTACTCAGCCGGACATACAGCTCTCTTCTCTTTTATCAGCTTTCCTGAAGCTCGAATTCCCTGATGCGCAGCGCCAGCGTTGTATAGCGGCTCTGCTCAATTTTATTGTCAATCATCGCCTGAAATGTCACATCGCTTCCGACAAGCGTCACGCATTTCCGCGCTCTTGTAACCGCCGTATAAAGCAGGTTGCGTGTCATAAGAAGCCGCGGGCCCCCCAGCAGCGGAATAATAACTGCAGGGTACTCGCTTCCCTGAGACTTATGTATTGTCACGGCATAGGCGAGCTCCAGCTCATCGAGCTGCTTAAACTCATAATCCACGAATCTTCCCTCTTCAAATTCTACCGTAAGCAGCTCACTGTAGGGATTAATCTCCCGCACGGTGCCCAAATCCCCATTAAAAACACCCATGCCGGATTCAGCCGCTATGCCGTGTTTTCCACGGATCTCCCATTCCAGCTGATAATTATTCTTTATCTGCATAACCTTATCACCCTCGCGGAATACACCGCGCGGCGTTTCCTTCTCTGCCTTGTCACGCGAAGGCGGATTAAGGAATTTCTGCAGAATGATATTTAAGTTCTCTACGCCCAGCACACCCTTCCGCATCGGAGTGAGCACCTGAATCTCCATCGGATCAGCGTCTACATACCGGGGCAGCTTCTGCTGAATCAGCGTGACAATAACCTTTAAAATCACATTGACATCATATCGCCTGAGGAAAAAGAAATCCCGGCTCTTGTTATCAATCTGCACCTTTTCACCCCTGTGAATCTTATGCGCATTCACGACAATATCGCTCTCTGTCGCCTGACGGAATATAGTCGTCAGCTCTACGACATGAAAGCACTGCGAGTGAATCAGATCCTTGAGCACGCTTCCGGGGCCTACGCTAGGAAGCTGATTCATATCCCCCACAAGCACCAGCCGCGTACCCGGAAGCACTGCGGAAAGCAGCGCATGCATCAGGAAAATATCCACCATCGACATTTCGTCAATAATGATGACATCCGCTTCCAGCGGATTCTGCTCGTTCTTCTCGAACCGTACATGTGCGGAGGCATCCTCCACTCCGCCGGAGAGTTCCAGCAGGCGGTGAATTGTCGATGCCTCAAAACCTGTCGCTTCCGTCATTCGTTTTGCTGCACGTCCTGTTGGAGCTGCGAGCAGAATGTCCATTCCCTCGCTCTCAAAATATCGTATAATTGCATTGATTGTTGTTGTCTTTCCTGTTCCCGGTCCTCCGGTGAGAATAAACAGACCATTTCTGACCGCCTCACGGACTGCCTCGCGCTGCAGATCATCGAGCCCAATTTCATAATTCTTCTCAATCCTGCGTATCCGGCGGTCAATATGCGCCTCGTTCTCCTCACAGCGGATATTCAGATCATGCAGCATCCGTGCAACATTCAGCTCCAGGTAGTAATACTGGCTGGAATATACGATCTGCTGCATCTGCCCTGAAGAGTCCGGCAGTTCTTTTATGATCACTTTTCTCTCAATCGCCAGATCCATCAGACATTTCTCAAGCAGCTCATCCTCCACACCCAGAAGTTCCCTGCTGCGCCGAAACAATACAGACTTCGGCAGATAGACATGTCCCTCCGCGGCAGCCTGCGACAGAACATAAAAAAGCCCGCTGTGAATACGGTGCTCCGAACTGCCGGAAATTCCGACCTTTGCCGCAATCTCGTCTGCAATCTTAAATCCTACGCCCTGAATATCCTCCGCAAGCTTATATGGATTCTCCTGGAGTACCTGATACATCGTATCGCCGTACTGGTTGTAAATTTTTGCTCCCAGCGCCAGAGATATGCCGTATTGCTGCAGAAAAATCATTGCATTCCGCATCTCAGACTTCTCTGCGAACTGAATGCCGATCTCCTGTGCCTTACGGCTGCTGATTCCCTTCACCTCTGCCAGACGTTCCGGCTCTTCTTCAATAATGCGAAGCGTATCCGCTCCGAAATGCCGGATAATCCTGGCAGCCAGGGCTGCACCGATCCCTTTGATCGCTCCGGATCCCAGATAGCGCTCCAGTGCTGCGGTGTCCTGAGGAATCTTAATCTGATACGCCTCCACTTTAAACTGTCTGCCGTACGTCGCATGCTCTGTATAACTGCCCTGCGCCTCGATAAGTTCTCCTTCCGAAATATAACTGAAAACGCCTACACAGGTAATCTCCTCGCCCTCCCAGTTGACGACGCAGACTGTGTAGCCGTTCTCTTCATTCCGGTATATGATGTGTTCTACATATCCTTCTATCGTATCCTGCA
Organism: uncultured Lachnospiraceae bacterium; assembly: GCA_944375815.1. Lineage (GTDB taxonomy): Bacteria > Bacillota > Clostridia > Lachnospirales > Lachnospiraceae > Egerieimonas_A. The sequence continues at coordinate 25,578 of CALWBA010000127.1, read as the reverse complement.
TTTCTTATTTACCCAGCCTGGCCATAGTCTCAAGATACTGCCCTGTACCCATAGCCACCGCCAGGTCGGGATGCTCGGCCGTCATAGTGTTAATGCCTGTCCGCTCCTGAATGATCTCCTCCAGGCCATCCAGCAGAGAACCTCCTCCTGTCAGAATAATTCCCCGGTCTGCGATGTCAGCCGCAAGCTCCGGCGGTGTCTTCTCCAGAACACTGTGAACAGTGTCCACGATCTGATGTACAGATTCCTTTAATGCCTCACGAATCTCCTCTGAACTGATCGTTACGGTCTTAGGAAGTCCCGTCACCACATTGCGTCCGCGGATCTCCATGGTTTTAATCTGAGGGCGTCTAAACGCTGTCCCGATCTGAATCTTGACTGCCTCAGCAGTCTGCTCTCCTATCAGCAGATTGTGGTTTCTTCTTGCGTGCCGGATAATTGCCTCATCAAAGTTGGTGCCTGCTACGCGGATGGAACTGGACACAACGGTTCCTCCCAGAGAGATCACCGCCACATCCGTTGTGCCGCCGCCCACATCCACAATCATATTTCCGCATGGCTTTACGATATCAACGCCTGCGCCTATCGCTGCAGCCACCGGTTCCTCCACTATGGTCACTTCTCTGGCTCCCGCCTGATACGTAGCCTCCTCGACAGCCTTTCTCTCTACCTCTGTTACCCCGCTGGGTACACAGATACTGATTCTCGGCTTCTTGAACGCCTTTCTTCCCATAGCCTTATTGATGAAGTATTTCAGCATTTTCTCTGTAATTGTATAGTCCGAAATCACGCCCTGACGCAGCGGCCGGATCGCCATAATATTTCCCGGAGTCCTTCCGATCATCTGACGTGCTTCCTCACCGATTGCCTTTACCTTATCCGAATCCTTATCGTAGGCAACCACGGAAGGCTCTTTAAGTACAACTCCCTTATTTCTGGCATACACCAGAATACTGGAGGTTCCAAGGTCAATTCCAATATCGGTTGCTATTGCCATAATAGTCCCCTTTCTTTCAAACTGTCCCATACTGCGGATTCCAACATCATGCTTTTTCATACATTCCTGAAACGCATGACCTTTGTACCCTGGCATTCATTATATACAATCCCGGAAAAAATGAAAAGCGTTTTACAAATATTTTTTCACATACTGTCCGGTATAGGATGCCGGGTTCTCCGCCACTTCTTCCGGCGTACCTCTGGCAATCACGGTGCCCCCGCGGTCGCCTCCCTCGGGTCCTATATCAATAATGTAGTCCGCAGTTTTGATCACATCCAGATTATGCTCGATAACGACAACTGTATTTCCGCCTTCTGCAAGCCGTTTTAAAATCTCTATCAGCTTATGCACATCTGCAAAATGCAGTCCGGTCGTCGGCTCGTCCAGAATGTAAATAGTCTTTCCCGTACTTCTGCGGCTTAATTCGGTCGCAAGCTTGATTCTCTGCGCCTCACCGCCCGAGAGTGTTGTGGATGGCTGTCCGAGACGGATATAGGAAAGACCCACATCGTATAGCGTCTCAATCTTTCTGCGGATAGACGGCACATGCTCAAAAAATGTGAGCGCCTCCTCAACCGTCATATTGAGCACATCATAAATGCTCTTGCCTTTATATTTTACTTCCAGCGTCTCACGGTTATACCGCTTTCCCTGGCAGACCTCACACGGCACATACACATCCGGCAGAAAATGCATCTCAATTTTGATGATGCCGTCGCCGCTGCACGCCTCACAGCGTCCGCCCTTGACGTTAAAGCTGAAGCGTCCTTTCTTATAGCCCCTTGCCTTTGCATCCGCAGTAGCAGCAAAAAGATCACGGATCAGATCGAACACACCCGTGTAGGTTGCCGGATTGGAACGCGGCGTTCTTCCGATCGGGGACTGGTCAATATCAATAACCTTGTCGAGCTGATCGATTCCGTCAATGCCCGCGTGTCTTCCCGGAATCACTCTGGCGTGATTTAACTCCTTTGCCAGATGTTTGTAAAGGATCTCATTTACAAGCGAACTCTTGCCCGAGCCGGAGACACCTGTAACGCATGTCATAACGCCAAGCGGAAAAGATACGTCAATATTCTTTAAGTTATTCTCTGCTGCTTTGCGCACAGTGATCCAGCCTGTCGGCTGCTTGCGCTCTTTCGGCACAGGAATCTTGATCTTACCACTTAAGTATGCACCCGTTATGGAATTTTTATTCTTCATGAGCTGTTCTGCAGTTCCCACTGCAACCACCTCACCGCCGTGCTCGCCTGCACCCGGTCCGATATCCACAATGCAGTCGGCAGCCCGCATCGTGTCCTCATCATGCTCCACAACAATCAGGCTGTTTCCGAGATCGCGGAGATGCATCAGCGTTGAGAGAAGCTTGTCATTGTCCCTCTGATGCAGTCCGATGCTCGGCTCATCCAGGATATACGCAACTCCAACGAGACCGGAGCCGATCTGTGTGGCCAGGCGGATACGCTGAGCCTCTCCTCCCGAAAGCGTACCGGTTGCACGGGCCAGCGTCAGATAATCAAGTCCTACATCCACAAGGAATCCCACGCGGGCACGGATCTCCTTTAAAATCTGTCCGCCGATAAGCTGCTGCGTCTCAGTCAGATTCAGCTTTTCGATAAACTCCTGCAGTTTTACAATCGAAAGTGCCGTCACCTCAGCAATATTTTTGTCCCCCACTGTAACTCCAAGAGATGTGGCCTTTAAGCGCTGGCCGTGACACGAGGGGCAGGGCGTGATGCGCATAAAGGTCTCATACTCCTGCTTCATTGCGTCTGATCCGGTTTCGCGGTAACGGCGCTCCACATTTTTAATCAGGCCTTCAAATGCGACCTGATAGACGCCCTCTCCGCGCTGTCCTTTATAATATACCTGAACCTCTTTGCCGCCGGTGCCGTGAATCAGGACATCGTGAACTTCCTTCGGATAATCCTGAAACGGCGTGCTCAGGGAAAAATCATACTCTTTTGCCAGTGCATCCAGAATCGCCCGGGTAAAGCTTCCCCTGTCACTGCATGACTGCCAGCCGAGTACCTGGATGGCTCCTTCCTCAATGGAAAGCGTCTTATCCGGAATCATCAGATCTTCATCAAATTCCATGCGATATCCAAGTCCGAAGCACTCAGGGCACGCACCGAAAGGATTATTAAAAGAAAAGCTGCGCGGCTCGATCTCCTCCATACTGATCCCGCAGTCCGGGCAGGAAAAGCTCTGACTGAAGTTTAACGGAGTCCCGTCAATCACATCCACAACAAGCAGCCCGTCCGCCAGATTCAGTACATTCTCAATAGAGTCCGTCAGACGCTTCTGAATACCGTCCTTTACGACAAGACGGTCCACCACGATCTCAATATTGTGCTTGATATTCTTATCGAGCGCAATCTCCTCCGTCAGCTCGTACATGTTTCCATCCACCCGTACGCGCACATAACCGCTCTTCTTCGCCTGTGCAAAAAGTTTTTCATGGCGCCCTTTTCTGCCTCGCACTACAGGTGCCAGCAGCTGAATTCTGGTGCGCTCCGGAAGCTTTAAGATTGCGTCCACCATCTGATCTACTGTCTGCTTTGCGATCTCCCTGCCGCACTTTGGGCAATGCGGAATTCCGATGCGGGCATACAGAAGTCGGAAATAGTCGTAAATCTCCGTTACGGTCCCGACCGTGGAACGGGGATTGCGGTTTGTGGATTTCTGATCTATCGAAATTGCAGGTGAAAGTCCTTCGATGCTCTCTACATTTGGCTTCTCCATCTGTCCAAGAAACTGTCTGGCATAAGATGAAAGACTTTCCATATAACGTCTCTGCCCCTCTGCGTAAATCGTGTCAAAAGCCAGGGAGCTCTTTCCCGAACCGCTCAGGCCGGTGAGTACGACAAATTCATTTCTCGGAATATCCACATCTATGTTCTTTAAATTATTCTCCGCTGCACCGCGGATCTTTATATACTGTTTTTTTGCAGGCATGTTGTCTCCTTCTCTCTGAATCGGTAAGTAGCATCTTTAGCATACGGCAAACATATGTTCCTGTCAATATGAATCTAGGAGAAATTCCGCCATCACCGCATTGCTTACGCTGATGCCGTCCTCTGTAAGAAAAACGGCTTCTTCCGTCTCTTTTAAGAGCCCGAGATCGATATATTTATCAAGCACCGGGGCGTATATTTCACGGACCGTTTTGCCGAATGTCTTCTCAAACCGGCGCTTATCGATGCCGCGGGCAAGACGCAGCCCCAGAAACATCGTCTCCTCGATTTCATCCTTTTTCTCCAGGTGCTCAATATTTCGGCGCAGACGGTCGGGATGAGCACTGTTCCTGAGATATTCCTTCATATCCGCTGTATTGGTAAAGCGGGTACTTCCGAACAGGGAAGAGGCACCAAGTCCCAGACCGATATAGGGGGTTCGGATCCAGTAGCCAATATTATGGCGGCATTCTCTTCCCTGCAGTGCATAGTTGGAAATCTCATACCGCCCGTATCCGTACCCGGCAAGAATTTCACGGGTACGGCTGTACATCATCCGTTCCGTGTCCTCATCCGGCAGATCAAGGTTCATAGACGCAAACGGAGTCCCCTCCTCTACGATCAGACTGTACGCGGAAATATGCTCCGGTTTCAGTTCCGCAGCCCGGTGCAGCGTTGTCTCCCATGTTTTCAGTTTCTGTCCCGGCAGACCGGACATCAGATCGATATTGATATTGTCAAAGCCGCTCTCCCGCGCCAGCGCATAGCTCTCCAGAAAATCCTCCCATGTGTGGATTCTTCCGAGCATCTGCAGCTCCTCATGAAAAGAGGACTGGCACCCGAAGCTTATACGGTTGATGCCGCTCTCCCGCCATATCCGCAGCTTCTCTTTGTCCACAGTTCCCGGATTTGCCTCTGTCGTAATCTCTGCGTCTGCAGCAAATGAGAATCTCTTTTTCAGTGTCTCCAGAATCCGTGCGGTCCATTCCCCCGGAAGTACCGACGGGGTGCCTCCTCCGAAAAATACCGTAGTGATAATACTTTCCCTGCCTTCAGGCAATGACTCAATTTCACGGATCAGTGCCTTTGTATATCGATACTTCGACGCATCATCCGCAGGCCCTGAAAGGAAATCACAGTATCTGCATTTCTGTATGCAGAATGGGATGTGGATATACAGCTCAAGCTCCTTCATCTTTTCCTCCTTTTCCTGTACAACAGCAAAAGGGACCGCCTGACGGCAGTCCCCCATGATTCTATTTATCGTCAAGCTTCAGCACGCTCATAAACGCCTTCTGAGGAATTTCCACATTTCCTACCTGACGCATGCGTTTCTTTCCTTCTTTCTGCTTCTCGAGCAGCTTCTTCTTTCGGCTGATGTCTCCTCCGTAGCACTTTGCGAGCACGTCTTTTCTCATTGCGCGGACGGTCTCACGGGCTATGATCTTGCTGCCGACAGCCGCCTGAATCGGGATCTCGAAAAGCTGGCGCGGAATCTCTTCCTTTAATTTCTCGCACATCTTTCTGCCGCGCTCGTAGGCAGAGCCTGCGAACACGATAAATGACAGTGCGTCCACCTCTTCCTTATTTACAAGGATATCAAGCTTTACAAGATCACTTCTCTCGTAGCCAAGCATCTCATAGTCAAAAGATGCATAACCGCGGGAGCGGGATTTTAGTGCATCAAAGAAATCGTAGATAATCTCATTGAGCGGGAGATGATATTTCAGCAGCGCACGGGTTGTCTCCATATACTCCATGCCCTGGTACTGTCCTCGCCGTTCCTGACACAAATCCATAATCTGTCCAATAAACTCTGTCGTCACCATGATCTCAGCCTTTACCATGGGTTCTTCCATATAGTCGATCTCGGACGGATCCGGCAGGTTGGTAGGATTTGTCAGATCTATGATCTCCCCGTTCGTCTTGTGTACCTTATAGATAACACTCGGAGCGGTTGTAATGAGATCAAGCCCATACTCTCTCTCCAGACGTTCCTGAATGATTTCCAGATGCAGCAGTCCCAGAAATCCGCAGCGGAATCCGAATCCAAGCGCTACGGATGTCTCAGGCTCGTAGAACAAAGATGCATCATTTAACTGCAGCTGGTGAGGTGCATCTCGCAGATCCTGGTACTTTGCACGGTCTGCCGGATACAGACCGTAGTAGACCATGGGATTTACTTTCTTATAGCCTGGCAGAGGCTCATCGCACGGATGATCGGCATCCGTAATCGTATCACCCACGCGCGTATCGGAAATCGTCTTGATACTGGCAGTGATGTATCCTACCATGCCTGCAGAGAGTTCATCGCACGGAATAAATTGGCCGGCGCCGAAGTATCCCACCTCTACGACCTCTTCTACTGCTCCCGTTGCCATCATCCGGATGCGTGTGCCCTTCTTTACCGTTCCCTCACGCAGGCGGCAGAAGACGATAACGCCTTTATATGCATCGTAGATGGAGTCAAAGATCAGCGCTTTCAAAGGTGCCTTAGGATCTCCCACAGGAGACGGTATACGCTCTACGATCTGCTCAAGCACCTGGTCCACGTTCAGACCCGTCTTTGCAGAAATCTGCGGAGCGTCCTGCGCTTCAATACCAATAACGTCCTCAATCTCACTGATTACGCGCTCCGGCTCTGCACTGGGCAGGTCAATCTTATTGATGACCGGAAGCACGTCCAGATCATGGTCGAGAGCCAGATAGACGTTTGCCAGAGTCTGCGCCTCAATGCCCTGAGCAGCATCCACAACGAGAATTGCTCCGTCGCACGCTGCAAGGCTGCGGGATACCTCATAATTAAAGTCTACATGTCCCGGAGTATCAATCAGGTTGAAAATATACTCCTCCCCATCCTTTGCTCTGTAAACCGTACGCACTGTCTGCGCCTTAATTGTGATGCCTCTCTCCCTCTCGAGATCCATGTTGTCAAGCACCTGCGCCTGCATCTCGCGCTCTGTCAGAAGCCCTGTCTGCTGGATGATGCGGTCAGCCAGCGTCGATTTTCCGTGGTCGATATGGGCGATGATACAAAAATTTCTGATATTCTTCTGATTTATTGTAGCCAAATCGTTCTCCTTTCTCCTGCGTTTTTTATAAATCCTCCGCTTTTTATGCGAAAAGCCTGTTGTTTACTCAAATATTGGTATTATACCATAACTGACCGCACTTTGTCATTCCCTATTTTAACTGCTTCCTGAAAGTACTCTGTGCAGAATGTCAGCAAACGGCTCCATGGCGTTTTTTGCCTCTTCAAATGTGTTCGTCTGTGCTCCAACCTCCAGAAGAATGGATCTTGGTCTGACATGAAGATTATACCGGTAACCCTTCAGATAAATGCAGCGCGTCAAATCCGGGTAATACTGCTTTGCCTGATAGGAAAGCTGGAATGAAAACGCAAGATTATCCTGTATATAAGGATTCGGCAGATAGTCAAGTTCCCCGCTGTCTGTCGTGCGGCTCAGTCCGTTAAACAGCATAATGCGCGCTGTCGGCTTCCCATTGATATCTGTGACAAGATGGGTTCCCTCAGGAACTCCGTCCCGGTGCAGATCGATAACCACCTCAATGGATGGGTTTTCCGCAATCATTCGCTCCACAGGTCCCTGTGCATAGTTGTACGCCAGACTTCTGTCCAGCTTTCCGTCCACCAGATCAAAAGTATCTGTCATATGTATAACCTGATAGCCGTACTGTTCCTGAAGAAGTTCTGTCAGATAATCTCCCACCGCAACCACACTCGTCGAGACATCTCCCTCCTCTGAATCCGCAAATCCCTCCTGAGAGTGCGTATGATATATCAGGATCTGCGGCTTGTCTTTATCTGCGGTCATCGTCATATTCTTCTCCAGAAATGCAGCTGCATTGATTTCGTTCTCATCTGTGTATGTGCCCGGATCAACCACAAAAAAGTTGCTGAGCACATAATTATAATCCGCCAGCGCCTCCAAAGACAGATCGATCTGGGGATGTGGAACTGCTGCTGTCTGTGCCGCAGTCTCCTCGCCCGCAGATGTATCCTCCTGCGTCTCTGACTGCTGCTTGGCACGCTCATTTTCCTCGTCGATTGCCTGCTGCTGATTTTCTCCAAGCAATCGCTCTGCTGCCTGTTCATTGGCCTCGATCAGTGCATGACACGTATTCTCATCTTCAACAACCCGCGCGCGTGCACTCTGCTGCTTCCAGTATCCGTAGAATGGAATCTGGTTTTTTGCAGCCTCATATACTCTTTGCAGAAAATTTTCAGTAGTTTTCCCATCGCTTTCTTCATATTGAAAGAGGGGCAGATATCCTGCCGCTGCCTCCTCGCCCAGCTCGCTGTACGCGTTGCCTGCAAGTATCATGCCCCACTGGTAGCCGTCCTTCTGAAGGAGTGAAATACTGCGTCCGGCAAGGACAATTCCCATACCGCCAAGTACACCTATGATTACTCTCTGAACTTTCTTTTCCACGCTCTCACCTCTTACCCTAGCGTATGAAAAGATGGGACGGGTTATGCCTGCTGACACCCCTCAAACGCGAGATTAAGTCCCTCGGATACCGTAAAGCTCAGCCTGCGTATTGTCTCATCGATATCTTTTGGCGTCACAAACATGCTGCTCAGCGACGGTGTGATAAGCTCACTGAGAAACTCCTCAATTTCTGCTTCCTCAAGAGTTTCCAGAAGATGTGCCATCGCGTCGTGTACAATCGTGGCCGCATCCACTACGGTGGGAATTCCTATTCCTATAACCGGTACGCCAAGCGATTTCTCATTCAGACTGCATCTGTGATTTCCAACGCCGGATCCGGGATTGATACCCGTATCAGTAATCTGTATTGTACAGTTGAGTCTCTTCGTGCTTCGCGCTGCCAGTGCATCTATGGCAATCACAACATCCGGCTTTGTTTCCCGTACAATCCCCTGCAGAATCTCCAGTGTTTCCATTCCCGTCTGTGCCATTACGCCGGGTACTATGCTGCTCACCTGATGCGCATGTTCCTGACCTGTTCCGGCAACACCGTACTCTCTGATAATATGGCGGGTGATGCGCAGGTTCTGCACAGCGCGCGGACCAAGTGCATCCGGCGTGATCTGAAGATTTCCAAGCCCGGCCACGAGAACTGATTTTTCCTCGTTCAGCCCGGCAAGGCGGCGGATGTGCTCCGCGATTTTTTCTGAAATTTCTCTGTGATATCCCTCATCAGGTACCGCCATATCCGGAGCCTCCAGCGTAATATATGTCCCCATCGGCTTTTCCATCATCCGTGCCCCGTGCTCCGTCTCGATCTTCACAACCGTGGTTCGCAGGTCACGCTCCTTATCATAGTCCTCATGGATAACCACTCCGCTTATCTCCACATTATCCTTTTCGAACTTCTCCTTGCTTTCTACCGCAAGGTCTGTTCTGACTCTGTAATTTCCCAGCATACCGTTCTCCTTTTCCTCTTGTTATTTCTCCTTATTTTTTACAGTTTTCCCTGAAATATGTATTGACAAACGCCTGGGAATGTCATAAAATGAATGAGCATGTTTAAAGACATAAAAACGTCCGTGTCAGTTTTTATGTATCACCCTATAGAACACAAAAACATTGAAAAAGAATATTGGAGGTGTGCAGTTTGGCTAATATTAAATCTGCAAAAAAGAGAATCCTTGTAAACAGAACAAAGGCTGCTAGAAATAAATCTATCCGTTCCGCTGTTAAGACAGCTATGAAGAAAGTGGATGCAGCAGTAGCAGCAAACGATAAGGCAGCGGCTACAGAGGCTTTAAGCAATGCGATCGCTACCATTAATAAGGCAGCTTCTAAGGGCGTTTACCACAAGAACAACGCAGCTAGAAAAGTGTCCCGTTTGAGCAAAGCTGTAAACTCAATCGCATAAACTATTTGAAAGATTTTTAAGGCAACCATCCCGTCAGTGGTTGCCTTTTTTACATTCTCCTCTTTTCATCCCGCTCTCTATAGAGTAAAATGAAAGAGTAAATTTATAAAAAAGGAATACGTACATGAATCAGAAAGCATGCAACACACTGGAATATTATAAAATTATTGACCAGCTCACGGAACACGCGAGCTCGCCGCTCGGGCAGGATAAGTGCAGAAAGCTGATGCCTTCTTCCAATCTGCGCGAGATTGAGCGCATGCAGCAGCAGACGCACGATGCTCTGACGCGTCTGTTCCGCAAGGGAAACATCTCCTTCGGCGGAGCAAAGGACATCCGCGGCACATTAAAGCGTCTCGAGATCGGCAGCATACTGGGTACCGGAGAACTTCTGCAGATTTGCGGACTTCTGGAAAACTGTGCCCGTGTTAAGTCCTACGGCAGAAGGGATAACGCCGAGGATCAGCCCGATTCTCTCGACGAGCTTTTCGATGCACTGGAGCCGCTGACTCCGCTGACTATGCGCATCCGTGCCTGCATTATCTCCGAGGAAGAGATCAGCGATGACGCAAGTCCGGGATTAAAACAGATCCGCCGCGCAATGAAAAATACCGGGGAGCGTATCCACAGCCAGTTAAATTCACTGGTAAACGGATCTCTCCGCACATATCTGCAGGACTCTGTGGTAACCATGAGAAATGGCCGCTACTGCATCCCGGTTAAATCAGAATATCGCGGCCAGGTGCCCGGTATGATTCACGACCAGTCCTCAACCGGATCCACCATATTTGTAGAGCCTATGGCCATCGTAAAACTGAACAACGAGATCCGTGAGCTGGAGTTAAAGGAAGAAAAGGAAATCGAGATTATCCTCTCCAACCTCAGCGAGGAGGCTGCACAGTATCGTGAAAGTATTCTCTATGACCTGGAGACAATGGTGGATCTCGACTTTATCTTTGCCCGCGGATTTCTTGCAATGGAGCAGAATGCAAATCAGCCGGTTTTCAACTCCGAGGGATATATCAATATCCGTAAAGGACGTCACCCGCTGATTGATAAAAAGAAAGTCGTGCCGATTGATATCACCCTCGGCAAAGACTTTGATCTGCTCGTGGTCACAGGACCAAATACCGGAGGAAAGACTGTATCCTTAAAGACTGTCGGCCTTCTCACCCTTATGGGACAGGCAGGTCTTCATATTCCGGCACTCGACCGTTCCTCTCTTGCTGTATTCGATGAGGTATACGCAGATATCGGTGACGAGCAGAGTATCGAACAGTCTTTAAGTACCTTCTCCTCTCATATGACGAATGTAGTATCATTTCTGGAGAAAGCTGATGAGCATTCCCTTGTTCTCTTCGATGAGCTCGGTGCGGGAACCGATCCGACAGAAGGCGCAGCTCTTGCAATTGCTATCCTCTCGGATCTGCACGGACGCAAGGTGCGTACCATGGCTACGACTCACTACAGTGAGCTGAAGGTTTATGCGCTCTCAACTCCCGGTGTGGAAAATGCCTGCTGCGAGTTTGATGTGGAAACACTGCGCCCGACATACCGCCTGTTAATCGGTGTGCCCGGAAAAAGTAATGCTTTTGCGATTTCAAGCAAGTTAGGGCTTCCGGATTATATTATCAGTGAGGCCAAAAAGCAGATCTCCGAACAGGATGAATCCTTTGAGGACGTGATTTCAAGTCTGGAAGAGAACCGCGTTCTGCTCGAGCGCGAACGCGAAGAAGTTGCAAAATATAAAGCAGAGATCAGCCAGTTAAAAGAAAAGCTCTCAGCAAAGCAGGAAAAGCTCGACCAGCAGCGTGAGAAGCTGCTGCAGGATGCAAACCAGGAGGCACATGCCATCCTGCGTGAGGCAAAGGAATTCGCCGACCAGACGATGAAGAATTTCCATAAATTCGGAAAGGCGAATATCTCTGTCTCCGAAATGGAAAAAGAAAGAACAAAGCTGCGCGAGAAGATGACCAAAGCGGAAAAGAATATGTCCTCTAAGAAGACCGCCGCTCCGTCAAAGGTCTTAAAGCCCTCTGATCTTCACATCGGAGATGCTGTCAAGGTTCTGAGTCTCAATCTGAAAGGCACTGTCAGCACAATGCCTGATTCAAAGGGATTTTTATTTGCCCAGCTTGGCATCATGCGGACAAAGGTGCATATCTCTGATCTGCAGCTTCTCGACGAGCCCGTGATTACTTCTGCAAAGTTCCAGAAAACAGGAACCGGCAAACTTAAGATGAACAAGTCCGCCTCCGTTTCCACCGAGATTAACCTTCTCGGACAGACTGTGGACGAGGCTCTGGCTACTCTGGATAAGTATCTCGATGACGCTTATCTGGCACATCTGCCCAGTGTGCGTGTTGTTCACGGTAAAGGCACAGGAGCTCTGCGAAAGGCAGTACATGGATATCTGAGGCGGCTGAAATACGTGGATTCTTTCCGCCTCGGAGAATTCGGCGAAGGAGACGCCGGCGTAACTATCGTAACGTTCAAGAAATAATGCAGGGCACTCCCGCTGCCGTCACAGAGCAGCGGGGGCCTGATAAGGAGATTCGATATGGCAGCAAAACAGAAAATTCTGATTGTAGACGACGACAACAATATTGCGGAGCTGATTTCTCTGTATCTGACCAAGGAGTGCTTTGACAGCAAGATCGTCAACGACGGTGAGGCGGCTCTCAGGGAATTCGAAACGTTCCGCCCGAACCTGATCCTGCTGGATCTGATGCTTCCGGGCATGGATGGTTATCAGGTATGCCGTGAGCTTCGCCAGAAGTCCAATGTTCCGATCATTATGCTCTCTGCAAAGGGAGAAATTTTCGATAAGGTACTGGGACTTGAACTCGGTGCTGATGACTATATGATCAAGCCGTTTGACTCTAAAGAGCTCGTGGCACGTGTCAAAGCGGTACTTCGCCGCTTCGAGCCGGCTAAGCCGGCAATTTCCCAGACAACCGGAAAGTATGTAGAATATCCGGATCTGATCGTAAATCAGACAAACTACTCTGTCACTTACCGGGGCGAAAACGTTGACATGCCGCCAAAGGAACTGGAGCTCTTATACTTCCTGGCCTCTTCGCCGAATCAGGTATTTACAAGGGAACAGCTTCTTGACCATATCTGGGGATATGAGTACATCGGGGACACACGTACTGTGGATGTGCATATCAAAAGACTGCGTGAGAAAATCAAGGATAACTCCAACTGGGCAATCAGCACGGTCTGGGGAATCGGCTATAAATTCGAGGTTAAATCCTGATGAAGCGTACGCTGTACCAGAAGTTTATGACGCTGTACGCGCTTCTGGGCGTGTGCGCATTTGTCCTGATCGCAACTCTGGGATCCCATCTCATTGAAAATCATCTTGTGGAATCCAGTGCCAACTCTCTGTATAAGGAGTCTGTCGCCATCGCGGAAAGTCTCTCCTCTTCGACGTATCTGGAGAAATCCTCTCTGGAGGCGACGTACTACAATCTGCTCGCTGTAGGTACATACCAGGATGCGCAGATTCTGATTTTAAGTCCTGACCGAAAGATTCTGCTCGATACGGAGAAACCCCTGGTCACAGAGACGGAAAGCGAAACGATCGACGGCTTTAACCCCGCCAAATGGGATTCCGGCTATTATTCTATAGGAGATTTCTTCGGATACTTTTCCTCCGACTGTCTCAGTGTGATGGCACCCATTACCTATGGAATGAATACGAAGGGTTATGTGACTATGCATCTTCCGCTGTCTGTAGTCTATACGGAGCGCGAAGATCTGCTGCTCTCCGTCTACATCATCTGCGGACTGGATTATCTGATGCTGGCGCTTCTGCTGATATTTTTCTCGCTGAAATTTTATCGCCCTCTGCATCATATCACAGAGGGCGCTAAGGAATATGCATCCGGAAATCTGACGCACAAAATTCCTGTTGTTACGAACGACGAGATGGGGTATCTGGCAGGCACACTGAATTATATGGCTGAGGAGCTGAGCAAAACCGGGGAATCCCAGAAGAAATTTATCGCCAATGTCTCTCACGACTTCCGCTCGCCCCTGACTTCCATCAAGGGTTATGTGGAGGCGATTCTGGACGGCACAATTTCTCCGGATATGTACGAAAAGTATCTCGGCATTGTGCTTTTCGAGACAGAGAGGCTCAACAAACTGACCCGCAGCCTGCTCACCCTCAACAATATCAGTGATATCGGCAAGATGCTTGATATCTCAGACTTTGACATCAACGCTGTCATCAAAAACACTGCCGCTTCGTTTGAGGGAAGCTGCCGGCAGAAACAGCTTTCTATCCAGCTCATTTTCTCCTCCAGGACATTAATGGTCACTGCAGATATGGAGAAGATTCAGCAGGTACTCTACAATCTTATCGACAATGCGATTAAGTTCAGCTATGACCACTCCACAATTGTTGTGGAGACAACGGAAAAGCATGGAACCGTCTTCGTCTCTGTCAAAGATTCGGGCATCGGCATTCCGGCAGACAGCCTCAAGAAAGTTTTCGATCGATTCTATAAAATCGATTCTTCCCGCGGCAAAGATCGAAAAGGTACCGGACTGGGGCTTTCAATTGTAAAGGAAATTATCAACGCACATAACCAGAATATCAATGTGATCAGTACAGAAGGTGTAGGATCGGAATTTATTTTTACGCTTTCCAAGGCAGAACAGAAACAGTAACGCATAGAGTAAGAGGCGGCGGTTATTCGCCGTCCTCTCACACCGCAATGCGTACTATTCAGTACACGAAGGTTCCAATAGTTGACGCGCAGAGACTGATACGCTCTGCCTAAATCATAAAAGGCCCAGTTATTACTTTATTTCTACTGTTTCCAGAGACTCGTCTGTATCCGATAGTATATTCATCTATTCTGGCTTTCGATGTTGTACATCGATTCTCATCCTGCAAGAATCATTCCTCTATTTCTGTTCCGACACTGTTCTCCAGCACTTCTCTTTCCAGATACCGCTTTACTATCTGCATCACTCTTTTATCTCGAAAATAACATCACACCCCAGATGGTAACCAAAGCTATCTTCCCAAAGCAGCAACTTGTATATTGGCATCGATCGGGAATATTGCCTATTGGATATTGAGTTGATGACCGCCGGGATACCCAGCTTATACACTCTCCGCCTGGCTTTGGGATTTCTCCTTTCGAACCCTTACTCTCAAATCTTCCTAACGCTTCACTTTTCTTTCCCTCTCCTCAAATGCGATTTCTGTCCATCAGACTAAAATTTCGCTTACAGTTTCCTTCATATTCCCTCTCTCAACGGATGCCCTTGCTATTCAGTTATACATTCTCCACTACTTGATCAGATCCAAGACTTTTATCTGTGAAAGTGTGTCCATGGCATGCAAGCAAAACGTGCACCGCCCGGCACACATGTTAAAACAGGACAGAGTATCCAAAATCCTACATACTTTGTCCTGTTTTTATTACTTATTTGTATTTTGGTGTAATTTCTTTACAGCATCTCTACAACTGCAGCTTCCTGCCTGTTCGCCTCTTATCATTCAAGAATAAACTCTTTAAAATTATCTGTTCTGCTGTCTGTTCCTATATAAACTCTAAATTTTCCCTCTTCGCATCCATACCTTCCATCCGATTTGTAGAAACTTAATTCCTGTTCCCCTATATCAAAACAAACCGTTTTTTCTTCACCCGGTAAAATAGTTATCTTTTTAAAGGCTTTTAATTCTTTTACCGGTCTTACAACACTGGCTACAAGGTCCCGTATATACATCTGAATAGTCTCTATTCCCGTTCTTCCTCCTGTATTCTTTACCAAAACAGAAGCGCATATTTTCTCTCCTCTGCTTATTCGGGTTCTGTCAAGAACAACTTCTGAAATAGAAAAAGAAGTATATGTTAATCCATAACCAAAAGGATACAGTGGTTCATTAGGAATATCCAAATATCTTGAGCGAAAACGATCCTGTTGAATATGGTTATCATAGGGGCGCCCGGTTGAATCGCTGTTATAGAAAATTGGAATCTGACCCACACTCCAAGGAAAACTCATTGATAATTTTCCTTCAGGTGCAGCTGTCCCTGTCAAAATATTCATTATTGCTCTAGCTCCCTCTGTTCCCGGCAACCAAGCCAAAAGAATGGCGTTAGCTTTTCTGCTGATATCCATGATATCTAGTGGTCTTCCAGAAAAAAGCACAACTGATATATTTTTATTTACATTGTAAACTCTATCAAAAAGACGTTTTTGTACACTCGGAATGGTTATATATGCCCGACTTGCTGCTTCTCCTGACTGTAGAAAATGCTCTCCTAGAAACATCACTACTGACTGTGCCTCTTTAGCTACCTCTTCCGCATCATCTAACATCTTCTCTATCTCGTCGCCACTTATCTTTTCCTTTTCTTCTTCATCAAATCCTTTTAATTCCATGTCGAACTCTATCATAGGACTTCCCTGCATACAGGTAATATTTTCTGTATACTCCGGATATTCCGAAAGAATTTCTTTTATGGATACAATTTCTTTCTTATCACCTGTAAATGACCATGACCCGGTAAGTTTATTTGTATTTACATAAGGTCCGATAAACGCTGTTTTCCGTCCGATTTTTAGTGGAAATTCACCTTCGTTTTTTAATAATACACAACTTTTTTCTGCAGCTTCCAGCGCAATTTTTCGATGTTTTTGGCATAGGAAATATTTTTTCTCTTCTTCTTCTCCTGCGTCTTTATAGGGATGTTCAAAAAGTCCCAACCTGTTTTTCAACCGCAAAATTCTATATACGGCCTTGTCGATTTCCTTTTCATGTATTGTTTCGCTTCTTACCAAATCACTTAGGTGCTCGGAATATATTCCTGACATCATATCAATATCTATCCCCGCACCGAACGCTTTTTCAGCAGCCTCTTTTCTTCCGTTACAATATCCATGTGCAATTAACTCTTCAATTGCTGCCCAGTCTGAAATAAGCACACCGTCAAATCCTAATTCCTTCCTGAGCAAATCTTTTAATAACCATTTATTTCCTGTTGAAGGAATCCTATTCACTGTATTAAATGCAGCCATAACCATCTCTGCTCCGGCTTTTATTCCACTGTCGTATGCCGGAATGTAAAACTCTCTCAGTGTATGTTCCGAAAGTTCCACCGTATTATAATCTCTTCCTGCCACGGGTGCTCCATAAGCTGCAAAATGTTTAACACACGCCGCTATTTTCCCAGAATACTTTATATCTTCTCCTTGAAATCCTCTAACCATGGCACGGCAATACAAGCTATTAAGATACGGATCCTCTCCCGGCGATTCCATTACTCTTCCCCATCTCGCATCTCTTACCAGATCTGCCATGGGGGCAAATGTAACATGTATTCCACTTGATGCTGCCTCTCTTGCTGCGGCACTTGAGCATTTTTCAGAAAGATCCGGCTCAAAGGCGCATCCCTGAGCAAGGGGAATGGGAAAGACTGTTCTATATCCATTAATTACATCCATCATGAATAATGCAGGTATTTCATGTGGATGTCGCTCCATATAATTCTTTTGTATACGTCTCATTGTTGCCGCATTCTGTATTCCTATTACAGATCCGGCTAAACATATGGCTTCATTAGTAAATCCTTTTTCCAGCATAGGTCCTGTAAGCACAGAGCCTTTTTCAAGAAACTCCCCCGATATCTGAACCATTTGTCCTACTTTTTCTTCCAGAGTCATTTTTTCCAGTAAGTCTCTTAATCGGTCATCATTCATTTTATTCCCTCCGGTGTTCACTTGTATTATTTGAGATATTTTCTGCGATACTCCAATGGTGAATATCCAGTATTCTCTTTGAACATTTTTGTAAAATAAGAAAAATTACTATATCCTACCTGAATAGAAATTGCATTTACAGGTAATGAACTTTTACTGAGCAGTCGTTTGGCCTCTTCCACTCTTTTTTGTATCAGATAGGTACTGATAGAGATACCTGTCTCCTTCTTAAATATCCTAGACATGTAATCTACATTAAGATATACCTGTTCCGCTAGGTCATCTCTGCGTATTTCCTCTTGATAGTGCTCATCTATATACGTTTTAAGCTGCTCAGCTACAGATTCGGAATGGCTTATGTACGACTCATATTCAACTGCTTTGTTTATTAAGTATTGTGCAAATTCTAGAGCATTTCTACTGCTATCTAACGCTTTCTGATAGTACAATTCCTCCTCGGGATTTGTAAACAATAAATGTGCTTTGATCTCTTTCTTGGAAAGATGAGTATATATAAGCTGTATCAGGTCGATTCTAAATGTCTTTAATATATCTCTTGTAATCATTTCATTTTCATCGAGATCCCGTAGATAAACCTTCATATTCTCCAATAACTCCTGGCTTTTATGTTCTCGAAGCAACTCCTGCCATGAATACATATCAACATTTTTATTTTGTCGTTGTGGTTCTATAAAATTTACTTGATATAAAATCCTATTTTTCACAGACAGACTATTCTCTCGCATACTTTCTAATTTTTTTACAGAGTAGTACATCCGTTCCAGAATAGCTGACTCTCCAATTCCACACCATGTATCTGCTCTCAGATTACTTTTGATCCAAGTAATATACTGTTCGAAGGGTTTATCATCTATTTCTTCCTTTTCATTTCCATATCTTAAAAGACTGCGACAGATAATTATATATTCTCCTTGTGAAACTTTAAAAATGGCATCAATCATAATTTTGTAATCATAAAAAATTTCAGCAGAAACATTTTCTAAAATAAACTGAAGCATTGTTTCATCCCATGTTACTTCCTTTTTATAAAACAAGCATATTAATACAGGAAAATATATTGCATTTTTTTGAATATTCAATCCATATTTTTCAATCTCTTCTTCTATCTGAGCCTTTTCTAACTTATTACTTACTACATATTTCCAAAATTTATTGGCAAGTATTTGATGAGTCCTTTTCCACTGCCTCTTTTTATCCTGATAATCTTTATATCCCTCAAAACTTTCTGCTTTTTCTTTAGCCTTTTTTAATGCATCTGTAAGTGCTGAAAAATTAATGGGCTTCAGCAAATAATCAACACTGTCAAGCTCAATTGCCTGTTTTGCAAACTCAAATTTGGCATAACTAGTAAGAAAAATTACCTGTGATTTATACCCTTTTTTTCTCAGATGCTCTACTAATTCTAGACCGGTACACTGCGGCATAACAATATCACTGAGAATAATTTGAATGGATTGCATATCCATAATATACCACACCTGCTCTTTTGTGGTGGCCGTATATATCTTGTCGATTCCTATGCTTTCCCAATCCACATTCTGCTGTATACTTCTTATCACATATTCTTCATCATCAATAATTAATAAATTCATTATTATTGTACCTCTTTAATACTGGTATATGGAATATGGATATCAACAACTGCACCTCCTAAAGGACTATTGGAAAAATCAATCTTTCCTTTTTCGTTATAGTAATATTGAAACCTTCTTAGCACATTATTAATTCCTACATGTCCAAGTTTTTCATCGATTTCATGCTTTTGGTTAAGTTGTTTCAGAATTTCTTCAGAATATCCATTGCCCGTATCTGAAATATAGATATTAACATATTTTTCATTTCCTATATCTTCCGGATAAACTGTGACTGAAATCAAAATTTTTCTTTCCAAAGTCAGCATATGCTTTGCTGCATTTTCAATAAATACCTGAATTAAGAACGGAAAAATCACTGCATCTTTTACCTCATCGTGTACCTCTATATAATACTCAAATCGCTCCGGATATCTAAGAAGGAGAATTTTAAGATAATCTTCACAGTGCTGTGTTTCTGCCGTAACAGGTACTTTTTCTTTATTGCTCTGGAAAATGTAACGAAGATACTCTGCTGTTATTGTGGTCATTTGTGTTGCCACAGCATATTGACCAAAATTTATCATACTGTATATGAAATTTAGACAATTAAGATAGAAATGCGGCCTTATTTGTAAATTTAAATAATCCATTTCTATTTTCTTTTTTTGAAGTTCTTTTTCATATAAAGTAATTTTTAATTTTTGAATCTGTCTAATCATCCTATGAAACTTTTCATCAATTTGCTCCAGTTCTAATAGATTTTCTTCTGTCAATTCATAGATGTATCCTCCCTTATCATACTCTTCTAATCTAGTTACAAATCTCTGAACCGGAGCCATAAGATTATTTTTCAGATAAATGAGAATAATTGCGCCGGCAATTATTAAAACGGCAGCTACAGATAAAAGCAACACAAGGCTTCCCATGGTAAAATTCAGAATATCTTTTTCCGATATATTCATCTGAATATAAAACGGAGCCTGAGATAACATTTGTTTTATGGAATACAATGAATCATTATCATTTTTATAATCAGTATTATGTATTCCGTTTATAGTAAGTTCGCTAACTGTATCGCCATTACTATTTACCAGTCTTACATATCCATTGTCTCTAAGAACCAGGCTTGAAAAGGGCTGAAGAATACTTTTTACATCAACAAAGCATCCAAAATATACATCCTGATTTTGAGCTATTTTACACATATAGGTCTCTTCAGAATTTTTTAATATATTCCATTTTTTCTTTACAGAATACGTTGTATCTTTTATCTTGCTTATGTGTTTTAATATCATTTCTTTCTGTTTGCTGGTTGCAGAATACGATCCGTCTTCTGAAAGGCTCAACAAATAAAACTGATCGGTATTTTCAAGATAAATAAAGAAATTATATGCTTCTCCATATTCCCATGTATAAGAAAGAGTATTCTCTCTCAATCTTTTTACAGCATAGGGAGTATTGGGAGAATTTTCTTTTATAAGATTTACGTAATTCCAGAAATAGGAATCAGCCTGATTCTTTTTCATAATAGTAGAAAAAAGTTCCCTGCTGACTCTCATAAACCGATCATCAAGTTCATCTGTATATAGACCAGACATCTGTTCTATTTCTTGCAGAGTCTGCTGTGCTACCTTATGCAGTATTGCCGCACTGCATAAGGTGTACACAATAAGAGTAAAAAACAAAATAAGTAAAATAACCTTCATCTTTTGAGCAATATTTCTATGCTGTTTATGTAAGTTTCTTCGCATAACCGCTCCTTATCCTTTTACTGCTCCCAAAGTAATTCCTTCTGAAAAGTATTTTTGTAAGAATGGATATATTATAAACAAAGGAAGCATAGCAATAAAGGCAATCGCCATTCTAACAGAGGTAGTGGGTAATTTTGCAACCTCAGCACCAATATTACCAGTTACTTTTCCACTTGCCAAATATTGTATATCTGTAATCATCTGATTTAATAGGTTCTGTATTCCATAAAGTTTCTGACCGTCATTTCCTGAAAGATAGTATAAACCATTCGTCCAGTCATTCCAATAAGTAAGGCCTGAAAATAATCCCATTGTAATAAGAATTGGTTTACCTAGCGGCAGTACAATTTTACAGAATATTTTTAAATGTCCAGCTCCATCTATCTTTGCCGCCTCAAATAACGCCTCTGGTATACTTGTCATAAAATAACTTCTTATCATAAGGACATTATTGGCACTCAAAAGAAAATTCGGCACAATTAATGCCCATATTGTATTTTTGATATGAAAGAAACTTGTATACATTAAATATGTAGGAACGAGTCCTCCATTAAAAAGCATTGTGAAAAAAACAAAAAATGTAATTGCTCTTCTATGAGGAAGTGTCCTTACAGAAAGCGGATATGCGATTAGTGCTGATAACGCAATATTAACACTTGTTCCAATGACAGTTACGATAATTGTAATCATATAGGCACGAAGTATTTTCTCTCCCTGCCTGATAATATATTGGTATGCATATAAACTAACTTTCTCTGGGAAAAAAGAATATCCATTTCGTATTAATACATTCTCATCTGTTACCGAAGAAATAAAAACTAAAATAAAAGGCAGCACAATAATCAATGTAAGCATAATCATTATAAGATTTATTCCAATCTGATAATGTATTTGTTTCTTTGAATTTAACATCACGTTCTCCATTCCGCCGTTTTTTAAGCGACCTAATTAAAAAACTATAGATACCATTTTTACTCAAATAAATTTACTGTTTTTATCCATTTTTCAAAATAATGCCTGATCTTTATCATATCTTCTTACAATCAAATTACTGATAATAACAATAACAAAACCTACAAGAGACTGATACACGCCTGCAGCAGAAGACATACTAATATTCCCCTGCTCAATTAACGCACGATAGACATAAGTATCAATTACATTTGTTGTAGGAAACAGCACTCCTGAATTTTGCGGGACCTGATAGAACAGACCGAAATCCGAGTAAAAAATTCTTCCAATGCTAAGAAGCAACAGCGTAATAATTGTAGGTACAAGACATGGCAGCGTAATTTTACTAATCTCCTGCCATTTTGTAGCACCATCCAATCTGGCCGCCTCATAATATGATGGATCTATACCTATTAGTGATGCAATATAAATCAGGCAACCATATCCTACACCTTTCCAGCAATTTGCAAAAATCAAAATAAATGGCCAGTATTTAGGTTCCTGATACCATTGAATTGGATCAATATGAAGTCCTGATAAAATCGTATTATTTATCAAACCATTTTCTGAGCTTAAAAGAGCATATACAATATAGCTCAAAATGACCATAGACATAAGAAATGGCAAAAGAATAACACTTTGATATATTTTTTTCATTTTTACGCTTCTGACTTCACATATCATAATTGCTATTGCAATTCCCACAACCATATTTACAATAATAAATCCTACATTGTACAAAACGGTATTTCTAGTAATAGTCCATGCATCTTGAGATGAAAATAAAAATTTAAAATTTTCAAATCCTACCCATGGACTTTTCAATATTCCTTTTGCAAAATTTAATTTTTTGAAAGCAATTATAATGCCGGCCATTGGTACATAATTATTAATTAAAAAATAAAGAAGTCCTGGTATCATCATTAAATATAAAACCATATAGGATTTATATTTCTTAATCCATGTTTTTTTCATCAAAATATCCTCCTCTATTATAGCAAAGCTCCGCACATCAATTTATCAGCGCGGAGCTTTTATGAAAAGATTTACAAAACTGATATCTTTAATTTCCAGCAAGGAACTTATCAAACTGTTCCTGTTTTGCAGCCATAACATCATTTATGCCTGCAGCATCAAGTGCATCCAAAAACTGCGGAAGATATTCTTCCGGATCAACAGAACCACTTTCAATAGATCCGGAATACTGGCTTACTACATTTGCCAACGCAGCAATCTGACTTTCGTATCCCGTACTGTCAAATATAAACCCTACAGCCTTGGATTTTGTAGCAGAGTTATTA
This sequence comes from uncultured Lachnospiraceae bacterium, assembly GCA_944375815.1. GTDB lineage: Bacteria > Bacillota > Clostridia > Lachnospirales > Lachnospiraceae > Egerieimonas_A. The sequence goes on along the minus strand of CALWBA010000127.1, from coordinate 2,424 downwards.
AACTCCTCCATTTTCTCCCAAAGCTCCACATCTGATCCATGCCATTTATATCCTATGAATTGATTTGGAAGTTCCCATCCAAGGTTAAAGCAGTATCCTACATTATCAGCTGTTACACCTTCTGGATAATTTATAATTCCATTTTCTTCATCTTCAAATATGTAATCAACACCCTCTTCACCCCAGTTAAGCAGATTCATCACTTCAGGACTACCATATATATAGTCCAGAACTTCCATGGTTTTTTCTGGATTTTCAGAGTTCTGTGCAATGCAATAAATTGTACTATTGTATGATGTACTGTTAATAATTGGATGGTCATAAAACGGCACAATCTCAAATTCATAGCCTGTAGAGCTTAAAAATTCTACAGGAGTTCCCGGATGATAGGAAAAGAAAATTGAAAACAGATTTCCCGCTTTGAAAAGGCTTCTCCAGTTTTCTGTACTTGTTCCGGCATCCTGACTTAAATAGCCTTTATTAAACCAATCATGAAGCAAGGCTGCATTCTCTTTATACCAATCACTGGCAAATAAATTCTCGATTGTAGTATTTTCCTCCTGATTCATCAAAACACCAAGCCTGTTATTATCTGATAATGTATCGCCGAAAAACAGTCTGGAAAGTGGTGTGTCCGTAGAACTACTTGAGAAAAGCATTGTCATATCCGGCTCACCAGCCTTTACTTTTTCAAAAACCTGTTCCATATCTTTAGGTTCTTTAATTGCGCTCGTATCTATGCCATACTTCTCAACCAAATCCTTCCTCATATACACAGCGGGGATACTTCCTCTCTCAATCTGTACAGGCAAACCATACACAAACCCATCCATAGAGTTGGCATCAAGAATATCTTCTCCAAATATTTCTTTCACGTTTTTCCCATATTTATCAATAAGTTCTGAAAGATCTACAATCTGTCCTGAACTCATGTACTGTGATGCATTTGATCCATTTGAGTAGAAACAGTCAATTTTCTCATCGCCAGAAAGCATAAGTTGAAGCTGCTGTGTTGCACTTGCCCACGGAAGTACCACTATATCCAGTTTGGCATTAACTTCCTTTTCAAGTATTTCATTAATCTTGCTTTCAATTCTTTCTTCATCCGGCTGTTGCGTTCCCTGCAAAACCATCGTAACTGTATACGGTTCACTTTCATCGTTTCCAGATTTTTCTTTTCCATTATTACTACTTCCGCATGCAGTAATGGAAAAGGCCATGACTGAAGCTATAATACCTGCTAATAGTTTCTTTTTCATAACTATTCCCTCCTAGGTTATTTAATATGGTATTATCATAGCAGTGACCGGCACTCTGACTCTATAACTCTTCTGACTTTATTATAACGTTGTTCTTACTTTTCGCATGGGATCGGTAATTTTAGAATCATTTACATGATGTTTCATATGTTTTGCACAAATTACATTATTTATTTCCAATAACATCAATTTTATATATGAGATACATTAATATAAATAGTTCTATTCTAAACCATTATATAATTCATTTCAAATAATCGAATAGGAAGGAATGACTAAATCCCCTCCTCATATACTACCATGCGTCCCATTCGTTACACAGCAGTTCAATCACCATCTCCCTATCTAGTACTGTTAGGATTGCTGCTGTTCACATCTATTCAATTTGAATACATAATTGTCGTTTTAAAATTGTTCCGCATAGATTAGTATTAATACCTGTGTAATGACTTCTTATGTCCAAGTATTCTTTCTTCAGTTTCCACCGTACAACAGACACCCTTACTATTCGTCTATATATTTCCCACTATCTGAGCATGTTCAGGATCTTTACCTATGTGGAAGCGCCTATATCTCAAATAAAAATGAGACTATCCGCCGGACACCGGACTTTTTAAGTCCTCCAGTCCCTGGACAGATAGTCTCATTTTGATTTTATTCTGCTTCCGCAATCAGTTCCACTTCGCAAAGTACGTTTTTCGGAAGTGTCTTAACTGCTACACAGGAGCGTGCCGGTTTTCCTGTGAAGTATTTTGCGTATACCTCGTTGAACGCTGCAAAATCATTCATATCAGCGAGGAAACATGTTGTCTTAACGGTCTTCTCATAGCTGCTGCCGGCTGCTGCCAGGACTTCTCCAAGATTTTTCATTACCTGCTCAGCCTGTGCCGTAATATCTGTTCCCTCGATTTCTCCTGTAGCCGGATTAATCGGAATCTGTCCGGAAGTAAAAAGCGTATGGTTATATACCATAGCCTGAGAATACGGTCCGATTGCTGCCGGTGCTTTTTCTGTACTGATTACTTTCATAATAATGTTTTCTCCTTCCTATAATGTCAAGCCTAAAATCATTGATTTTTTAGGCTTTTTCTAACTTGTTACCTCATATAAACAGAGCTAAAAGTGATGAACAGTCATAGTATCTTGTACTGAATAGCCATAGATG
>CALWBA010000126.1 GCA_944375815.1 uncultured Lachnospiraceae bacterium | reverse complement strand
GACAGGACATACATTTTTTGTATGTCCCACCTCAAAGGTCCTCACATCCAAATGCCTTAACTTAATGACATTGGGGGAAATCCCCTCTTTTTTTAATTGAGTCCTGCAAAGATCAGATTACGAAGCTTTCGTGTAAATGTCTCTGTTCCAGAGTCGGTCTTCTGCATCATCATAAGGATGGTCAGATTGTCCGCAGGACAATTGCAGAAGTAGCAGCCGAGCCATCCGTCCCATCCATATTCACCCATGCTTCCCAGTGTGAGTGCCTGTCCCGGCTCGAGCAGTACACGCAGGAAGTTTGAGTAGGTGTGGCCGGGCAGACCAAGCCACTCGCTAAAGCCCTGCTGAGATACTGTCTCGAGCTTCCCCTGCGTGAAATAAGATACAGTGCGGGGGCTGAGAATTCTCCGGTCCCTGTAAGTTCCCCCGTTTAAAAGCATCTGGGCGAAGTGTGCATAGTCATCGATAGTGGAGACAAGTCCTGCACCGCCGGACTCAAAGGGATTCGGGCGGGACATATCATTTCTTATACCGAGGTTACAGCCGGTGTAGCGCAGGAGCGTACCGTTTTCTCTGCGGCTGTAGACGCGCGCGAGCCGAGGCTGTTTTTCTGAGGGAACCCAGAAGCCTGTATCAGACATTTCCAATGGTTCAAAGAATTCTTTTTTTAAGAACTTCCCAAACGAGACACCGGAAACAGTCTCAATCACCGCGCCAAGTACATCTGCAGAGCTGCCGTATTGCCACCAGGTTCCCGGTTCGTAACTGAGGGGAATCTGTCCGAGAGCATTTGCAACTTCAAGGGTAGTCAGCGGAGAGTCTGAGTCAAGCCGTGCGGAAATATCTTCAAACAGGCGTGCGGAAGCAATTCCTGAGGGAGTATCTGTACCGCTGTACACCAGTCCGGAAGTCATGTTAAGCAGATCTTTTACAAGAACCGGGCGCTTTGGGGTTGTAAGCCGACCGTTCGTCCAGACCTTCTGCGCTGCAAAACCGGGCAGAAAGTCAGATACCGGGGAGCAAAGGTCGAGCATGCCGCGCTCCATAAGAAGCATTGCAGCGGCTGCAGTAACAGGTTTTGTCATGGAATACAGTCGGTATATCGTATTGCGGCGAATCGGAAGCTGATGTTCAAGATCTGCATATCCGTCTTCACAATATAGCAGCTCACAGCCGTTTTGAATGAGAAGCAGACTGCAGCCGGCGGTGATTTTTTCTGCTACGGCATCCTGAATAAGCTGTTTGATTTGAGCTTTTGTATGCATAATATGTCACTCCATTTCTTAAAAAAAGTTTAACACGAAGAGTAAGTTTTGACTTACTGAAAGTTTACCTGCTTTTTATTATAGGGCGAATCCAAACGAAATGGAAGTTTTTTAACCGAAAAAAGAAAAAATATGGCGTCTAATGTAAAATCTATGTAAAATCATGTTAAATTTTTGCATAAGGTATTGCAAAAATTCTTAATTTTCAGTAGAACTAATATAGAGAGGCGCGGCGCTTTATAAGCGCGGCAGAAAATATGGAGGAAGAAAAAGTGAAAATTACAGATTTTTTCAGTCTTCTGGGAGGACTGGCGCTGTTTCTGTACGGCATGCAGATGATGAGCGGAGGCCTGGAAGCTGCTGCAGGTAACAGGATGAAGCAGATTCTCGAAAAGCTCACAGCAAATCGTTTTCTGGGAATACTGGTCGGCGCGGGAATCACCGCTGTGATCCAGTCATCTTCGGCAACCACGGTTATGGTCGTGGGATTTGTAAACTCCGGTATGATGACGCTGAGTCAGGCAGTATGGATCATTATGGGTGCCAATATCGGTACCACTATTACCGGTCAGCTCATTGCTCTGGATATTGGAGTGCTCGCTCCGCTTATGGCGTTTGTGGGCGTTGCACTGATCGTATTTGTGAAAAAGAAGAAGATACACCATTATGGAATGATTATTGCAGGACTCGGCGTACTGTTTATTGGTATGGATATGATGAGCAGTTCCATGATGCCTCTTCGTGAATCAGAGACATTCATCTCTCTGATGACGAAGTTCTCAAATCCGCTGCTCGGTATTCTGGCGGGAGCTGCATTTACTGCAGTTATTCAGTCATCTTCAGCATCTGTGGGTATCCTGCAGGCACTGGCCACAAGCGGGGTTGTCAACCTTTCTTCTGCAGTGTACGTTCTGTTTGGTCAGAACATCGGTACATGTATCACCGCTGTACTGGCATCCATAGGAACGTCCCGAAATGCAAAGCGCACAACAATCATTCATCTGTGCTTTAACATTATGGGAACAGTGATCTTTACGATTGTATGTAGGGTGTCTCCTCTGACAAGTCTGGTAGAGAACTTTACACCTGATAATGTTGCAGCTCAGATTGCAAATATGCATACGCTGTTCAACGTAGTGACCACACTTCTGCTTATGCCGTTTGGCTATAAGCTGGCTAAGCTTGCTACAAGGATTCTGCCTGAGAAGGCCGGGGAGGAGAACGACGAGGAGATGCATCTCGAGTTTATCCGCCCGATGGAGATAAAGAGAGATAATCAGATCGGACAATCTGCCATCGCTTTAAGCGGTATCAAAGGTGAGATTCATCGTATGATGGAAATGGCCAAAATAAATGTGGAAAGCAGCTTTGAGGCGGTGAAGTCAGGCAAGACGGCGATGCTTCCCGAGCTGGAGGAAAGAGAAGAATATATAGACTTCCTGAATAAGGAAATTTCCAAGTATATATCCAAGATTCTTGTAAATGAGAGCAATTCAAAAGATGCGAAGTACATCAGTGCACTCTTTAAGGTATGCGGAAATCTGGAGCGCATCGGTGACCATGCGATCAATATCTGCGAGTATACCAAGCGTCTTGAGGAAAGAAAAATCAAATTCTCCGCAGAAGCAGTTGCGGAAATAGAGGAAATGAAGAAAATCAGCAGCCAGGCGCTGGAACTGATTGGAAATCTGGAAAAAGATGCCAAGAAAGATGTCAAGGAAGTAGCCAAGCTGGAGCAGGTAATTGACGAGATGACAGATGAGTACCGTGCACACCAGATCACACGTATGCAGTCTGGAAAGTGCTCAGATGAAGCATGTGTACTTTACTCTGAGATGCTCACTGACTTTGAGAGAATCGGTGATCATATTCTCAACATTGCCCAGGAGATCGGGCTTGGAAAAGTTGGAGCCTAGAAAATATGTAAAAAAGGAACCGGAACAAAGCCGGTTCCTTTTTTCGCATTATTGCTCCGCAAGTTCAGCGCCCAGTCTGCGGCAGGATTCCAGATCAGCTTCTTCAGGTGTATTGTTTATGATAAGACCATTGCCCCCGTTGATAATAACTGCCCCTGCCTTTGAGGTGCGTTCCTGCCAGTCGCGCATCCATTGACCGTCTCCCCAGTCATAGGATCCGAAGAGAGCTACGGTTTTGCCGGCAAGATGCGGCTCAAGTTCATCGAAGAACGGGGCAAATTCTCCTTCCTCCAGCTCTTCATCACCCATTGCCGGGCATCCGAGCGCAAGGAGAGTGCAGGAGCTGAGATCAGCTGCATTTATTTCTGAGACTTCCAAGAGTTCAGCAGCTGCACCCGTGCTTCTGACTCCTTCTGCAACTGCCTTTGCCATAGATTCCGTATTTCCGGTGCTGCTCCAGTAAATAACTTTTATATTTTTCATTTTATGTACCTCCTTTTATGCTGCCACCGCAAGAAGTGTGGGGGATATTCCGGATCTGAAGAGACATTCGTACATGGCATGACATGTTTTGTATCGCGCAAAAGTCTTTTTTGCTTCACACTCATTGCAGTAGACTTTCCAACAGCCGCAGCATTTGCAGTTCCTTCCGGAATTTTCTATAAATCCGATAACGTCATCGAGAGGATAGCCTAAAAAAATACCAATCTCGTGTGGAAATTCCGGGCAGGACATTACGCGCTGTCCCAGAAGATGTATTGCCTCCTCGCAGGAGAGCCCCTTATAGCCGTAATTTGCCAGAAATCTGCATTCGCGTCCGCTGGATAAAAGCTTTTCCAGTGCGGAATATCGGCAAACATATATCAGAGCTCTTCCTTCATGAAACTTCAAAATATGAATCCATATACCTTTTGGATTGAGCCTGCGATTCCAAAGCCTGAGAATCTGCTGCGCTTCCTGTTCAGACTGGAAGCGGAAGTTAAAAAGCCCCGCTGCTTTCAGGCCGGCAAGCGTAGGGGAACAGTGCTTGATCAGCATAGACTCGAACATAAGAACACCTCGCTTTTCACAATCTGTTCAGTCAGAGACAGTCTGCACAGCTGTGCTTTTTACATCCCTGACAGTGTTTATCAAGAAACTGAGTAAGAGCAGCAACGCTGCTGGAATGGATATGAGCAATTGGAACGTTATTCCGTTTCGCCTCCTGTGCCGCGCTCACTGCCATTTTGTGTGAAACTGTTGTAGTAAACAGAATCAGCAGATCCGGTACACCGAGCTTTCGTCGGATTGCTCCGCGCTCCTTTGCAAACACCTTCGCCTTATATCCATAAGATTTGCAGATGGTTTCATATTGACAAACCATACGCTCATTTCCGCCAATGATAACAACACTCATATAAGATCTCCTTTCAATTAGCAATAACTAACTCAAGAACAAAAATAAAAAACTAGATTAGTTTTAACTAACTATAAAATAGCACATTTTTATTACTGCTGTCAATATAAAAGTGTGCATTGGGTCAGAATTCCTGACTCGCATATTTTCGCGGTGTGATTCCCTTATATTTCTTAAATGTCTTAATAAAATAACTCAGATCATTAAATCCGCAGCTGTAGGCGATATCTGTAATCGACGCATCTGTTGTAATAAGCTGATAACATGCGTGCTCAATCCGCTGATAATTCAGATAATCAATCGGTGTACGGTGTGTAAATACAAGAAAAAAACGGCAGAAATACTTAGGTGTCATTGAGGCTGCCCCTGAGAGCTGCTCCAGTGTGATCGGAGAAGCGTAATTACTGTCTATAAACTCCAGCACATGTTTCATCTGAAGAATTTTCTTAAAATCTCTGCGGTTCATCGGCACATTTTCCAGATAATACCGCTTTGCGAATACTTCTCCGAAAAAGCGATAAAATGTCCCGAACACAGTCAGCTCATACCCGTCCGGTTTTCCGGCAAATGCATCGAAAAGTTCATCCAGAATCGAAATTATCTTTCCGCGTTTCGCTGTAAAATGATAATATACCAGGGCAGATCCCTCAATTACTCTCTGAATATAGGGACGGCACAGCGCATTATGCTTTAAAAGCGCATTCAGATCAAATACAATGCAGTCATAAAGACACTCATCAGGTACGCCTGAGTGCAGGGTACCGCTCTGGATGAATACATATTCCCCGGCGTGCGCTGTAAATTCATGGGTATCAAGAGTCATATGCAGACTCCCTCGCACCACTCGGATCAGTTCAAACTCGATATGCCAGTGGTAAGACATTACATACCGGGGGTGTGACGGCGTAGTATGATAAAATTCAAATGGAAATTCAAAGGTCCCTCTCTGCTTGTTCTCATTAAATTCGGGATAATGCATGTAAACCCTCCCTTTTGTCAGAAAAAGTGAATATTATTATGTTTTTTGCCATTATACCACAAGTAATTCCGCAAAAACAATAGTATAATAATACACAGCAATGGTTGAGAAACCAGAAACGGAACATTATAAAAAATGGAGGTAATAGCTATGGCAGAGAGCAGATTAATCGGAGGATACCCGGTCATCGGTATCAGACCTACAATCGACGGCAGAAGAGGTGCACTGGATGTCAGAGGTTCACTGGAAGAACAGACAATGAACATGGCAAAGTCCGCTGCAAAATTATTTGAGGAGAATTTAAGATATTCCAACGGCGAGCCGGTAAAAGTAGTAATCGCTGACAGCACAATCGGACGTGTAGGCGAAACCGCTGCATGCGCTGAGAAATTCAGAAAAGAAGGCGTGGACATCACACTTACAGTTACTCCGTGCTGGTGCTATGGATCTGAGACAATGGATATGGATCCGCACACCATCAAAGCTGTATGGGGATTCAACGGAACAGAGCGTCCGGGTGCAGTATATCTGGCATCCGTACTTGCTACTCATGCACAGAAAGGACTTCCGGCATTCGGAATCTACGGACATGACGTACAGGAAGCAGACGCTACGGATATTCCGGAAGACGTACAGGAGAAGCTGCTCAGATTCGGACGTGCAGCAGTTGCAGCTGCATCCATGAGAGGCAAATCTTACTTACAGATCGGTTCTATCTGCATGGGTATCGGCGGATCCATCATTGATTCCGATTTCATCCAGAGCTATCTGGGCATGCGTGTAGAGTCTGTAGATGAGGTAGAGATTATCCGCCGCATGACAGAAGGCATCTACGATGAGGCTGAGTATCAGAAAGCATTAAAATGGGCAAAAGAGACCTGCACCATCGGCTTCGACAAGAATCCGGAAGAGCTGCAGATGTCCCCGGAGAAGAAAGAAGAGCAGTTTGAGTTTGTAGTAAAGATGGCTGTCATCATCAAAGACCTGATGAACGGTAATAAGAATCTGCCGGAGAAATTCTCTGAGGAAGCAATCGGACACAATGCAATCGCAGCAGGATTCCAGGGACAGAGACAGTGGACAGACTTCTATCCGAACGGAGACTTCGCAGAGGCTGTTTTAAATACATCATTTGACTGGAACGGAGCAAGAGAGCCGTATATCCTCGCTACAGAGAACGACGTTCTCAACGGACTGGGCATGCTGTTCATGAAACTTCTGACCAATCGTGCACAGATCTTTGCAGACGTTCGTACATATTGGAGCCCGGAGGCTGTTAAGAAAGCTACAGGCTATGACATTGAAGGTGTTGCAAAGGAGAACGGCGGATTTATCCATCTGATTAACTCCGGAGCTGCCTGCCTTGATGCATGCGGACTTGCAAAAGATGAGAACGGAAACCCTGTTATGAAACAGTGGTGGGATGTAACAGAGGAAGATCAGAAAGCAATCATGGGTGCTACTACCTGGAACCCGGCTGACAACGGATATTTCCGTGGAGGCGGATACTCCTCCAGATTCCTGACCCAGGCTGAGATGCCTGTTACAATGATCCGTCTGAACCTTGTTAAGGGCTTAGGACCGATGCTTCAGATCGCTGAGGGCTGGACAGTGAAACTGCCGGATGAGGTATCTGATATTCTCTGGAAACGTACTGACTATACATGGCCGTGCACATGGTTTGCACCAAGATGCAACGGTAAGGGCGCATTCAAGAGCGCATACGATGTAATGAATAACTGGGGTGCTAACCACGGAGCAATCTCCTATGGTCATATCGGTGCAGACCTGATCACAATGTGCTCCATGCTGAGAATCCCGGTAGCTATGCACAACGTACCGGAAGAGGATATCTTCCGCCCGGCTGCATGGAATGCATTCGGAATGGACAAAGAAGGTGCAGACTACAGAGCTTGCCAGAACTATGGACCTCTTTACAAATAATAAACTATCAAATCCCTTCTGCCGGAGACGGCAGAGGGGATTTTTTCTGTAGTAAGTTAGTTAAAACTAATTGACATATATCCTGCAGTAGAGTAAAATGATCTGGATGAATTAGTATAAACTAACCAAAAAGAGGGAAGGCATATGATGATAAACAAACGACTGATTGACACAGTCCCTGACAGCAGAAAATACATTGCGGGAAATGTAGTGCTTCAGTGGTGCAGCCTTGCTGCAAATATTGGCCTGATTTTTACAGTAAGCAGCCTGCTGGAGCATTTTCTCAACAGAGATTTTGACAGAAGCGCAGTAATCGGCACAGCAGCGGCGGCAGTTCTGGCAGCGACAGTACGGATTGTCTGTACTGTGAAAGCCAGCCGTATGAGTTATATGGCATCAAAAGCAGTTAAGAAAATTCTGCGCGATAAAATTTACAAAAAGCTTCTAAAACTCGGTGCATCATACAGCGAACGGGTTTCTACATCAGAAATTGTGCAGGTTGCTGTGGAAGGTGTCGATCAGCTGGAAACGTATTTTGGCGCATATCTGCCCCAGTTTTTTTACAGTATGCTGGCTCCCCTGACGCTTTTTTGCATTCTGGGAGCGGTAAGTCTGAGAGCGGCAGTCGTACTCCTGCTCTGCGTTCCGCTGATTCCAGTATCCATCGCGGCGGTGCAGACATTCGCGAAAAAACTGCTGGCAAAATACTGGGGACAGTATGCGGAGCTGGGAGATACCTTTCTGGAAAATCTGCAGGGACTGACGACTTTGAAGATTTATCAGTCCGATGAATATAAAAATGACGAGATGAATGCGGAAGCCGAGAAGTTCCGCAGAATTACGATGAAAGTTCTGACCATGCAGCTCAACTCCATTACGATCATGGATCTGGTGGCATACGGAGGCGCGGCGCTCGGCGTCATTCTGGCGGTCAGCGATTACCGGGCGGGCAGGATCGCGTTTGCGGGCTGCTTTGCCATTATTCTGCTCTCCGCGGACTTCTTTCTCCCGATGCGCCAGCTCGGCAGCTTTTTCCATATCGCAATGAACGGAATGGCCGCAAGTGATAAGATCTTCCGCCTCCTGGATCTTGAGGAGAAGGAAGAAGGACAGGAGAGGATAGATCCGGAGAACTGTGCGGTATGCTGCCGTGATCTGCATTTCTCCTATGACGGAGAACGGGAGATTCTGAAAGGCGTGAACTTTGAAATTCCGCAGGGAGGTTTCGTCTGCTTTGCCGGAGAGAGCGGCTGCGGCAAATCGACGGCCGCAGCGATCCTGATGGGGAGAAATAAGCAGTATAAAGGCAGCGTAAAAATAGGCGGTACGGAGCTTTCGGATATCGCCGGGGAAAGCCTGATGCGAAATTTAACCTATATCAGCCATGACAGCTATCTGTTCAAGGGTACGGTGCGGGAAAATTTGCGCATG
>CALWBA010000125.1 GCA_944375815.1 uncultured Lachnospiraceae bacterium | reverse complement strand
ATCAAAACGAGCAGCTTCTTTGTGATGGTGCAGGAGATCCGCAGCCTGTACAATAAGAAGCCTGTACAGGCGTTCCACAGAAGCATCTCGCACCAAAACATATCCAAGGCGTTCCAGATCACATTTCTGTCACTTGGCGTGGTGTGTATCGCGGTCTTTGCCATGTGCATTCTGGAGCCGGAGTACAGCCTGATGCAGCTTTTATTCGAGGTGATTTCTGCCTTCGGAACTGTCGGCCTTTCGACCGGCATCACGCCGGAGCTGGGAGTTGCTGGAAAGGTTGTGATTATTCTGGTAATGTTTACCGGAAGAGTCGGCGCTATGACGCTGATTTCCATGTGGACGAACCGCAAAGAGCCAAATGTGAAATATTCAGAAGAAACAGTTATGATCGGATAAAGGAGTTTATACAGCTATGAAAAAGAATAAGAAACAAGATCTGGTATATGGAGTTATAGGGCTTGGGCGCTTCGGAGAAGCGCTGGCCGTAACGCTTGCCGAGGCCGGTAAAGAGGTTATTGTCATCGATCGCGATGAGGAGAAGGTTAAAGAGATGCGCCAGTACACAGAGCATGCGTTTGTCGGCAGCAATTTAAGCTCCGAGACGCTGCGGGAGATCGGCATTCAGAACTGCGACGTCGTTGTCATCTGCATCGGTGAGAAGGTGGATGTCAGCATACTGACCACGATGAGTGTGATCGAGATGGGCGTGCCGCGCGTGATCACGAAGGCAGTCAGCTCGGAGCAGGGTGCGGTACTCAAGAGAATCGGCGCGGACGTGGTATATCCGGAGCGCGATATGGCACTCCGCCTCGGGAAGCGTCTGATCTCCAGCACATTTCTCGACTATGTATCCCTGTGCGACAGCGTAGAGATCCGACAGATTCAGCTCCCGGACGAACTCGCCGGAAAGAGTGTGGAGCAGAGCCAGCTGCGCCGCCGCTATAAGTTAAACATGATCGCTATTGAACGCGGCGGACAGACAAATATTGAGATTGCTCCTGACGATGTGCTGCAAAAAGGCGACGTCATCGTCGTAATCGGCAAGGTTGCCAATATCGATGCCTTCGAAAATGCCTTCTAGTTGTCAGATGCACGCTTTACAACGGAAATCATTTCTGCTAAAATAGGCGTAGCAAGAAATGTTAAAACTTAGATATATAAGAGGAGAAATGTACAATGAGCAAGAAACCAACCGTATTAATGATTCTCGATGGTTATGGATTAAACGATAACTGCGAGCACAATGCTGTCTGCGAGGCAAAGACCCCGGTGATGGATCAGCTGATGAAAGAATATCCGTTCGTAAAGGGTGAAGCAAGCGGAATGGCAGTTGGCCTTCCGGAGGGACAGATGGGCAACTCCGAGGTAGGACATCTGAACATGGGCGCAGGACGCATCGTATATCAGGAGCTGACAAGAATCACGAAGGAGATTCGGGACGGGGATTTCTTTAAGAACGAAGCGCTGCTCGCGGCAGTGAAGAATGCAAAGGAGCACGGCACAGCGCTGCATCTGTTTGGTCTGCTCTCAGACGGCGGCGTTCACAGCCATATCACTCATGTCTATGGTCTTCTGGAGCTTGCGAAGAGAGAGGGACTGTCCAAGGTATATGTACACTGCTTCCTGGACGGACGTGATACACCGCCGACCTCCGGCAAGGAGTACATCCAGGCGCTCAACGACGAGATGAAGAAGATCGGCGTCGGACAGGCAGTCAGTGTGATGGGACGCTACTATGCGATGGATCGCGACAACCGCTGGGATCGTGTGGAGAAGGCATATAACGCTCTGACAAAGGGCGAGGGAGTACATGCAGAGTGTGCAGTGTGCGCAGTAAAGGATTCTTATGCAAACGATGTGACGGATGAATTCGTCGTACCGACTGTAGTTGTAAAAGATGGACAGCCGGTCGGCAGAATCCAGGATGGAGATTCCGTAATCTTCTTTAACTTCCGTCCGGACCGTGCAAGAGAGATCACCAGAGCATTCTGCGATGATGAATTTACAGGGTTTGACAGAGGGAAGAAGCTGGATCTGACTTACGTATGCTTCACAGATTACGACGAGACAATCAAGAATAAGCTGGTTGCCTTCCACAAAGTATCAATCAGCAATACGTTCGGCGAGTTCCTTGCAGCAAACAACATGAAACAGGCGCGCATCGCTGAGACAGAGAAGTACGCTCACGTGACGTTCTTCTTCAATGGCGGCGTGGAGGAGCCGAATAAGGGCGAAGACCGTATCCTCGTGAAGTCCCCGAAGGTTGCCACCTATGATCTGAAGCCGGAGATGAGCGCATACGAGGTGTGCGATAAGCTGGTTGAGGCAATTAAGTCTGATAAGTACGATGTTATCATCATCAACTTCGCAAACCCGGATATGGTAGGACATACCGGAGTGGAGAACGCTGCGATCAAGGCAATTGAAGCCGTTGATGAGTGCGTAGGAAAGGCAGTTGCCGCAATCAAGGAAGTGAACGGACAGATGTTTATCTGTGCAGACCACGGAAATGCTGAGCAGCTCGTGGACTATAAGACAGGCGAGCCGTTTACAGCTCATACCACTAACCCGGTACCGTTCATTCTGGTAAATGCAGATCCGGCATATAAGCTGAGAGAAGGCGGATGCCTTGCTGACATTGCGCCGACTCTGATTGAGCTGATGGGAATGCAGCAGCCTGCAGAGATGACAGGAAAATCCCTGCTTGTAAAATAATATTTATGCTGACTATTACATGCAGCCGCAGTAGTGCGGCTGCATTTTTGTATATATATGTTTTTATATGCTTTGACGCAAAAAAAATAAGCGCCATCAGAATTCCTTTCTAATGACGCTTCTTAAAATATCTCATCCATGGGAGTTTACCTCTCTATTCTTTTTTTATAGTTCTTTGGGTGGATTATCTTACCTGTCTGGTGGTCTGTACCTTCCTTTCCTTTGTAATTTGATTGCTACATTAACTTCTCAATGGATTCATTCCCTTCTGATATGATAAACATTTAGGAATAATCAAATTATCTTTCTTTTCCCAATGGAGTGTACCTCCTGCTTTAAAGATTTTGTTTGGGGTAAATCTTTACGTTTTCGGTGGTCCGTACCTCACTTTCTTTAATAGTATGAGTGGTCGATTACGTTCTCGGTGGTATCAGTCCTTTCTGTTTTTATTTGTTCTCTTCTTTGATCTTGACTAAATTATAGCAGACAATATTGCGAATGTCAATAAGAAAAATAAAAAAAATTAATTTAAATACAAATATACAGAAAATTCTAATAATTATATGTGCATATTATCTTCACAAACCGTCCATACTATTCTCAGAACGTAAGGAGGTATTGCCATGTTTCGATATTTACCGATTCGACAGGTGTACGCAAGAGAAATACTGGATTCCAGGGGCAATCCTACAGTAGAAGTTGAAGTGACTGTAGGAGAAGGCATCGTCGGAGTTGACGGATACACAGAGAGAGCGGCGGTTCCGTCCGGCGCATCCACCGGGAAATTTGAAGCGGTGGAATTAAGAGACAGGGATAAAAGATACAGCGGAAATGGTGTCCAAAATGCAGTAGACAATGTAAATACGGTTCTGGCGGAAGCAGTAGTCGGAGAGAATGCGCTGGATCAGGCAAGAATTGACCGGCTGCTCATAGAGGCGGACGGTACAGACAATAAAGAGAAACTGGGAGCGAATGCAGTACTGGGTGTTTCAATGGCGGTGGCAAAAGCATCTGCCGCAGCGCTTCGGATACCGCTGTACCGTTATCTCGGAGGCTGCATCTGTACAAAAATGCCGGTTCCGATGATGAATATTCTGAACGGAGGAAAGCATGCCGATAATACCGTAGATTTTCAGGAGTTCATGATTATGCCTGTAAAAGCTTCCGACTTCAGCGAGGCACTTCAGATGGGAGCGGAGATTTACCACTCCCTTAAGGATATCCTGAAAGAGAGAAAACTTTCCACAGCAGTGGGAGATGAGGGAGGATTTGCCCCAAACCTTGCTACAGCCAAGGAGGTGCTCAGCTGTATGACAGAGGCAATCTCACGTGCGGGATACCGGCCGGGAGAACAGGTAGCGATTGCAATGGATGCAGCCGCAAGCGAATTGTATGACGAAGAAAAGGGTATGTACTACTTCCCGGGGGAGAGCCGTATGTGCGAAAAAGAAATACTGCGAAGCTCTGATGAGATGATTTCCTATTATGAGGAACTCGTCTCGGAATTTTCGATCGTTTCGATTGAGGACGGCCTGCAGGAGGATGACTGGGAAGGATGGAAGGAACTTACCAGGAGACTTGGAAGCCGGATTCAGCTCGTGGGAGATGATTTGTTCGTAACAAATCCTAAGCGTCTGCGCCGAGGCATTGAGGAACATGCCGGAAATGCAATTCTTGTCAAAGTAAATCAGATAGGTACCCTTTCCGAGGCAATAGAGGCCGTTCGGATGGCGCAGTGTGCGGGTATGAAAGCAGTGATTTCCCACCGCTCCGGAGAGACAGAGGACGCTTTTATCGCAGACCTTGCAGTTGCTATGGGGGCCGGACAGATCAAGACTGGTGCACCCTGCCGTTCAGACAGAAATGCGAAATATAATCAGCTTCTCCGCATAGAAGACACACTTGGAGAAAATGCTGAATATCACTGTCCTTTCTGCGGCTAATTTTGAAAATAAGGGAAAATAAGGATTGAAATATCTTACCTGCTATGGTAGAATAAATAACGGTTAGCCATAGGAGGTGTAATTGTGGAGATTTTAAGGACAATTCTTACGATTGTTTTCATACTTGACTGTATAGGGCTGGTTACTGTTGTACTGATGCAGGAGGGAAAGGACAAAGGACTGGGCGCTCTTGGCGGTGCAGTCACTTCGGCTGATACCTACTGGGGGAAGAACAAGGGACGTTCCATAGAGGGAACGCTCGTTAAAGTGACGAGACTGCTGGCAATTTTATTTATTGTGCTGTCAGTAGTGCTTAATCTGAACTTTTAGGAAAAAGACAGACACTCTTGTATATCTGATGCAAGGGTGTCTTTTGTTGATAAGGAGAATTTGATTTTGAAGAAACAGTTATTAAAGAACAGAAAGAAAATGATTTATGATCTGATCTGTTCCCGTGGCTACGTTCCCATGCGAATGAAGGAGATGGCGATGCTGCTGCAGCTCCCTAAACAGAAAAGGGCCGATCTCATTGAAGTTCTTGACAGCCTGGAAAAAGACGGAAAAATATATAAAAACGACCGGGGAAGATATATGAAGTCTTCGGCTGCAAAGCGTGATAAGGGAAGAACCATGCGCGAAGGTATATTTATCAGCCATCCCAGAGGCTTTGGCTTCGTGGAATTTCCTGACAGTGATGAGGAAGACCTCTTTATACCTGAGAAGAACGCCGGATATGCTTTTCATCGAGACCGGGTGCAGGTGGCTGTGGAACCTGAGAAACCGGGAGTCAAGCGGGAGGGGCGTGTAGTAAAGATTCTGGAACACACAATCACAGAAGTTATAGGAGTCTACGAAGAGAGCAGAAACTTCGGATTTGTGATTCCGGACAACAGCCGGATCCTGCAGGATATATTTATCCCAAAGGAGCATACCATGGGAGCCAAAGACGGACAGAAAGTTGTGGTAAAGCTTACGGGATACGGGGACGGCCACAAAAGCCCTGAGGGACATGTACAGGAGATCCTCGGATATATGGATGAAAAGGGCGTAGATATTTTGTCTGTGGCTAAAAGCCACGATATTCCGATGGAGTTTCCTGAACGAGTGATGAATCAGGCGGAACGAATTCCGGATCATGTGTTGGAGTCTGATTTTGACGGACGCAGGGATTTGAGACAGTGGCAGATGGTTACGATTGACGGAGAGGACGCCAAGGATCTGGATGATGCTGTGTCTGTGACGTTTGACGGAGAATTTTATCATCTTGGAGTGCATATCGCGGATGTGAGTAATTATGTGCAGGGAGGAAGCGCACTCGACCGCGAGGCGTTAAAGCGAGGTACGAGCGTATATCTTGTAGACCGCGTGATACCCATGCTGCCGAAGAAACTTTCCAATGGTATCTGTTCGCTGAACGCCGGTGAAGACCGATTAGCGCTTTCCTGTCTGATGAAAGTAAGCGCCAAGGGGCGAGTTGTAGAGCATGAAATTGCGGAGACAGTGATCTGTGTGGACAGACGGATGTCCTATACGCAGGTAAAGAAGATTTTGGCAGATAATGATGAAACATTGTGCAGAGAATATGCGGACTTTGTGCCGATGTTCAGAAGAATGGAGGAACTCTCCCGGATTCTGCGTAAAAACAGAAGCCAGAGAGGTGCGATAGACTTTGAATTTCCGGAGAGTAAGATTCTGCTGGATGACAACGGAATTCCGACAGACATCAAGCCTTATGAGCGAAACGTTGCAACAGATCTGATAGAAGACTTTATGCTGCTGGCAAACGAGACAGTTGCAAAGGAATATTGCAAGAAAGAGATTCCATTTCTGTACCGCACACACGAGAACCCGGATCTTGAGAAGATGGAAGGCGTGCTGAGTTTTGTGAGAAATCAGGGATTCGAGGTACAGAAGCAGTCGGAGGAGATCACGCCGGCAGAAATTCAGAAAATTCTCGAGCAGGTGCAGGATAGTCCGATGGAACCTCTGATCAGCCGCCTGCTGCTGCGCTCAATGAAGCAGGCAAAGTATACAACAGGATGCAGTGGTCATTTCGGCCTGGCGGCAAAGTATTACTGCCATTTTACATCTCCGATCCGGCGTTATCCGGATCTGCAGATTCACCGCATCATCCGCGATGATTTAAGGGGAAGACTCAGAGCAGAGCGTATCGAGCATTATGTGGGAATTCTCGAAGATGTAGCCAATCAGTGCAGCGCAACGGAGCGAAGAGCCGAGGAGGCAGAACGGGAGACAGATAAACTCAAAAAGGCTCAGTATATGCTGGCGCGTGTTGGACAGGAATTTGACGGCGTTATTTCCGGCGTAACGGGATGGGGAATATATGTCGAGCTTCCGAATACTGTCGAGGGGCTGGTGCATATGAGTACTCTGTATGATGATTACTATATTTTTGATGAGGAGCAGTACCAGATTGTGGGAGAGCGGACAAAGAAGACATACCGCCTCGGACAGAAGGTGCGCGTCCGCATGGAAGATGCGGATCTGTTCTCGAAGACCATTGATTTTGTACTGGTATAGGGAGGTTAAGCGATGGCAAAGGAAAAGGGAAGCCGTCTGATCGCCAATAATAAGAAGGCGTATCACGACTATTTTATTGAGGATAAGTATGAGGCGGGTATTGAGCTGGCGGGCACCGAAGTCAAATCCATCCGCCAGGGTCACGTC
>CALWBA010000124.1 GCA_944375815.1 uncultured Lachnospiraceae bacterium | reverse complement strand
CCGGAATTCCCATCGAAACAAAAAGCTCCGGCAGCTCATGGTTTACGAGTGAGTCATTCTGATATGGACGGGATGCAAGCACCACCGCAAAGCTGCCGTCGCGCTCCGCATTCTTTATTACCTCTGCTCCGGCAGCTGTAAGCGCTTCGTGAAATTGTTTCTGTGCTTCCCATCCGGCATAAACTGCCTCCTCTGTTTCCTGCTGCGGAATCGAAAACGTATCACTCATGTATGTAATAAGCTGCCGCATCTCATCCTTTCTGCTGTACCAGTGAAAAAGAGGTGCATCATAAGGAATATCCCAGTTTTTCTCAGGGCTGTCGGAATTTCTCACAACAATCGGATACCCCTTTACAACCGCACACATCGACTGACTGGTAGACTGCTCATTCTCAGTCGGAACCGTTGTCACAGACGGCATGAAAATACGGTCAACGCCTTTTTCCCTCAGATTACGCAGATGGCCATGTACAAGTTTTGCAGGAAAACAGACAGTATCCGAAGTCACTGCTGAAAGTCCCTGCTCATATATCCTGCGTGTACTGAAGTCAGACAGCTTCACGTCAAATCCAAGACTCTCCAGAAATGTTCTCCAAAACGGCATTGTCTCCCAGAAAGATAACACACGCGGGATACCTATGGTAATTCCGCGCTTTTGTTTCGGTTCCTTTACCGGATACTTTTGAAACAGCAGCTTTTTGCGCACCTCAAACAGATTTGGCACTGCCTTTGCCCGGCGCGTCTTTTCGCGAAGCTGTTCTCTTACTTCCGCATCGTCCGGATTACCAAGAACCTCACCGCGTTCACAGCGATTATTCGTGATCCACGAGCTGCCGTTTGAGAACGTCAGCACTGTTCGCCTGCAGTGATTTGCGCAGAACGGGCACGGCATGTTTGCCTCCTGGGTATAGGAAAATTCATCAAGACTGTCCAGATCTATGAACGTCTGATGGGATGGCTCTTTTAAATGGCGCTCTCTGGCAGTCAGCGCGATACCTATCGCCCCCATCAGTCCCGGATACGGTGCTCGCACAACCTCTCTTCCAATATACTCCTCCAGTGCCCGCAGTACTGCGTCATTCTCAAAAGTGCCTCCCTGTACCACAATTTTGTCACCGAGCATATCTACATTAGAAAGGCGTACAACTTTTGTAAACACGTTCTCAATAATCGAGCGGCAAAGCCCGGCCATAATGTCCTCGCCCCGTCTTCCGTTTCTCTGCTCCGTTATGATGCTGCTGTTCATAAATACCGTACAGCGGCTTCCCAGCTTTGCCGGATGTTCTGAAGAAAATGCCGCCTCGGCAATTTTCTCTGTCGGAATATGCAAAGAGGACGCAAAATTTTCCAGAAAAGAACCGCACCCTGAAGAGCATGCCTCATTGACCAGAATATTAGTTATAATGCCATGATCGAGCCAGATTGCCTTCATATCCTGTCCGCCGATATCCAGCAAAAACGTCGCATCCTTCACATACTTTTCTGCTGCGCGGGCGTGTGCAACCGTCTCAACTGTATGATATTCCGCCTGAAACGCTTTGGCAAAAAGCACTTCCCCATATCCTGTCGTACCCGCAGCAAGGATGTGCAGACGCACTCCGGCACGCTTATAGCGTTCCCGCATCTGAATCAGGGCCCGCTTTGCAACAAGCAGCGGCTCTCCCTCATTAGGCGCGTAAAAGGAATCCAGGATCTCTTCATCTTCCCCAAGAAGCACAAACTTTGTTGTCGTGCTGCCCGAATCAATGCCGAGATACGCATAGACATCCGTTCCCGGAATCAGCTCCGCCTCTTTTCGGACACTGCGCGCATGGCGCTTCATAAATTTCTCACGCTCCTGCCTGGTATTGAAAAAGGGCTTCGCATTCTCCTCCGAAACAGCCGTATCATTTCCAGCCGCCTGTTTCGCAAAGTGTTCCAGAAATTCCTGTGCCGTCCGGGATACGCTTTCATGCGCAAATACAGTTTCCAAAGAGAGTGCTGCCCCGTAAGCTACCATCAGCTCCGGATGCTCAGGGATCACAATATCATCGCCCTTAAGATTCAGTCTCTCAGCAAATACCCGAACCAGTGTAGGGTTAAACGTCAGCGGTCCTCCCTCAAACGCCACCGGAGGCTTGATTTCAAGGCCCTGTGCAAGTCCCCCGATCGTCTGCTTTGCAATCGCGTGAAATGCAGAAAGCGCCAGATCCGCCTTGGCTACGCCCTGATTCAGAAGCGGCTGAATATCCGTCTTCGCATACACGCCGCAGCGTCCCGAAATATCATAGACACATGTACCCGCAGCTGCAAGGCTGTCAAACTCTTCCACGGGAACTTTCAGTACCGAGGCAATTTCATCAATAAACGCACCCGTACCTCCTGCACAGCTTCCATTCATACGCATATCCGCAACATGAAGCGCTCCGCTGTTTTCCTCTTTCTGAAAGAAAATCATCTTGGCATCCTGTCCGCCCAGCTCCACGGCGCTTCCGATCCGGCGGTACTTTTTCTGCAGTGCCGCTGCATTTGCCGCCACTTCCTGAATAAAAGGCAGTCCAAGCGACTCCG
>CALWBA010000123.1 GCA_944375815.1 uncultured Lachnospiraceae bacterium | reverse complement strand
ATTTTGTACGGACTGTCATCCTCCGCTGCCTGTACCGGAATACATCAGACAAGCAGAACTATCGCAAACGCAAACAGGCCTATTTTCTTACATTTTATCATTTCTCACCCTGCCCTTCTTCCTGCCTCAGAGGCAGCGTAACTTCGAATACTGTTCCGCGCAGGTCGCTGTTTACTTTTATGGTTCCACTATGGAGTTGAACAATCTGCTGGACAATTGCAAGGCCAAGTCCGGTACCTCCTGTGTCCTGGGAGCGCGACTGCTCAATCCTGTAGAATTTTCTGAAAATCAGCTCAAGCTCTTCTCTGGGAATCACATGTCCATAATTAATCACACGGGTCACTGCACTTCTGCCGTCCGACTCCATCTCAATGCGCAGCAGTTTTCCCTCTTTTCCGTATTTCACCGCATTGCTGATAAGATTAGAAAACATACGTGCAAGCAGGTCTCCGTCCGCTTCAATCATAATCTGCGGCGTACTGCAGACGAACTGCACCTTCAGTTCATTCTGAACAAAGCTGAATGTGCTCTCATCGAGCATCTGCTCCATCAGCTGCACAAGATTCAGCTCACCTAAATGCAGTTCCAGTTCCCTGTGCTCCAGCTTTACAAATCCAAACAGCTCATTTGTCAGCTTTTCGAGGCTGCGGGCCTTGTTGAAAGCGATGTCGATATATTTCTGCCGCGTTGCCGCATCCAGATCGCTCTGATCTCTTACCCAGCCCAGATACCCAATCACGGAAGTCAGCGGTGTGCGCAGATCATGTGCCACACTTGAAACAAGGTCATTCTTTGTATGCTCTGCAATACGCTCTCTCTCCATGATCTCCCGGATATTTTCCTGAAGTGTGTTGAGGCTCTTTGCCATGCGCGTAAACTCGTCATTTCCCTCTACCGGAACTTCGATCTCAAGATCTCCCTGTGCAATCTGCTCAATACATGTCAACAGCGATTTTACGTAGCGCATACGGCTTCTGATCTGCACATAACACAGCAGGGAAAACAGTATGATTCCGCTGACTGCTATAAAAATCATCAGAGACGAGGGGCGGATGCCGTCAGGCCCGATCATCGCACTGCGGTACCCTCTTTTTCTCAGTGCCTCGCCAGTTTCCTGTATAATCATCCAGAAAATCAGCTCTGCAGTTACTGTAATAACCGCACTGCCCAAAAATGCCGCAATAACCTCCTGCTGAAAAGTTTTAAATAATTTAAGCTTCAATTTTATACCCAACCCCCCAGACCGTACTGATGATCTTATCTGTACGCGCATCGTCTTTCATCTTCGCGCGCAGACGGCGGATATGTACCATGACTGTATTATTTGCCTCATATACTTTTTCATGCCAAACGCGCTCGAAAATCTCATCCGTGCTGAATACCTGCCCCGGATGGGAAGCCAGCAGGCAAAGAATATCAAATTCTATAGGGGTAAGTTTAATCTGTTCCCCGTGAACCTTTACCTGATGTGTCTCCCTGTTAATCTCAAGCTGTCTCACTGTGATTACATTCTGCCGCGAGTTGCTTTCTCTCTGTGCGGGATTCAGTTCTCTGTATCGTCGAAGCTGAGACTTTACGCGCGCCATCAGTTCCAGAGGATTAAATGGTTTCGATACGTAGTCATCCGCTCCGCTGGAGAGCCCCACAATTTTATCAATCTCCTCCGTCTTCGCGCTGACAATAATTATCGGTATATTATTTGTCTCCCGAATCTTCCGGCACATTTCCAGTCCGTCCATATTCGGCATCATCACATCCAAAAGAACCAGATCTACCCTCTGCGAATGAATAATATCCAGTCCCTCCTGCGCGCTGTAAGCCTTCAGCACGCCAAAACCATCACTTATCAGATAAATCTCCAGCAGATCTGCAATCTCTTTCTCATCGTCCACTACAAGTATATTTGTCTTCTGCATCGTCTTCTCCTCATTACTTTTTCTTTCGGTCAAATGTACCATTTTGATTTTATCACGAAATTTGGGAGAAGTCTTTACATTCTTCTTAAGAAGTAAAAAAAACAGGAGAAGTACCCTGGGCAGAGCATTCTCCTGTCTCCTATCGAAACCGTCACAGTACAGACAACCTTAGCATCTGTATAATATACTGCTTTTTTATTTACCTCTCAGATTTTCTGCCATCTTCTGTGTCTCTCGCAGTTCATCCCCTTCTAAGAGAGTAATGGTAATTTCCATTGTTTCGCTTGCTTGAGGTGCCAGGGTATGTACTGTATTCTGCTC
Organism: uncultured Lachnospiraceae bacterium; assembly: GCA_944375815.1. Classification (GTDB taxonomy): domain Bacteria; phylum Bacillota; class Clostridia; order Lachnospirales; family Lachnospiraceae; genus Egerieimonas_A. The sequence continues at coordinate 918 of CALWBA010000123.1, read as the reverse complement.
CTCATGATATTTCCGTCCATAAACACTGGAATTGGCAGGTTCCAGACCATTGACATAGTCACCACTGGCAAGAGACTTCCACTGCATGAAATATGGAAGATTCTTTTTCTGGAAGGACAGGCGAATGCCAAGTCCTAGTTTTTCATTGATGACAGCGGCAAAAGTATTACCGTCGGCATCAGCGGCAAGATCATGAAGGAATACATATTCCGGTTCATTGTCAATAGGCGCTTCCATAGTATCATATTCTGCGGTATGCGGTGCAGCATATTCATCTCTCGGAGTAACTTTACGGGTCGGGAGCACTATTTTTGCGCCCTCATCAAGCAGAGGATATCCGATATTGAAATGATACAGAATCATCATGGGTTCCTCGCGGAATCCCTGATTTTCAATTACGTCACGTATCTTGATTTCTTTTCCGGGAAAATATGTCGTAATTTCTCGAGTGAGCACCATATTTTCACCAAAAAGCTCTGCCTCCCGCATGGTGCCGTGAACACGCATTCTGTAGACATCACCGTCCCAATATGTCTCTGCGCCTGTGTGCTCCGCCGGTGTAGTACGGATTCTGCCATGCATGGGGTATTTTCCGTATGGTGCGCAGATATTTTCTAATCCGCAGGTAAAAAGCAAACCGCCCATGATACTTCTCTGCGCTTCATCGCCATTCGTATCATAATGATTTCTCCCCTGCAGTCCAGGTTTCGAAAGGAAGTTCACCTGAGTTCCTTTATAGGAAAGTTCAGCCAAGTCCAGGCATTTATCTTTCATTACTGTAAACTGCATGGGACCGTTCTTGATCTGATAGCCTCCCATGCCCTTCGCTCTGCCCTCGCAGTAGGTAACCTCGCGAATCTCCGCGACCTGGCTGATATGCCCTGTGCAGCGCAACATATCTTCTCTTTTCATCTCTTA
>CALWBA010000122.1 GCA_944375815.1 uncultured Lachnospiraceae bacterium | reverse complement strand
GATCTGTGTTGCATTCCTGTGCATCATAGGTCTGATAACGCTGTGCAGGCGGTTGTTTTTTGCGCAGCCTCAGGAGATACTGAACCGCCAGACGGTCAGCGGAGACTGGGAGGGAGCGCCTGAATTTGACGTTCAGCTTTTGACTGTAAATCCGCAGTCGAGACCGGGGATCGCATTGGAGAAGATCAATGGTATTGTGGTGCACTATACTGCAAATCCGGGTACGACTGCGCAGAATAACAGGGATTACTTTGAAGGATTAAAAGACAGTCATGAGACACAGGCGAGCAGCCACTTTGTGATTGGGCTGGATGGAGAGATTATACAGTGTATCCCGAGTACAGAGATTGCCTACGCATCAAATGACAGAAATGAAGATACACTGTCTATCGAATGCTGCCATCCAGACGAGAGTGGAAAATTTACAGATGCAACCTACCGGTCACTGGTAGAGCTCAGCGCATGGCTGTGTCAGCGCTTCGGAATCGACCCTGAATCCGGCATTATTCGACACTATGATGTTACGGGCAAGATCTGTCCGAAATATTACGTAGACCATGAAGATGCATGGGAGTCATTCTTAAGTGATGTAGCGGTGCTCTGCAGCAAATAACAGGAGGGATATCATGAAAAAAATAGAAGTGAAGCTGGAGGGAATCTCCGCAGTAAAGGATTTTGTAACTGTCGTCAACGACTATAAGACCGAAATTGATCTGGTAGTCGGAAGATATCTTATTGACGCCAAGTCCATTATGGGGGTTTTGAGTCTGGATCTCTCACAGCCTCTGACTGTTCAGATTCATTCTGATGACTGCTCAGAACTGCTCGAGAGACTGGAAAGATTTATAGTAAAGTAAGTATGATGAATGGAAGGGGACGCCGTAGGGCATCCCCATTTTTTGTTATTGATGATAGTAGCTGAAGAAATCTGCCATTTTCGCTGCGCACTCTTTGAGAACTTCGATACGCGGCAGGTATACAACGCGGAAGTGATCGGGGTGATTCCAGTTGAAGCCGCCGCCGTGAATCAGGAGGATTTTTTTGTCGCGGAGCAGATCAAGGGCGAATTGTTCGTCGTTGGTGATATTGAATTTCTGAACATCGATACGCGGGAACATGTAGAATGCTGCCTTGGGCTTCACACAGGTAATGCCGGGAATGTCGGTCAGAGCATTATAAATAAACTCTCGCTGTTCGTAAATACGTCCTCCGGGAACGATGTAATTTTCAACACTCTGGTAACCGCCGAGAGCTGTCTGCACAATGGACTGTGCCGGCACATTGGAGCAGAGACGCATGTTTGAAAGCATTTTAAGACCTTCAATATAGTCAGCTGCCATTTTTTTATTGCCGCTCAGAATCATCCATCCGATGCGGAATCCCGCGATCATGTGGGATTTGGACAGTCCGCTGAATGTTACGCAGAACAGATCCGGAGCCAGAGATGCGATAGAGATATGTTTCTCTCCGTCCATAACGAGACGGTCATAAATTTCGTCAGAGAAAATAATCAGCTGATGCTCTCTTGCAATATTCACAATGCCCTGAAGCACATCGCGGGAGTAAAGTGCGCCCGTGGGATTATTCGGATTGATAATAACAATTGCTTTCGTCCTGTCGGTGATTTTGCTGCGGATATCGTCCAGATCCGGGAACCACTCAGACTGTTCATCACAGATATAGTGAACTGCTTTTCCTCCGGCAAGTGTTGCACATGCTGTCCACAGAGGATAATCGGGAGAGGGAATCAAAATTTCATCTCCATCGTCAAGCAGTGCTGACATACACAGGTTTATAAGTTCGCTGACGCCGTTTCCGGTATAAATATCTTCGATTGAAACATTCGGAATGTTTTTTAACTGTGCATACTGCATAATAGCTTTTCTCGCAGAGAAAAGACCTTTTGCAGGAGAATATCCTTCGCACTCTGTGAGCTGGCGGCGCATATCATATATGACCTCATCGGGAGTGTGAAATCCAAATGGTGCCGGATTGCCTATGTTGAGTTTCAGAATCTGGGTACCGGCCTCTTCCATACGCTCTGCTTCATCCACAACAGGTCCTCTGACGTCGTATAATACATTATTCAGTTTTGAAGATTTCTTAAATTCCCGCATTTTTATTCCTCCTAAAGATTTCAATTCTCTCATATTTTTCTGATCAGCAGCTTCCGGTTCCTCAGCAGGTGTTATGCCTTTTAACCAGTCTTCATCTACCTGAAGTGCCTCTGCAAGAAAATGCAGAAGATCTGCGCGCGGGACGGTCTTGCCGCTGACATACTGGCTCATATGGCTCTTGCCGAGCTTCACGCCCTGCTCAGATGCCATGCGGATAAGATCCACCTGTTTTTTGCCCTGCCGGTCCATTGCTGCCCTGAGTCTCTGTGCAAAAATATCTTTTGACATCTATCTTTCCTCCGGAAGTTCAATTTACATAAACACATGATACCACACATTTCAGGCGAGTTCAATATAAAAATTTAAAGTTCAATTAAAATATAGAAGTTCAATTTATATAAAAAGAGATCGCCGCCAGGATGCGGAGATCTCTTTTGCAGAAGACTCAGTCCAGATTTAACTTCTTATGTGCAATAAAATAGCTGAATCCGTAAAACGCGGCATTTCCTGCGAGAAGAAGCAGCATGGCACCTGTATACACAAGACCGACTGTTACAGCAACAGAAGCGGGCTGTATGCCGTGCATTCGACGGTCTATGGTTGTCACAGTACCTATAAGATATATGAAAGCGCCTAACTGTATAACACAATAGAGAAGCACATATGTGATAATGGAAGCGAGGACTCTGTGAGATGGAAACAGACTGCCGATGCTTACACAGAAATACAGTGAGTAAATCATAAAAGCAAGTGACAGCAGCATGGCCGCAAGTGCGGCAAGAACCACTACAGGGACCGGAACATTAAGCCCCAGGGAAATGGATGAGAAAAACTGAGAAAACAGGCTGAAAAAATTTTCCCACTGTGCAGGTCCCAGAAGACATAGGACAGAGAACATCAGACAGAGGATATTAATGAATGTCCAGATCAGATGATTGATGAACTTTGCCCATATTTTCTCACTTGTCGTTACCGGAAGTGTATGCAGAAGATAGCCCTCATCCGTATAAAAATTTCTGTAATACCGCACAACCAGAATAATCTGTGTTGCTATCAGCGAGCCGGAAAAGAGCAGTACATAGATAAAGGCATAAAGGACTGTCAGAATACCCGAGAGCATCCGGCTGCCGTGCCACAGAACCGGCGAGCCCAGTTGCCCGAGAAGAGAGAAAACCAGCAGCGCGCCGTTTAGCAGGCCGAGCAGTCTCCAGCTGTACTTCCAATCATATTTCAATAATTTCCCTAACATTTAAATACCTCCCTGAATACATGGTCCACGGACTTGCCCTTCTGGATGCGCAGATCGTCTACAGCAGACTGCAGAACGACGGATCCGTTTCGGATAAATATAACCTCATCCAGAATGTTTTCAACATCGCTGATCAGATGTGTGGAGATCAGGATTGAAGCATCCGGATCGTAATTGTTTAAGATTGTTGAGAGAATATAGTCGCGCGCCGCCGGATCCACACCTGCAATTGGCTCGTCAAGGCAGTAAAGAGCCGCTCTTCGGCTCATTACCAGAATGAGCTGCAGCTTCTCTTTTGTCCCCTTTGACATTGCGCGGATCGTATCGGAGAGGCGGATGTTCAGCTTTGCAAGCATATCCTGTGCGCGGCTGCGGTCAAAGTCGGTGTAAAAATCTGAAAAGAAATTTATGGCGTCTGACACTTGCATCCAGTTGCCGAGATACATGCGGTCGGGCAGATATGAGATCAGTGATTTGGTCTGCACACACAGGGGATTTCCGGCAACGAGGACTTCTCCTGATGTGGGACTGGTAAGCTGATTCAGAATTTTAATCAGTGTTGTCTTTCCGCTTCCGTTAGGTCCCAACAGACCGATAATCTTTCCGGATTCCAGGGAAAGACTGACATTGTCCAGTGCCAGCTTACTGCCGTATCGCTTTGTAAGATTTTTGCAGGTGACAAGTTGATTCATTTTATCTCCTCCTTCATAATTTCCTCAATCAGATTCAGGATCTCATGGTCACTCATGCCGAATTGCCGCATGGTGCTGATGAATTCGCGGATATGCGATGCGGCCAGCTCCATGCTGATGTGCCTGATCAGCGCCTGATCGTCGGTGACGAATCGGCCTGCGGTCCTTTGCGTGTAGACCAGTCCGCCGCGCTCCAGTTCTGCGAGAGCCTTCTGCATTGTGTTGGGGTTTACAGACGCCTCTGAGGCGAGATCCCTTACAGACGGCAGTTTCTCACCGGGCCGGTAGATACCGGTAATTATATCGAACTGCAGTTTTTCGACGAGTTGAATATAAATAGGTCTGTCGGAAGTCAGCTTCCATGTCATGTAAAAACCTCCTGTACTATTGTATTAAGGAACTAATATAATAGTACAATGGGGAGAGGGGAATGTCAATAGGTTTTCAAAAAAAGTAGTACCACCCCTTGAAAATAAGGAAAATTATGTTACAATAATGTTACGAAAGGATTAACGCGGCATGTATGCTGGGGAGCAGCAGCCGTATGACAGCAAATAGCAGACCGTCGGAAGGCGGAGTAAGGTGAGAGTATGAATTTATATGAAGCAATTTTTGTGAGAAAGTCTGTTCGGAGCTATCATATGGAGGCTCTGGCGGCAAATATGCTGGAGCAGATCGAGAATCTCTTCCGTGAAGCAGACAGTTTATTCGGCCAGTTTGGAGCAGAGATTGCCGTGCTGGACAATACCAGAGGACAGATGAAGAAATTTGGTGTATTTGGTGTGAAGGCACCGTATTATCTGGCGTTCTACTCAGAGGAGGGGGAACGGTATCAGATGAATATGGGGTATCAGATGCAGCAGATGGCGCTGCACCTGTGCTGTATGGGACTTGGGACCTGTTTCCTGGGCAGTATGAAGCTTCCCAGACAGTTCCAGCGCAGAAATGGTAAAAAGATTGTGGGGCTGATGGCGTTCGGACGTGCCAGAGGGAGTCATGTCAGGAAAAAAATTGAGGCCAAAAGGCTGAGCCTTGACGAGCTTTGCATCTATAAAGAAGTTCCGCGTCAGTGGATGAATCAGCTTCTCGAGGCGGCAAGAATGGCGCCGTCTACGCTGAACAGCCAGCCGTGGAGATTTGTGGTATACGACAACCGTATCCACATCTTTTCTAAAAAGCATGGAGTAGAGAAGTTTGGAAAGTGGGATGAGCTTAATTTCGGCATCATGTTTGCGAACATGATGGTAGCGGCAGAAGAACTGTGGCTTGATGTGGATCTGATCCGGCTGGGAGAGATCACGCAGAAGAATTTTTCGAACAGTCAGTATGTATTAAGTGCAATTTTAAGGGCATGACCAAAGAGTCATGCCCTTAAAATTGCACTAAAAAAATCCCAGCAAAATAATTTGCTGGGAAAAACAAGAGCGCGAGACGGGACTCGAACCCGCGGCCTCGACCTTGGCAAGGTCGCGCTCCACCAACTGAGCCACTCGCGCATTTTCTGTGTGTCATATGCCGTTCCATCTGACAAAAGATACTATACTATACAATGTGAAAAATGTCAACAGCTTTTTTGAAAAAATTTTAAAAATCTGATTTTCGCGACAATCGTCTCTTGCTTTTCATCTAAAGGATACTTATAATAGGATGGAATTCGTTGGATAAAGGAGATTGTTATGATACGGAAGTATAAGAGAACGCTGTATGCGAGCTATATCGGCTATATCACACAGGCGATAGTAAATAACCTCGCGCCGCTTCTGTTCGTAACCTTTCAGAAGGAATACGGGATCTCGCTGGAACAGATCGGATTTCTCGTGACATTTAACTTCCTGCTGCAGATAATCATAGATCTGGCAGCAGCGCGGTATGTGGAGCGCATCGGTTATAAGAATGCAATCGTGGCAGCGCACATCTTTGCGGCGGCAGGACTTATCGGACTATCTGTGTTGCCGGAAGCCCTGGGAAACGGATATGCGGGCATTCTGGCTGCTATTGCATTGTATGCAGTGGGAGGAGGACTGATTGAGGTACTCATAAGTCCGATCGTAGAGGCTTTGCCAACAGATGAGAAATCGTCAGCCATGAGTCTGCTGCATTCCTTTTACTGTTGGGGGCATGTGGGGGTAGTTCTGCTGTCGACCCTGTTCTTTGTATTGGCCGGAATTGAAAACTGGCGTATATTACCGATCATGTGGGCAGTTGTGCCGCTCTGCAACGTTTTTCTTTTTGCAGGAGCACCTGTAAAGGTTTATGGAGAGGAACAGGAGTCAGTGCCAATCCGGAAACTGTTTTCACTGAAGCTGTTCTGGCTGTTCTTTATACTGATGATCTGTTCGGGAGCTTCAGAGCAGGGAATGAGTCAGTGGTCGTCATACTTTGCCGAAAAGGGACTGGGTGTTTCCAAGACGTTTGGTGATCTGCTCGGTCCGTGCGCCTTTGCGGTATTCATGGGGGTGTCGAGAACTTTTTACGGCATATTCGGGGAGAAAATAAACCTGAAGCGGTTCATTTCACTGAGCAGTCTGCTGTGCATTGCGGCATATTTGCTGGCGGTTTTCTCACCGTCTGTGCTGCTGTCTCTTCTGGGATGCAGTCTCTGCGGACTGTCTGTCGGTATCATGTGGCCCGGCGTGTTCAGTCTGTCGGCGTCGCACTGTCCTAAGGGCGGCACTGCAATGTTTGCCCTGCTGGCACTTGCAGGAGATGTGGGCTGCAGTGCGGGACCGTCAATTGTGGGAACTGTATCGGATGCATTTGGAGGCAATTTGAAGGCAGGTCTTTTCTGTGCAGCGCTTTTTCCGATGGTTCTGCTCCTGTGCGTGGGGATTTTAAGCCGCAAAAAAAGAATGGATGTTTCGGGAAAGAGACAATGTGCCGAAAAATCTATAGAAAAAATATGATTTTTTTATAAAATTTATGGACTTTTGTGAAGATCTTGGTATAATAAGAAATTGTGGCAACAGGAAGATAGGGAGGCGCGTATGCGTCAGCCCTGGGGGATGATATTAGGAAACGGAGGATTTATACTTGGATAATATTGATTATAAAATATTGAGAATACTGCAGAAGAACGCCCGGGAAACAGCATCCAATATAAGCAAGTCCATTCATCTGTCTGTGTCAGCCGTTATTGAACGCATCCGAAAGATGGAAGATACGGGCGTGATTAAGAATTATACCATAATCGTGGACGATAAGCTCACGGGAAACAATATGACCGCCTTAATGGAGGTCAGCCTGGAACACCCGAAGTATTACGATTCTTTCACGGAAAAGCTCCAGGAATTTGATGAGATCGTATCATGTTACTATCAGACGGGAGACTTCGATTTCCTGATGAAGATTTCTTGCAGTTCCCCCGAGGCACTGGAGGGGATCCACAGAAAACTTATGGGATTCGAGGGCGTATCCGCTACGAGAACACATGTGGTTCTGAAAAACGTAAAAAATATTTATACCGCAATACCGAAAGCCGAAAAGTAGGCAGCGGGAAAGAAGGGCAGCATGGAAAAGTATATTCGTTGTTTTGTGAAAATAAATCTGGAGGCCATTCGTCATAATATAAAGGAAGTAAAAAAACGTGTGGCAGACGGCACAAAGGTTATGGCTGTCGTCAAGGCGGATGGCTACGGACATGGAGCAGTACGTGTAGCACAGGCACTCTCCGATCTGGCGGACTGCTATGCGACGGCGACTCTCCCGGAAGCTGTAGAACTGAGAGAAAACGGAGTGGAGCATCCGATTCTGGTTCTGGGATATGTTTCTCCGCGCGAGCATGAGACTATGGTGCAGTATGATATTGCACAGAGCGTCTACCGGCTGGAAGATGCCATGATGCTCTCTGAGACGGCTGGACGTCTCGGAAAAAAGGGAAGAGTGCATATTGCTGTGGATACGGGAATGACGCGAATCGGCTTTCAGGTAGAAGAGACAGAAGCTGACAGGATTGCTCAGATTGCGTCCATGGAAAACATCAGCATAGACGGAATTTTTACACATCTCTCCTGTGCGGATCAGTATGATCAGAATTTTACAAGAGGACAGATGGCGCAGTTTGACCGCATGATATCCATGTTAAAGGAGCGCGGTGTGGAAATTCCGCTGAAGCATCTGGGCAACAGTGCAGGACTTATGGAGCTTGATGAGGCGCAGTACGATATGGTGCGCTCCGGTATTGTTACGTACGGGCTGTACCCCTCTGAGGAAGTGCATAAGGAGCAGCTTGATTTAAAACCGGCGCTGGAGTGGAAGGCGCATGTGATTCACGTCAAGGATGTCCCTGCCGGAAGAGGCGTAAGCTACGGCGCAACGTATGTGACAGAAAGAAATATGAGAATTGCAACCGTATCCGTAGGATATGCGGACGGCTATCCGCGGGCACTTTCGTCTAAAGGATGCGTGCTGATTCATGGGCAGAGAGCTCCGATTCTCGGAAGAGTCTGCATGGATCAGATGATGGTGGACGTCAGCCATATCCCGGAGGTAAAAGTCGAGGATGTAGCTACGCTGATCGGACGTGACGGCGAGGATGAGATTACAGCAGAGGAGCTGTCAAATCTTGCAGGAAGCTTTAACTATGAGCAGATCTGCAGAATAGATGGTAAGAGAGTTCCCAGAATATATGAATAAACAGAAAAAACTCCCTGGTACAGCAATGCCGTGTACCGGGGAGTCTGTATTTTATGAGAGGGTAAATCCGCCGCCGGGAAGCAGCCGGATATCTGTGTCAAAGAAGGCGGTCATAAGCCGGCAGAGAGATTCTGTGTCCTCTGCACCGCCTGTCTCGCAGGCGGAATGCATCGCAAGCTGTGCCAGTCCTATGTCTGCAGTCGGAATTGAGACCTGAGAGGTGGACAGGTTGCCAAGCGTAGAACCTCCCGCGATATCCGGCCGGTTGGAGAAGGTCTGACACGGAATTTCGTTCCTTCTGCAGAGTTCCTTGACTACAGAAGCAGTGAAAGCGTCGGTTGTATACTTTTGGGTAGCATTGTACTTTAACACTACTCCGCCGTTTAAGTAAGGACGATTTGTAACGTCGGATTTTTCCGGGTGGTTCGGATGCACGGCGTGACCGTTGTCTGCAGAGAGCATGAAACTCTTTGAGAGCGCGGACAGGTGCTCCTGAACAGACTTATCGGAGCAATCGCGAATGCGGTCTATGCAGTCCTTTAAAAATGTAGATAGCGCACCCTGGCGTGTCTGGCTGCCGACTTCTTCGTTATCAAAGATAACCGCCATCTGGACTGTGCTGTCGGATGCTTCAGAAGCGAGCAGTCCCTCGAGGGAGGAAAAAGCACACTGCAGGTCATCAAGACGAGGGCAGAGAATAAATTCTCCGTCAGCACCAATCTGCGTACCAGGCTGGCGGCAGTAGAGAAAGAGATCCATATCGAGCAGATCATCCGGAGAGATATTCAGCTCTTCGCAGATAAGAGAGCGCAGAGGATCTTCTCTGCGGCAGTCAGCAAACAGAACAGGCAGATCTTTGCTGAAGTTGTAGACGTAGCCGTTGTTGATCTCCCGGTTAAAATGAACGGCAAGGTTCGGAATTACAGCGAGATCGCGCGTAATATTAACAAGGCGCTCCTCGGCTCCGCTTTCGGTGCGAACAAAAGCGCGTCCGGCTATAGAGAGCGGGCGGTCAAACCAGCTTGAGGCAATCATGCCTCCGTATCTTTCCACATTGAGCTTTGCATAGTGATTTTCCACAGTAATTACACCGCCGTCCTTGAGTTTAAAGGACGGAGAATCGCTGTGGCTGGCAATGATCTGAAAATGTGTATAGGAAGATTCGGGCATCCGAAAAGCTGCGATAGATGTATGATTGCGCGTCGTAAAATACTTTCCTCCTGCGGACAGTTCCCAGACTTCCTGCTCTGAGAGTTCCTGATAGCCTGCGGAAAGCAGCATATGCCGTGCACTTTCAACAGCATGAAATGCAGTTGGACTTTCGCCGATAAAGCGGAACAGACTTTCATTTCGTGATGTATTCATGAATACTTACCTCCTGATATCAAAATATTACGAAAAATACACTCCCATACTGTAACAAAATCTATAAAATGTCAAGAGCTCAAAGGGCAATTCTGATTGCTTTTTGGAAGTTAAACTGCTATCATTAAAATAATAAGAAATCGTAGATTTATTTTGGTTTTGAAAAGAGATCTGCGGGAGGAGGACAGCACAGAAAAAATCATCGGGGAACGCCTGCGGTCTTTTGGGGAGAGAAAGACAATGAGAGAAGAGAAACGGAAAATTGTGTCCAAGATAGATGGGCTGGAGCTGGAACTGCTGGTAGTGGAACCTGACGAGGTACACGCAGTTGTTCAGATCAGTCATGGAATGTGCGAGCATAAGGAGCGCTATCTGGATTTTATGCGCTTTTTGGCACAGCATGGCATTGCAAGCATCATTCACGACCACAGAGGACATGGGGCGAGTGTAAAATCTCTGAATGATCTGGGATATATGTACGAACAGGGCGCTGAAGGGATTGTGGCGGATCTGCATCAAATCACACTCTTTGCGCGCCGCTGCTGGGAAGGCGTGCCTCTCATTCTTCTGGGACACAGTATGGGATCACTCGCGGCGCGGATGTACGCAAAGAGGTATGACAGAGATATCGACGTGCTGATTGTGTGCGGTTCACCGTCAAAGAATTCTCTGCTGTGGCTTGGAACTGCAATTGCATCCGTACAGAAGCATATTTTCGGCAGCCGGCACAGATGCAAGCTTCTGGAGGCTCTGTCATTCGGACCTTATGCGGCAAAGTTCCGAAAGGAGAAGAGCAAATTCTCCTGGGGATGCTCTGACCGGGATGTGGTGCGCAGATATGAAGAGTCTATCCTGTGCGGCTTTACATTCACTGCGGACGGCTATCTGACGCTGTTTGGACTGATGAAGGAGACCTATTCCAGAGACGGATGGCTCTGTGCAAATCCCAGCCTGCCGATTTTGTTCCTCGGCGGCGCAGAGGATCCCTGCATAGGCGGAAGCAGAAAGTTTGCCCATGCGATACGGTGCATGCGCAGAGCAGGTTATGGCCGTGTCAAAGCAAAGCTTTATCCCGGTATGCGCCATGAAATCCTTCTGGAGAGAGAAAAAGAGAGTGTATATACAGATGTGCTTCATTTTATTGAGCGTACAAGAGCAGACGGCGAGTAATCATCGCCGTCTGTTTCTTTATTCCAGTATTTACATATTTTTAACATGAGTTTGATTTTGGATTTTACAAAAAATTGATAATATTGATTTCGTTGAAAGGAAATGATAGTCAAAAAGGAGATAAAATCATGAAAAAGAGATGGCTGACAACAGTGCTTGCAGTCGTGACAGCGGGAAGCCTGCTTAGCGGGTGCGCGGGCAGCAATTCTGCGCGGGGCGACGGTGCGGGCAACGGGATTAACGTGCTCTCCAGGGAGGATGGTTCAGGCACAAGGACTGCGTTTATTGAGCTGTTCGGCATCGAACAGAAGAATGGGGACGGCAGAAAGATGGATCTGACGACGGACGGCGCACAGGTCACAAACAGTACAGCGGTAATGATGACAACCGTATCCCAGGACGTTTCCGCCATCGGCTACATTTCGCTTGGATCCCTGAATGATACGGTTAAACCGGCAATGATCGATGGAAATGAGGCAACGCCGGAAAATGTAAAAAGCGGTGCTTACAAGGTGAGCCGACCGTTTAATATCGTGACAAAGGAAAAGCTCAGCGATACTGCTCAGGATTTTGTGGATTATATTCTGAGTGAGGAAGGTCAGGCAGTTGTGGAGAAAGAAGGATATATTCCGCTTGACGGCTTGCAGCCGTATGCCGGAAGCAAACCCGGGGGCAAGGTGGTCGTTGCGGGCTCATCCTCAGTGGCACCTGTCATGGAGAAACTTTCAGAAGCTTATATGGAGCTGAATGCGGATGCTGAGATAGAGGTACAGCAGTCTGACTCCACAACAGGCATTAACTCGGCAGATGAGGGACTCTGCGATATCGGAATGGCATCCCGGAGCTTAGACGAAGATGAACAGGAGCTGGGGCTTGTTTCCACTGTGATTGCCACAGATGGAATCGCTGTGATTTTAAATAAGGACAACCAGATATCTAATCTGACGACGGACCAGGTAAAAGCGATCTATACGGGTGAAGTTACGAAATGGTCGGATCTGGCAGAATAATTATCGTCCCCGGCTGGGACAGGAGGAAACTATGAGAGCGAGAGCTGCAAAAGAAATGATTATGAAGATGATATTTTTCATTGCCGCGTGCGCATCAGTGCTCGCAGTACTGCTGATCTGCGTATTCCTGTTTGCGAACGGACTGCCGGCAATGGGAAAAATCGGAGTATTTGATTTTCTGCTTGGGCAGACGTGGAAACCGGGCAATGACATGTATGGAATTCTCCCGATGATACTGGGAAGCATCTATGTTACTGCAGGGGCAATTGTCATCGGCGTACCGATTGCGCTTCTGACATCTGTATTCCTTGCGTATTACTGCCCGAAGCGGTGGTACAGAGTCTGCAGAGCGGGCATCAACCTGATGGCAGGTGTACCGTCTGTCGTGTATGGCTTCTTTGGAATGATTGTACTGGTACCGATAATGAAAGAAACTTTTATTTTAAAGAGCGGAAGTACAATGCTTACAGCGTCAATTCTGCTTGCAATCATGATTCTGCCGACGATTGTGGGAGTTACGGAGGCATCTTTGCAGAGTGTTCCGAAGAGTTACTATGAAGGGGCGCTTGCACTTGGAGCGACGCATTCTCACAGCGTGTTTTTTACAATTCTTCCGGCTGCAAAATCGGGAGTAGTTGCGGGGATTGTACTTGGCGTGGGCAGGGCGATCGGTGAGACAATGGCGGTTATTATGGTGGCCGGAAATCAGACGCGCATGCCGGAGGGCATCCTTGCCGGCGTACGTACGCTGACTTCAAATATTGTGATGGAAATGGGATACGCGTCAGGGCTGCACAGAGAGGCTTTGATTGCCACAGGAGTGGTACTCTTCGTGTTTATCCTGCTGATCAATCTGATTGTATCGCTTTTGAACAGGAGGGCAACTCATGCATAAAACAGTGAAACTGGCAAATACAAATTTGGAAATTTCAGAGACACAGGCCGAGCGGCATCTTCCGGAAGATGACAAGCCGGGACGGAGGATTGAGGTCACCTATAAGAAGAGCTGGTTTTCCAAATTTTTAACGGGCATTACCTGGACAGCTGCGGGAATCGCAGTAGGAGTACTGATCTTTCTGATTCTGTTTATTGTGGTAAAAGGTGTGGCAAATCTGTCCGCGGACTTATTCGCACCGGAGTACACAAGCGATAATGTCTCTTTGCTTCCGGCAGCAGTCAACACTCTGACTATGACATGCATCGCGCTTTTGGTTGCTGCTCCGCTCGGGATTTTTGCGGCGATTTTTCTTGTGGAATATGCCAATCATAAAGGAAAAATTGTAAGTATAATCCGTATTACGGCGGAGACGCTGTCCGGAATACCATCTATCGTATACGGACTGTTCGGTATGTTGTTTTTCTCTACAGCTCTGCATTGGGGATATTCCATGCTGTCCGGAGCATTCACACTTGCAATCATGATTCTGCCGCTGATTATGCGCACAGCGGAGGAAGCGCTCGTGTCTGTACCGCCTGCGTATCGTGAGGCAAGTTTCGGACTCGGAGCCGGCAAACTTCGGACGATTTTTAAGATTGTACTTCCGGCAGCAGTACCGGGTATTTTGTCCGGAGTCATCCTTGCAGTGGGACGAGTGGTCGGCGAGACTGCAGCTTTGATGTTCACCGCCGGAACGGTGGCAAAATACGCAGGAATCATGGATTCCGGCAGAACGCTTGCTGTGCATATGTATGTACTTTCAAGCGAGGGACTTCATATTGACAAGGCATATGCCACGGCCGTTGTGCTGCTTGTGATGGTATTTATCATTAACGGTATTTCCGGCCTGCTTGCAAAAAAGATTGCGAAAAACTGAGAGGAAGAAAGATGGATAAGATTTCAGTAAAGAATATGAACCTGTATTACGGCGACTTCCATGCACTTAAAAATATAAATCTGAACATGGAGGATAAAAAGATCACAGCATTTATCGGACCGAGCGGCTGCGGAAAGTCCACACTTTTAAAGTCATTAAACCGAATGAATGATCTGGTAGAGGGCTGCCGCATTGACGGCGAGATCTGTCTGGACGGGGAAAATATCTACGATAAGAAAATGGATGTGAACCACTTGAGAAAACGGGTGGGAATGGTATTTCAGAAGCCAAATCCGTTTCCGATGAGTATTTATGACAACATTGCCTATGGGCCAAGAACACATGGGATCAGAAATCATGCAAAACTGGATGAGATTGTGGAGCGCTCTCTGCGCCAGGCTGCAATCTGGGATGAGGTCAAGGATCGATTAAAGAAGAGCGCGCTTGGTATGTCCGGCGGGCAGCAGCAGAGACTTTGTATTGCCCGCGCGCTTGCTGTCCAGCCGGAAGTACTGCTGATGGATGAGCCGACATCGGCTCTGGATCCGATTTCCACCTCAAAGATCGAAGATCTTGCAGAGGAACTGAAAAAAGAATATACTATTGTCATGGTTACGCACAACATGCAGCAGGCAGCGCGTATTTCGGACAATACAGCCTTTTTCCTGATGGGAGAGATGGTGGAATACGGAGATACGGAGCAGATGTTTACCATGCCGAAGGACAAGCGCACAGAAGATTACATCACAGGGAGGTTTGGTTGATATGAGAAACAGATTTGACAGACAGCTTGAGAACCTGCATACGGAGCTGATTGAGATGGGAGCGCTCTGCGAGCAGGTGATTGAGCGCACATATCAGCTTCTGGAGACAGGAGAGCGTGAGGCGGCGCAGGATGTGATTCAGAAAGATTCCGCGATCGATATGAAGGAACGGGAGATCGAGAGCATATGCTTAAAGCTTCTTCTGCAGCAGCAGCCAGTGGCAGGCGATCTGCGCAAAATTTCCGCGGCACTTAAGATGATCACGGATATGGAGCGGATCGGAGATCAGGCATCCGACATCGCAGAGATAATTTTGACCGGTGAATTCAGGGGATCCGCGCGAAGATTTCCGATCGGTGAGATGGCCAAGGCCACGATCAAGATGGTGACGGCCAGCGTGGATGCCTATGTAAAGCAGGATCTGAAAATTGCGCAGGATGCCATTGAATACGATGATGTGGTTGACAAGCTGTTTGACGAGATACGCGAGCAGCTGGTGCGGGGAATCGGTACAGGGGAAGCTTCAGGAGTGGAGTCCCTGGATCTTTTGATGATTGCAAAATACTATGAAAGAATCGGAGATCACGCGACGAATATCGCTGAATGGGTAGAATTTTCGATTACAGGACAGCACAGAGGAGAGGTACAGTTATGATTTACTGTGTGGAAGACGAGCGAAATATCCGCGAGCTGGTTATCTATACTCTGACCGGAGGCGGTTTTGAGGCAAAAGGATTTGAGAACGGTGCAGACATGGAAGCAGCTCTTTCGGAAGAAATGCCGGAGCTGATTCTTCTGGATATCATGCTTCCGGGAGAAAACGGAATGGATATTTTAAAGAAGTTAAAGGCATCGGAGAGAACCAGGGACATTCCTGTTATCATGGTAACGGCCAAGGGATCCGAATATGATAAGGTGATCGGGCTGGACTGCGGGGCCGATGACTATATTGTAAAGCCGTTCGGCATGATGGAATTTCTGGCCCGCGTACGTGCGGTTCTGAGAAGAGGAAGCAGAAATCAGAAGAGCGATGTGCTGATCTTCCGCGATCTGAGTATGGAGGTAGAGCGCCATCAGGTGACAGCCGGTGAGGAGAAAGTCAATCTTACGCTGAAAGAATTCGAGCTGCTGCACACGCTGATGGAAAATCAGGGTATTGTAATGACACGGGACCGTCTGCTGGGGCAGGTCTGGGGATATGATTTTGACGGTGAGACCAGAACAGTGGATGTTCATGTCAGAACGCTGCGCCAGAAGCTTGGAGAGTGCGGCAATTATATAGAAACCGTGCGCGGAGTGGGATACAAAATCGGAGGATGAGATGAAGCAGAAGATTTTCAAAAACACCAGTATCATGGTGACGCTCTCTGTACTTGTAACATTTATTGCAATGAGCGTCGTGCTCTATCAGAGGACGTACCATCAGATCCAGCAGGCGCTTAAAAACGAAAGCGGCTATATCCAGCAGGCGATGAATAACTATGGTGTGGATTATCTGACGCAGGAAGTGGGGGATATCACATCAAGCCGTGTAACCCTGTTTGACCAGGACCAAAATGTCTTATTTGATTCCGTACGTGATGCAGATGATGTTACCGAAAAGGAGGACCGTCCGGAAGTTCGTGCTGCACTTAAGAAAGGGTATGGGGAAGCCCGCAGATATTCTCAGACGCTGGGCACGGAGACAGTATATTATGCAGCGCGTCTGGACAGCGGCATGGTTGTTCGTGTATCTGCAACCGCGGACAGTGTGTTTAAGACACTGTTTTCCGGAATTACTCTGGTAGGGATTTTGATCATAGGAATCCTTATTCTGACTATTTTTATTGTATATTATCAGACAGATAAGATTATAGCTCCGATTAACAGGGTGGATCTGGATAATCCCGACAGCGGTATTATTTATGAGGAACTTACGCCGCTGATGCGCAGGATAAGGCAGCAGAAGGAACAGATCAGACGCCAGGTTGAGCAGATGAAGCAGAATCAGGAAGAGTATCTTGCAATCACGGAAAACATGAAGGATGGTCTGATTGTCACAAATCGAAGCGAGGTAATTGCCATCAATAAGGCTGCTCAGAAGATTTTTTCAGCGGATGCGAGGGACTGCCTGAATCATGATATTCTGACTGTGTACCGTAAGCCGGAAATCAAGGAGGCTCTTGAATGTGTAATCGCCGGGACACCGCAGGAGATGCAGGAGGATATTTCCGGAAAGACATATCAGATCCGGATGAATCCTGTAATTGTCTCCGGGCAGATCACGGGTGCCGTTCTGATGGTGCTTGATGTGACGCAGAAGGTAAGAGCAGAAGAGATGCGCAGGGAATTTACCGCCAATGTATCTCACGAGCTGAAAACACCGCTGATGTCGATATCGGGCTACGCGGAGCTGATGATGAATCAGCTGGTGCGCCAGGAGGACATTCCTGAGTTTTCCAAACGTATTTACCAGGAAGCAAGCCGGTTAAAGTCTCTGGTTGAGGATATTATCAAACTGTCTCATCTGGAGGAACAGGGACAGAAGATGGAAAAAGAAGAGGTAGAGCTGTACGGTGTAGCACGCGAGGTTTGTGCGGGACTGCATATGCCCGCGCAGAAGAGAAATATTCACCTGGAGCTGACCGGCAAGACTGCAATTATTTACGGAGTACGCCGTGTAATCTATGAGATGATCTACAATCTCTGCGACAATGCGATTAAGTATAATGTGGACGGCGGCAATGTCAAAATTCATGTAGATACCGCAGATAATACGGCGATTCTGACAGTCGAGGACACAGGCATCGGCATTCCCAAAGAGGATCAGGAACGTATTTTTGAGAGATTCTACCGCGTGGATAAGAGCCACTCACGTCAGACAGGCGGAACAGGACTTGGACTGTCTATCGTGAAGCATGGAGCAAATCTGCATGAGGCAAAAATCAAAGTAGACAGCGAAGAGGGAAAAGGAACGAAAATACGGATTTTATTTAAGAAATAATGACGGGGGCACAGCGATGTGCCTCTGTTTTGAGTTAAACGGAAAACCCTTCATAAAATAAAGCTTTTTTCAAAAAAGACTTGCAAAATCCAGAGCGGTATGGTATTCTTTAATCATCGCCGGAACCGTTACCGATAACGTTACCGAAAACGGTTCCAACAAAAACGGAATGAATAAAGGAGAATGACGAATGAGAACGTGTGGGGTGCTGCTGCCGATTACTTCCCTGCCATCCAAGTACGGAATCGGATGCTTTTCCAGGGAAGCGTATGAGTTTGTTGATAAATTAAAAGCTGCCGGTCAGAAGAACTGGCAGATCCTTCCTCTGGGGCCTACGGGATATGGGGATTCCCCGTACCAATCCTTTTCAACCTTTGCGGGGAACCCATATTATATTGACCTGGAGCAGCTCATTGAAGAGGGGCTGCTCACAGAGGAAGAGTGTGAAGCATGTGATTTTGGGGATAATGACAGATATGTGGACTATGAGAAGATTTACTTCGGAAGATTTCCCATTCTGAGAAAAGCGTTTGAGCGTTTTATGCCGGATGAGGAGTTCGCAGGATTCTGTGAGGAGAACGCTTACTGGCTGGAGGATTACAGTCTGTATATGGCGGTGAAGGATGCCAACGGCGGAAAGAGCTGGATTGAGTGGGAGGAAGGGCTTCGAAATCGGCAGCCTGAGGCGCTGGAGCAGGCAAGAGAGGAATTAAAAGATGACATTGCATTCTATCGCTTCCAGCAATATGAATTTATAAAGCAGTGGACGGCCCTGAAAAGCTACGCCAATGATCAGGGAATCCGAATAATCGGCGATATTCCGATCTATGTGGCGTTCGATGGAGCGGACACCTGGGCAAACCCGGAGATGTTTCAGTTCACGGAAGAGAACCTGCCGTCAGCCGTTGCGGGATGCCCGCCGGATGCATTTTCTGCTACAGGCCAGCTCTGGGGCAATCCTCTGTATAAATGGGAATATCATAAAAAGCAGGGATATGAGTGGTGGATGCGCCGCGTAAAATATTGCTTCGAGCTTTATGATATTGTCCGGATTGATCATTTCCGCGGTTTTGACGCATATTATTCTATTCCATACGGGGATAAGACTGCTGAAAACGGTCACTGGGAAGAAGGTCCGGGATATAATCTGTTCCGCACTATGAAAGAAAAGCTGGGAGATCTGCCGATTATCGCGGAGGATCTGGGATTTTTGACTGACAGTGTAATGAAACTTTTGAAGGATACCGGCTATCCGGGCATGAAAGTGCTGCAGTTTGCATTTGACTCGAGAGACGAGAGCGATTATCAGCCCCATCTTTATACAAATAACTGCGTGGTATACACCGGAACGCATGACAACGATACCGTGCTTGGATGGGATCAGGCAATATCAGATGCTGATCGGACATATGCGCGGGAATATATGAGAAATGAAGGTTCTGAGGGAGAGCAGCTTGCGTGGGATTTTATCTGCACAGCGCTTCGCAGCGTGGCAGATATGGCTATTATTCCGATTCAGGACTATCTCGCACTCGGCAGTGAGGCCCGTATTAATACACCGTCCACACTGGGAGATAACTGGAAGTGGAGAATGCTTCCGGAAGAGTTTACAGATGAGCTTGCAAAGAGGATGCGCCGCGCAGCGAAACTGTACGGACGTATCCGGGAGTGAGTATGGCTACCATGACCATCCGGGATATTGCCAGAAAGTGCAAAGTAGGAGTAAGTACCGTATCAAGGGCTATGAATAACCATCCGGATATTAACCCGGAGACGAAAGAGATGATCTTGAAAGTTATCGAGGAGTCGGGATATATTCCGAACAAGAGCGCGAGAAACTTAAAGATCACAGAATCCGATACGGTAGCAATTCTCGTAAAAGGTATTGGGAATCCGTTTTTCAGCGGAATGATTGACGTTATACAGAAGAAGGCGCAGCAGCATTCGTATGCCTGCATTCTGCAGCCTGTCGAGCCGTATGAAAATGAGCTGGATAAGGCGTTGGAAATGGTGCAGGAGAAGAAGCTGAAAGGAATTGTATTTCTGGGCGGAAATTTCCGCCATCACAGAGAGAAACTTAAGAAGCTTCGCGTTCCGTTTGTTGTGAGTACAGCGGGGCGTGCAGAGGATTTCGGAGTTCCCATGGCGGCAGCAGTTTCAGTGGATGACTTTGCGGAGAGTTATAAGCTGGTGGATTATCTCTGCCGGCAGGGACATAAAAGAATTGCTACTCTGACGAGCGCTGACACGGATCTGAGTGTCGGAAAGCTGAGATTTGAAGGGTATTTAAAGGCACTGAAGGATCACGGCATACAGCCGGATGAAAATCTGATTTTCAAACTGAGGGGAGACAGCGATCACTTTTCCATTACAAACGGCTATGAGCTGACGAAGAGAGCTCTTGCACAGCGCCGGGATTTTACAGCTCTGTTTGCAGTCGCGGATACTCTGGCAGTGGGCGCCTGCAGGGCGCTTTACGAAGCGGGCATTCGGGTTGGACATGATTGTGCGGTTGCCGGATATGACGGTCTGGAAATCGGGCAGTTTTACAGCCCGAGTATCACGACGATACGCCAGCCGGTAGAGGAGATCGCAAGAGAGACAGCAGATATTCTATTTGACATGATATTAGACGGAAAAGAGCCGGAGTCAAGGACATTTCAGGGCGAGCTGGTCGTCAGAGAGTCCACAGAGCCGGCAGAATAGGAGGATTATTATGGAGAAAAGATTAGAGGAAATCGTAATGCAGCATTTCGGAAGAGCAATTAAGGACTGCACCCGCCAGGAGGTTTACGAGGCACTTCTTCTGTACACGAAGGAGGCAATGGCAGGACGTCCGAAGAATCAGGGAACAAAGAAGGTATATTATATTTCCGCTGAGTTCCTTGTGGGAAAACTGCTTTCCAATAACCTGATTAATCTGGGGCTGTACGACGAGGCGGCTGCAGTTATGAAGAAAAACGGCAAAGATCTGGCTGAAATTGAGGAGATGGAGCTGGAACCGTCTCTTGGAAACGGCGGTCTGGGACGTCTTGCGGCCTGCTTCCTTGACTCTATTGCCAATCTGGGGCTGCCGGGAGACGGCATTGGCCTGAATTATCACTTCGGACTGTTCCGCCAGGCATTTGTGAATAACAAGCAGAAGGAAGAAAAGAATCCGTGGATTACGCCTCTGTCCTGGCTGAATCGTCAGAGCGTGTCTTTTGAAGTCCCGTTTAAGGATTTCACAATGCACTCCGTTATGTATGATATCGATGTACCGGGATATGAAGAGGGATGCAACCGCCTGCACCTGTTTGACGCGGACAGCGTGGACGACTCCATCGTAAGAGACGGAATTTCTTTTGATAAGAATGATGTACAGAAGAATCTGACACTGTTTCTGTATCCGGATGACAGCGATGAGCAGGGACAGCTGCTGAGAATTTACCAGCAGTATTTTATGGTTTCAAACGGAGCTCAGCTCATCTTAAAAGAGATGGATGAGAAGGGATACGACCTGCACAAGCTGTATGAGCATGCGGTTATTCAGATTAACGATACACATCCTACCATGGTCATTCCTGAGCTGATCCGGCTGCTGACACAGAAGAGAGGATTCTCTATGGATGAGGCAATCGATGTTGTAACAAAAACTTGCGCATACACGAACCATACGATTCTCGCCGAGGCGCTGGAAAAATGGCCGGTTCACTATCTGGAAAAAGTGGTACCCCATCTGCTGCCGATCATCCGCGAGCTTGACCGCAGGGTTAGAGAAAAGTATTCCGATGAGCGCGTATATATTATCGACAAAGATAACCGTGTACACATGGCTCATATTGACATCCATTACGGTTTTTCCGTTAACGGTGTTGCAGCGCTGCACACAGAGATCCTTAAAAACTCCGAGCTTAAGTACTTCTATGATATCTATCCGGAGAAGTTCAATAATAAGACAAATGGAATCACATTCCGCCGCTGGCTGCTGCACTGCAACCATCAGCTCTCCAAATATATTGAAAGCCTGATCGGGGATGGATTTAAGAAAGATGCCTCCAGACTGGAAGAACTCTTAAAATTCCAGGATGACAGGAAGGTGCTTCATCGCCTGGAGGAGATCAAAACTCATAATAAGAGAAAACTGAAACGATATCTGTATGAAACACAGGGGCTGGATATCAATGCGAATTCTATCTTTGATATTCAGATCAAACGTCTGCACGAGCATAAACGCCAGCAGATGAACGCACTGTATGCGATTTATAAATATCTGGAGATCAAGAAGGGCAATCTTCCGAAGACTCCGATTACGATGATCTTCGGAGCAAAGGCAGCTCCGGCCTATACGATCGCGAAGGATATCATTCACCTGATTCTCTGCCTGAGTGAGCTGGTGAATAACGATCCGGAGGTAAGCCCGTATCTGAGCATCGTGATGGTAGAGAATTATAACGTTTCCAAGGCGGAGAAGCTGATTCCGGCGTGTGATGTTTCTGAGCAGATTTCTCTGGCTTCCAAAGAGGCTTCCGGAACCGGAAACATGAAGTTTATGCTCAACGGAGC
>CALWBA010000121.1 GCA_944375815.1 uncultured Lachnospiraceae bacterium | reverse complement strand
CATCATAAAGATTCCAAATCCGCTTACCATGACCGGCAGGATCAGTGACAGATATGTATCCTGCAGTCCTGCCTTCATAAACATCGTGTATCTGGAAATAATTGTCACAGACCACGGAATCATCATTGTCATCATTACAAAACTGAAGATGAGATTCTTCCCCCTGAATTCATATTTGCTCAAAACGAAACCGCACAGGCAGCTGATATATATTACCAGAACCGTAACTACCACTGCAATAAAAACACTGTTTGCAAAATATCTTAAAAAGTTGAAATTTGACTGCAGTGAAGTATAATTGTCGAAGGTAAATTCCTGCGGAATAAGCGTCTGATGCAGGGAACTGATCTCTGCATTTGTCTTAAAAGATGACAGAACCATCCATACAAAAGGAACCACGGTTACGATTCCCGCCAGTATCAGGACGATAAAGAGCGTCACGCTCATTACTCTTTGTTTTTTCATACTTTTTTCCCCGCCTTTCTATGCTTTCTCTCCGGTGACCTTAAAGGAGATAACTGTGAGCACTGCTGTCAGAATCAAAATGAAAAATGCGATCGCCGACGCATAGCCGAAATTATATTTTACAAATGCCTGATCATATACCAGATAGGAGCTCAGATACGTTGATGTACCGGGTCCGCCTTTTGTCATTACCATAACCGGCACATACGCCTGCAGATAGGAAATGATGGAAGTAATAACCACGAAGATCATTGTAGGCTTTAAGAGCGGCAGTGTAATGCTTCTGAATGTCTGCCATGCATTCGCTCCGTCTATATGTGATGCCTCATAGTAATCAGACGGTACGGAAAGCAGACCGGACATAAACAGTATAACAGCATATCCGAAATCCTTCCAGATTGTCATAACCATAACTGCCGGAAGCGCCAGGTTCGAACTGTACAGCCAGTTAATATCAAGGCCAAACACCTGATCTATAAGACCAAACTGAGGATTGTACATAATCTTCCAGACAAATGCAACAGCAACAAGCGGTGTTACTGTGGGCATGTAAAATACAGTTCTGAAAAATGTCTTACGCTTCGTCATCTTGGATGTGATCGCGTAAGCCAGCCCAAGTCCCAGCAAAACACGGAAAATTACTACAACTGCACAGAAAATCAGTGTATTAACCATCGCAGTCCAGAATGTCGGGTACTGGAACATACGTATGTAATTATCAAGCCCGAGAAACTCATACGTACCATTCAGCGGATTCCACAGATGAAAGCTTCCCAGGAAAGCCATGATAATAGGAACAATCAGGAAGATTCCCATATATACAACGAGAAAGGCAACAACAATATTTCTGAGCACGATTTCACTTTTGCTCTGCAGCGGTCTTTTTTTCTTAAACATACTCTTTCCTCCCCCTACTTATCATACTTATAATACAGATTCTCCGAAGATGTGAAGTCAATATTAGCCAGGTCTACATTGACAATATCCTGTGCATTCTGCAGTGTTTTCTGAATATCCTTGTGATTATACATAATATCCTGTCCTGCAATTTTTAAATTGTCCTCCAGAGTGGAAGGCATTGCACCCGGCCAGATGTAATCCTCAATGTGTTCCGCAACTGCCGCAACAGCCGGATTTCCCATAATGTCCTCATCGTCACGAAGAGCATTATTGGCTGGAAACAGGTTGTAGTACATGCACAATTCTTTCTGCAGATCCTTATTTGCCATATAGAACCGGATAAAATCCTGTGCGACTTCAAGCTGTTCCGGTGAAGCATTTTTATTGATTCCCGGTGTAGACTCTCCATTATAGCGGTCATAAGCGAATGGTTCTCCATCAACTGTTGGAACCTCAAAAGTACCGTAATTAATTTCAGGGTAGTTTGTTTCAAGTGTGCCTTTATAGTTGCCCCATTTGTAAACCATTGCACTCTGGCCCTGGCCGAAGCTCTGCGCTGCGTCACTACCGAAGTCTTTATCGCCGACCTGATCGACCTCATAAAAATCCTGAAGCATCTGTGCTGTCTTCAGCATTCCCTCGCTTGTAAAATCAACCGTCTTCATATCTTTTTCAAAGGTAGTGGTACCGTACTGATACGGAATTCCAAGCATGAATACATGATAATCGCCGTTGTAATTAAATCCGGCCTGTACGAGCTTGCCATCCTCACGGATCGTCAGTTTCTTGGCGACCTCCCTGAATTCGTCCCAGGTCTCCGGAATATCCTCATCTGTAAGTCCCGCTGCTTCCCACATATCTGTATTGTAGTAAATAGCACCTGTCATGATGCCGTAATCTGTATAGTAAATCTTGCCGTCTATCTCATGAGACTTTGCAGTAAAAAAGTCCGCTTCAAGATCTTCTGTGTCAATTTCATACGGCGCCATGTAAGTCAGCAGTAAATGCTGATAGCTGTTATGCACGTTGAATAATGTCGGACCTTTTTCTCCCTTCTGCAGCGCCAGCGGCAGTTTTGTCCAGAATCCATCCCATGGGTTATTGATAATGTTAATTGTAACATTAGGATGAATCTCCTCATATGCCTCGGCAAACTTTCCGAACACATCTGCTGCATCCCACAGCCACCAATCCAGCGTAACCGGCTCTCCGTTATTTACCAGATGGTTGGGGTCATATGTTACATTGTCTCCGATAATTTCAAGACCTTTATCAGGATTTGTATCCGTTATGCCGCTGTGCGATATATCCTGATCACTTCCGCATCCGGTAAAGGATACTAGCAGCGCTGCTGTCATGCCTGCAGCTAGAAACTTTTTCCACATATTCATACCTCCATATCTGACTGTTTTGTGATGTTAGCGCTAACCTTAGGTGTATGGTAGCACTTTTATGTCATTCTGTCAATATATCCATAATATTTTCTGCATTGTATAAAATTTTGCCCATTTATTTTTGTGCATTTTTCATAAATTTATCTATTTTTCTATTTCAGCAGTTGGATTTATCAGGAATTTCCCGTATAATGAAGAGCAGAATTATAGAATAGCGTTAACATTATAATGTGAGGTGATAATTTATGGTAACCCTTAAGGATATTGCAGCACGCGCAGGAGTCAGTATGATGACTGTATCAAGAGTAATTAACGGAAATCAGGGCGGCAAAGTCTCAGAGACAACAGCACAGCGAATCAGGACTATCGCTGATGAGATGGGTTATGTTCCGAACTCTTCAGCCCGCAGTCTGGCAGCACGTTCCTCACGGATTATTGCAGCTGTTCTGCGAAATACAGATAACGGAAACCCGCTTGCTGATCCATACTCTTCCCTGTTTCTTGGAATTATTATTAAGACAATGCAGCAGAAAGGTTATTATGTGATGGTGCATTTCGTTCAGGATTATTCGGATATCACCCTCTCGCTGCGTTCATGGAGAGCGGAAGGAGCAATTTTTCTCGGTGTTTTCGACAGCGAAATGCGCAAAATCCGCAACGAAAATCAGATGGCTCTCGTCTTTACAGACAGTTACAGCAATGTACGTCAGGTCAGCAATGTGGGAATCGACGATTACAAAGGCGGTGCGCTGGCGGCAGAGCATTTCCTCTCGCGCGGACATCGGCGGCTGGCCTTTGCCGGTCCGCTGGCTGATTCCACCGGCGTTATTTCAGAACGACTGGCCGGTTTTTCAGAAACACTTTCGCAGGCAGGTGTCATCCTTCCGGAAAACCAGATTTACAACCAGGCCGCCCGGTCTACGGAAGAGATTCTCTCTGCTATAATGAAGTCAGAAGAACGTCCCACCGGGTTGTTTGTTACTTCAGACCAAATTGCCAGCGAAATCTACATTGCCGCTCACCACATGGGTATCGCAATACCGGATGATCTCTCTTTGATCGGCTTTGACGACTTCCCGCTGGAACGTATTTCAACGCTTGGACTGACATCCATACATCAGGATATTGAAGAAAAAGCAGCTCTTGCCTGTGATATTCTTCTGCGGCGTATCGCTGATCCGGATATTCCCAGCGAAAGTCAGACACTGGATGTGAAATTAATCGAACGAGAGTCCGTAAAATATTTATAGAGGGAGGGCAGACGCCCTCCCTCTCAGACTGTCAAAGAACCCCTATTAAGCTGCGGCAA
>CALWBA010000120.1 GCA_944375815.1 uncultured Lachnospiraceae bacterium | reverse complement strand
TTCCTGTCTTAACTTTTGTGATCAGTTCTTTTTCCTTTTCATATGGATAGGAGCTCTCAGAAGGCATACAGGAGGTTTTGTACATCTGGATAGACTCGCTGATGCGCGACTGCTGATGCAGAATTTTCTGATTGGTTAAAAGCTGCTCTTTTCCGTCTGAAATCAGACCGAAGAACAGATAATACAGCAGATGACTTAAATGTGTGACTTTTGCGGGAGATACGACGGGCAGATTGCCGGATTCGTCGTACATTTCCAGCAGCAGCTCTGTGGGAAGCGGGTAACGCCGTGCTATATCGCTGATGAGCACAGAGTCCGGTTCATCCATCAGAAACGGTCCTACGAGAATGGAGCCAAAAAGTGTCTGCCGGTTGATCAATGGAAAAATAATATGGTTTAATCCCGCATGGCACTCGAAAATATATGGTTCTCCGAGTTCCATAGCCTTCTGCCCGGCACGGGCATGCTGGATCACACAGGAATCCCCCTTGGGAAGCTGCTTTTGAAACAGCGCGCAGAATGCAGATGTTTCTCCGCAGGACTGCAGGATTCTGCCGTTTTCGTCAAGCACCTGGATAGGTATGTTAATACACCCGTGAAAGGTAGAGAGCATATCGCGCAGCTTTGCTTCATCCACGACTGTGTAGAGATATGGTTTCATAATCAAATCCTCCTTTGAATCATTCTAGCATAGAAATCCTAAAAAAAATACCTTGCATCGAAAAAAAGTCCAAAATTTTTCCACACAGTATTTTATAATAGGATCATCAAAACAAGGCGTAGCGGAAAGCGCCAAAACAAAATACAACAGCCTCAAAAGCGGAAGAGGCGGACATTTTTCAGGAGGAGAAAAAAATGGCTATAATTGAAGAGATTTCTGAATTTTTACAGAAAGGACGCGCAAAAAATGTAAAGACCCTGGTACAGCAGGCGCTTGATGAGGGAGTAGATCCGAAAGCAATCTTAAATGACGGTCTTCTTGCCGGAATGATGGTAATCGGCGGCAAGTTCAAAAGAAACGAGGTATTCGTTCCGGAAGTTCTGGTAGCTGCCCGTGCGATGAACGCAGGTATCGCGATTCTGGAGCCGAAGCTGGTAGAGATCGGAAATAAACCGGTAGGAAAAGCTGTCATCGGAACCGTAAAGGGAGACCTTCATGATATCGGAAAGAACCTGGTTGTGATGATGATGAAGGGTGCCGGCATGGAGATCTATGACCTGGGCGTAGATGTAGAGCCGGATGTTTTCATCGAGAAGGCAGAAGAAGTAGGTGCGGATATTATCGGTATGTCTGCTCTTTTAACAACAACAATGCCGAATATGAAAACCGTTATCGACCGCATGAACGAAAAGGGTGTGCGTGATAAATATATTGTAATGGTAGGAGGCGCTCCTGTGAATCAGACCTTCGCGGATGAGATCGGCGCAGACTATTACACACCGGATGCAGCAACCGCAGCAGAAATGGCAAAAAAGGCAGTTCTGGAGAAGAACGCTTAAAGAGAAAAGGATGAAGGGGCGTCAGGCAGAAATGCCGGGCGCTTCTTTTGACAGAAAAATGATTGGGAGGTAACAGGATGGACCAGGAACAGGTGATAAAACTGACGGATTTGCCTGTGCGGACAGACCGTGCGGATGTTTTGCGAATGATGGAACTTAAGGAGGACAGCCCTGTCTATGAGGAAGTACTGGAAGAATATGAGGATGTAAAAGAAGAACTGGAGGCTATGTGTGCCCCGGCGGTACTGATTCGATTCGGAACGATTCCCGAGAGCGGGGAACGTGCAGCTTTTGTTCTGCTCACTGTAGGAGGAAAGCTTGGCGAATATTCCACGCAGCAGTTTGAAACAGGAGACTGCCTGAAGGGAATGATTGCTGACAGCGCGGCAGATTCGATGCTGTTTCATCTGGAGGAGCCGATGATGGAAGCACTCAGACAGGAGTGTGCGCTGCGCAAAGTGGGAATCAGCCGCCGCATGGAGGCGCCTGTCGATATGCCGATGGCGCGTCAGAAGCTGATTTTCGAGAAGACACACGCAGAGCAGGAGCTTGGCATGGGAATCTCAACGGGCTATATGTTCCGACCGGTAAAGTCTCAGGGAATTATTTTCCTGCTTACAGAGGATCCGGATGTATTCCGGGTACAGCATGACTGCAGTAAGTGTCCCCGGCTGGATTGCCCGCTCAGAAAAAAGCCGGCAGTTCACATGACGGTAAGGGATCGGGAGCATACCGGCGAAATAGATCTGGAACCGGGTCAGTCCATTCTGGAAGCGCTTGCCGGGACAGATCAGTACTTTGAGGCGATTTGCGGCGGAAATGGGCACTGCGGGAAGTGCCGGGTCAGAGTGGCAGAGGGAAAGCTGGCTGTAACGCCGGAAGATCAGAAGGTATTTTCCACATCTGAGCTTGCAGACGGATGGCGTCTCTCATGCAGAGCGTATCCGGAGACAGACCTTATCATTGAACTGCCGCAGAGGAATACGGAAACGTATGAGGCAGTGACACAGTTTGAAGGAGACACAGCGGTTCTTCGGGAGAGCAGCTCTCTGCCGGGGCTGTACGGGATTGCCGCAGATATCGGTACAACGACAATTGCGATGCAGCTTATTGATCTGAAGACGGGTTCTGCCGCGGCATCCGCGTCACGCATCAATCATCAGCGCCGGTATGGAGCAGATGTCATCTCGCGTATTCAGGCATCGTGTGACGGGAAGGGCGATGAGCTTCGAAAAAGTATCCGGGAGGATCTGCGCGCCGGTATGGAAGAACTTCTGCGGAAAGCCAAAGTCTCATGGGAAGATATCTCCTGTGCGGCGATAGCAGGCAATACGACGATGATTCATCTGCTCATGGGATATGATTGTTCAGGGCTGGGTGTATATCCGTTTACGCCGGTCAATCTGGATCTGATTGAGAGCAGCCTGAATCTCCTGGTATCAGATACATTTCCCTGTATACCGGCAGCAATTCTGCCCGGAATTTCCACATATGTCGGGGGAGACATTGTTTCCGGTATTGTCTGCTGCGGCATAGATCAGGGAGAAAAGATATCCATGCTTGTGGATCTCGGAACGAATGGAGAGATGGCAGCGGGAAACAGGGAACGCATACTCACCGCATCGACAGCAGCGGGGCCGGCATTTGAAGGCGGAAACATTCAATGGGGAACAGGAAGCATACCGGGCGCAATTTCCCGTGTTGCACTCAACAGCGGAGAAATATCCGTGGAGACAATCGCAGATGCCCCTCCAAGCGGTATCTGCGGGACAGGGGTTGTGGAGACAGTATCAGAGCTTGTCAGAAATGAGATTGTAGATGAGACAGGACTGCTGGATGAGGACTACTTTGATGACGGATTTCCTCTTGCCCGGACAGAGGACGGGCAGCAGATTGTTTTTACCCAGCAGGATGTCCGGGAAATTCAGCTGGCAAAAGCGTCTGTGCGCGCAGGAATCGAGACACTGCTGCTGCGCTGGGGGATTACAGAAGAAGATGTGGATACACTGTATATTGCAGGAGGCTTCGGTTTTCAGCTGGATGTAGAGAAAGCGGCATTTATCGGTATGCTGCCTCCGGCACTTGCCGGAAAGGCAAAGGCGGCCGGAAATACTTCTCTTGGCGGAGCAGTGAAGTATCTGCTGGACTCTTCAGCGCGTGAACGCATGGAAAAACTTGCGCGGACAACGGAGGAAATGAATCTCTCAGGTGATGCGGACTTCAACAGAATCTACATGGAACAGATGATGTTTGCAGAGGAATGAGCACAGAAAAAAGGGATTTTTCCGATTGACACCGGCGGCTGTGTGTGATAAGTTATATCGGACAGAAATGGTTTGCCGCCGGGTAAACCAAAAGAGCATTGATTTCGCATCGATAGGCCTTAGAAGATGCGGAAGCAGTGCTTTTATTTTTTTTACAGGAGGTTTCAGAAAATGGATAAGTCACATTGCTTCCGGGAATTTGCAAAGTATGCGTCTTTGAATGTTCTGGGGATGCTGGGACTGTCGTGCTACATACTGGCGGATACATTTTTTGTATCAAAAGGACTTGGTACGGACGGTCTGACCGCGCTGAATCTGGCGATTCCCATTTACAGTTTTATTCACGGCAGCGGACTCATGATCGGTATGGGAGGAGGCACCAGGTATTCAATCCTCAGAAGCCGGAAACACAGAGAGGGAGCAGACCGTATTTTTACAAACGCAGTTACGCTTGCCGCGGCGTTCGCGGCAATTTTTATACTTACGGGTGTGTTTCTGCCGGGGACAATTGTTAAACTGTTCGGCGCAGAGGGTGCCGTTTTTGATATGGCAAAGATATATCTCAGGGTTATTCTGCTGTTCTCCCCTGCCTTTCTGATGAACAATGTTCTTTTATGCTTTGTGAGAAATGACGGCGCTCCTCAGCTGTCAATGGCTGCTATGATCGGCGGCAGTCTCTCAAATGTAGTTCTGGACTGGGTGTTTATCTTTCCGTGCAATATGGGAATCTTCGGCGCTGTATTTGCCACAGGGCTTGCGCCGATGATCAGTATGATGATTCTCTCACCGCATATACTCCGCGGAAAAAACGGCTTTCACTTTACAAAGTGCATGCCGCAGAAAAAGCTGCTTGCGGGAATTCTCACAAGCGGCGTACCCTCTCTTGTCACCGAAGTATCATCGGGCATAGTCATCATCGTATTTAATACCATTATCATGAAACTGGAGGGAAACGTCGGAGTCGCGGCATACGGCGTGATAGCCAATCTCTCGCTTGTGATTGTTGCAATTTATACCGGCATTGCACAGGGGATTCAGCCTGTGGTCAGCCGCAGCTACGGCAGCGGCAATATCAGGGATGGCAGGGCGACGCTGCGGTATGCTCTTGCTGCGGTTCTGATTTTCTCCGTGCTGATCTATGCAGCAGTGCTCCTGAAAGCGCCTCAGATCGCCTCAATTTTCAACAGTGAGAAAAATCCCATGTTGCAGAGCATTGCCGAGCAGGGACTGCAGCTGTACTTTACCGCCTGTCCGTTTGCGGGATTTAACGTGGTACTCTGCATGTACTATACTTCCACAGAACAGTCTGTGCCTGCGAATGTCATTTCTGTTCTGCGCGGTTTTCTTGTTATTATCCCGGCAGCGTTTCTGTTTTCGGCGCTCTGGGGAATACAGGGCGTATGGTGCGCATTCCCCGCGACAGAGTTTATCGTGTCTGCAGTCGCCATAGTATTTAAAAAATTTAAGAATTGATTACATAAGAAGTTCTGTACTCAGATAATGAAAAGCGGTATAATAGTGAAAACTGAGTTTGCATTAGAATTCTATTTGGAGGTATTTATGGATATAAAAAAAATAGAACCCCAGGACTGCAGCGAAGCCGCAGAGCTGGCCGTTCAGTTATGGAAAAGGACTGCGAGAGAGGAGATCATACAGGAATTTCTGGATATTATTCAATCGGATGAGGGAGTGATTTATCTCGGCATGGAGGATGGCAGGGCGGTGGGCTTTGCCCAGTGTCAGCTTCGCCATGACTATGTGGAAGGAACACGTACAAGCCCGGTCGGCTATCTGGAGGGGATATTTTTACTGAGAGCCTATCGCGGAAAGGGACGTGCCGAGCAGCTTCTCAGTGCCTGCGAGGAATGGGCTGCCGGGAAAGGATGCCGGGAATTTGCCAGTGACTGTGAGATCAGCAATGAGGCGAGTCTGAAGTTCCATTTAAAGAGCGGCTTTCAGGAGGCAAACCGGATCATCTGTTTTACCAAACCGCTGCAGGAGCACGGCGGCGAATGACGGCAAAGGAGAAGGTCCTGTACGCGCTGAAGACGCACCCCGGAGAATACGTATCCGGCGAGGAGCTTGCAGGGCAGCTGGGAGTGACCCGTGCAGCTGTCTGGAAAGCAATCCGCAGTCTGAGCAAAGAGGGCTCCCGCATTGAGGCGGTACGCAATCGCGGATACCGGATGATAGAGGAGAGCGACAGGATTTCTGAAGCAGGGGTGCGTGCATTTCTGGGCATGGATGACTGCACTGTGCGCGTAGTAGAACAGACAGATTCCACAAATCTGGAAGCCCGAAGGCTTTTAATGGAACAGGAGATAAACCGCGGACTGATTGCGGCAAATACACAGAGCGGCGGACGGGGACGATACGGCAGTTCCTTTTATTCGCCAGCCGATACAGGGGTCTATATGACAGTGATTCTTCATGTGGAACGGCGCGTGGAGGAATTCCTCACAGTCACTGCAGCAACCGCTGTAGCTGTGGCCCGGGTTATTGAAAAAGTTTCGCAGGAGAAGCCGCAGATCAAGTGGATGAATGACATCTGGATTGACGACAAAAAAGCGGCGGGAATTCTGACAGATGCAATCAGCAGCTTTGAGAGCGGCATGCTGGAATATCTGATTATCGGAATCGGATTAAATATTACCACGACAGAATTTCCGGATGAAATTGCTAAGAGCGCAGCGTCCCTGCGCTCTGTCCGTGTCTCGCGAAATGAGCTGATTGCACGGATTGCCAGGGAGGTTTTCAGTCTTGCCTCGCATCCGGCGGACAGGGAGATTCTTGATGAGTATCGAAGCCGCTCCATGATCCTGGGAAGAGAGATTACCTGGGAGCAGGACGGCAGAGTACACGCAGGCAGAGCATGCGGGATTACAGATCAGGGATGCCTGGAAGTGGAGTGCGACGGCAGACGCAGAATTCTGCACACCGGGGCGGTGCACATCCGTCCGCAGAAAATGACAGAATACGAGGGGGAGACAAAAAAGTGAAAGACTTAAGAGATGTCAGCATGCGTTCCGATTTTGACTGTTATCTGTTCGGAGAGGGAAAACATTATGAGATTTACCGCAGGATGGGTGCCCATGCGGCGAAAGACGGAGAGAAGGAAGGCGTCTGCTTCAGCGTATGGGCACCGCATGCCAGAAGAGTGAGCGTCATCGGAACGTTTAACGGCTGGGACGAGCATGCGGACGTTATGGAGCCCCTTGGCAGCTCGGGAGTGTATGAGAGATTTATTCCGGGAGTTATTGAGGGAGATCTGTATAAGTTCTGCATTGAGAGCTGGGACGGATCGCGCCGGTACAAGGCGGATCCCTACGCTGCGGCATATGAGCTGCGCCCAGGAACCGCATCCAGGGTGGCAGATATTTCCGGCTATGAATGGACAGATGAGTCCTGGTGCAGAAAGCGCAGTCAGACGAAGACGGATACTGCGCCAATGTCGATCTATGAGGTGCATCCGGGCTCTTTCCAGAGAAGAAATCACAAAGAGGGAGAAGACGGATTTCTCAACTATAGGCAGCAGGCGCATGCGCTGGCCGATTATGTGCTGGAGATGGGCTATACGCATGTGGAGCTCATGGGGATCTGTGAGCATCCGTTTGACGGGAGCTGGGGCTATCAGGTGACGGGATATTTTGCTCCGACCTCACGATTCGGCAGTCCGAAGGATTTTATGTATTTTGTAAACTATATGCACCGCAGAGGTATAGGCGTAATCCTGGATTGGGTACCGGCACATTTTCCGAAAGATGATCATGGACTGGCGCTTTTTGACGGAGGATACGTATATGAGTACGAAGATCCGAGAAAAGGTGAACACCCTGACTGGGGTACGAAGGTTTTTGACTTTGAAAAGTGTCAGGTAAGAAATTTTCTGATAGCAAGTGCTCTGTGCTGGCTGCAGGAGTACCATGTGGACGGTCTGCGCGTGGATGCGGTATCTTCGATGCTGTATCTTGACTATGGCCGTGCAGAGGGACAGTGGATTCCCAATATTTACGGGGGGAATCAGAACCTTGAAGCAGTCTCGTTTCTGCAGGAGCTGAACAGCGTCGTAAAGGAGCGTGCACCGGGTTGCTGTATGATAGCCGAGGAGTCCACACCGTGGAAGATGGTCACGGGCCCCGTAAAAGACGGCGGACTGGGATTTGATTTTAAGTGGAATATGGGCTGGATGAACGATACGCTGTTCTATTATCAGAAGGATCCGGTCTACCGGCAGTATCACCATGATAATATGACGTTCGGCATGGTATATGCTTATGATGAGAAATTTATTCTGCCGTATTCCCATGATGAGGTAGTGCATGGCAAAGGATCGCTGATTGAGAAAATGCCCGGAGACGGGGCGGAGAAGTTTGCAGGGCTTCGGGCTGCATATGCGTTTATGTTTGGCCATCCCGGCAAAAAGCTGCTTTTTATGGGACAGGAGTTCGCACAGGAGAGGGAATGGAGCGAAGCGCGTGCGCTGGACTGGGAGCTTCTCAGTGAGGAGCCGCACCGGAAGATGCGCCATTATGTCCAGTCACTGCTCTGGTTTTATCGGGATAATCCGGAGCTCTATCAGGCTGACTGCAGCCCTGAGGGCTTTGCCTGGGTGGAGAAGGACCGGAAAGAAGAGAGTATCATCACGTTTGTTCGATATGCTCAAAAGAAAGAACACGGACTTTTCTTTGTATTTAACTTCACTCCCGTGGATCGCAGAGAATGCGTCTTAAAGACAATTTCCCCGCTGGAGCACCGGCTGGTGCTTGACAGTGAGTGGGGCGAGTTCGGCGGCAGCAGTCCATGGAAGCCTGAGAGTTACCGCACTGCGCCGTGTGCGGACGGGGAAAAAGGCTGGGAAATTACATTTAACCTGTCAGGACTGAGCGCGGCGGTGTTCAGGTTCTGACGGAGAATAAGAGATGATCAAAAGGCGGAGAGTACGAAACACTCTCCGCCTTGATATATTTATATCTAAATCAGATTTCCATCGGATACTTTCCGTCGAAGCAGGCTTTGCATATCGGCAGCCCTTCGACCATCTGGTCCAAATCTTCCAGCTTCAGATATCCGAGTGAATCCGCTCCGATCATAGAGCAGATTTCATCAGTTGTGTGGGAAGAAGCGATCAGCTGTTCATTAGAGGGCACGTCTGTCCCGAAATAACATGGGTACAGAAAAGGAGGCGAGCTGATCCTGACATGAACGGAGAGTGCTCCCGCGCGGCGCAGCATCGTGATGAGGTTAGCGATGGTGGTGCCGCGAACGATGGAGTCGTCAACCAGAACGATTTTTTTGCCGCTGACAACGGATTTAAGTACATTAAGCTTGATTTTTACGCTGGATTCCCGTTCTTTCTGTGTTGGTTTAATAAATGTTCTTCCCACATAACTGTTCTTGTGAAACGCCAGGGCAAAAGGAATACCTGAGGCTTCCGAAAAGCCCTTGGCGGCAGGAATTCCGGAATCCGGAACTCCACAGACTATATCGGCATCGGCAGGGAACGCTGTGGCGAGGGCCTTCCCTGCACGGATTCGTGCGTCATAAATGTCGATTCCGTCCATCCGGCTGTCCAGACGGGCGAAATAAATATATTCGAAAATGCAGTGTGCCCGATGAGACTGCATGAGACTTTTATCTGATGAGATCCCGTCCTTTGTAATGGAGATGATTTCCCCAGGTTCTATATCACGGATAAATTCTGCATCTACAGAGGCAAGCGCACAGCTCTCAGAAGCAAGGATATAAGAATTGCCGCGTCGTCCGAGACAGAGCGGTTTTAAACCCAGCGGGTCGCGCACGCCCACAAGCTTTCTGGGACTGGCGATTACCAGACCGTAGGCACCCCGGATTCTCGAGGCGGCGCGCACAATTGCCTCCTCGACGGTTTTGGCCGTGAGACGCTCCCTGGCGATACAGTATGCGATAATCTCAGAGTCCGTTGTTGTGTGGAAAATCGCGCCCTGATATTCAAGCTCGCGGCGCAGGGCCTGTGCATTTACAAGGTTGCCGTTGTGCGCAAGAGCCAGGGTTCCCTTTACATATTTCAGGACAAGCGGCTGAGCATTTTCCAGTACCGAAGCCCCTGTGGTGGAGTAGCGGACATGGCCAACACCCAGATTTCCGTGCATGGCATGCAGCTGTTCCTCTTCAAAGACTTCATTCACGAGTCCTAACCCTTTATGTGATGAGAGATTTCCCCACGGACCGCTGGTATCCGATACCGCAATGCCGCATGCCTCCTGCCCGCGGTGCTGAAGCGCGCAAAGCCCGTAATATATTGTAGGAGCAACGTCCTCTCCATTCATATTGCAGATACCGAAGACGCCGCATTCTTCTTTCGGCTTATCCTCTGCAGTGCAGTTTATATTCATATCAATGTGTCTCCTTTCAAAGTGTCGCTGGAATACACCGCATCCGTTATACCGAAAACAGTAATTTATCGTAAGTCGGATAACTTAAGAAGTCATCCGGAATCAGAGCCTCGGAAGCGTCGGCATAGACGCGGAGTTCATCCATTGCCGAGAGAACTTCATCGTGGAAAAGCTGTGCCTGCTTTAATGCATCGCTTTCTGCGTCTGCTTTGGCAATGGCATCCTTTAACGCCGCGGTCTTGCTGCTCATCTTTGCATACAGCTCTGTAAGCTTCTTAAGAAGTGTGGTCTCTGTCTCGACAGAGAGATCAGGAATGAGAGATTTTTTCTCGGATGCCTCCTGGGTCAGCTTGTGCATGTATGCCATGGAGGACGGCATAACATCCTTTATTACCATCTCAGCCATCGTTTTGCCCTCTATGCAGATTGTCTTGCTGTAGTTTTCAAGCAGGATATCGTAGCGGGAATAAACTTCTTTTTCTGAGAAAATATGATGCTTTCTGAAAAGATCCAGGTTCTTTTTCGCAATAAACTGCGGCAGTGCGTCCGGCGTAGACTTCAGATTGTACAGTCCGCGCTTCTGTGCTTCCTCCACCCACTCATCGGTGTATCCATTTCCGTCAAAGATAATTTTTCTGTGTTTGCGGATTGCCCGTTTTAACAGTTCATGAACTGCGTGTTCCATTTCTTCGGCAGGAGTGTCCTTTAATTCGTTATAGAAAGCGTCGAGTGCCTCAGCTACCGCAGTGTTGAGGATAACATTCGGTCCCGATACAGATAAAGAAGAGCCGAGCATACGGAATTCAAATTTATTTCCTGTAAACGCAAACGGCGAGGTACGGTTGCGGTCAGTATTATCCTTGAAGAAATGCGGCAGTACCGTTGCGCCGGTCTCCATGGGGATGCGCGCGCTTGTGCCGAAGAAGGAATCATTCTCTACGGAATCGAGCACGGCACTTAATTCTTCACCGAGGAAAATAGATACAATTGCCGGCGGCGCTTCGTTTGCTCCCAGACGATGGTCATTGCCGGCACTTGCAACAGAGACACGCATCAGATCTGCGTAGTCATCCACAGCTTTTATGACAGCCAGGAGGAAAACCAGAAACTGAATGTTTTCGGCAGGGGTCTTGCCTGGGTTCAACAGGTTGACACCGGTATTGGTGATCATGGACCAGTTATTATGTTTGCCGCTTCCGTTTATTCCCTCAAATGGTTTCTCATGAAGCAGGCAGACGAGGTTATGCTTATCTGCAACTTTTTTCATGATCTCCATTGTGAGCTGGTTGTGATCCACTGCAACGTTTGCAGTGTCAAAGACAGGAGCAAGTTCATGCTGTGCCGGAGCCACTTCGTTGTGTTTTGTCTTTGCCGGAATGCCGACTTTCCAGAGCTCCTCGTCGAGATCGTGCATATAGGCGGAGACTCTGGGTTTTAAGACACCGAAGTAGTGATCTTCCATTTCCTGTCCTTTGGGAGCCGGTGCGCCCAGCAGCGTGCGTCCGCAGAAAATAAGGTCTTTTCTCTTTAAATACAGATCTTTGTCTACAAGGAAATATTCCTGCTCAGGACCGACAGTCGTGGATACGCGGGTAACCTCTGTATTTCCGATCAGATGCAGCAGACGGACTGCAGATTTGCTCAGAGCCTCCATGGAGCGCAGCAGGGGAGTCTTCTTATCAAGCGCCTCTCCGCTGTAGGAGCAGAATGCTGTCGGAATACATAATGTTCTGTCTTTGATGAAAGCGGGAGAGGTAGGGTCCCATGCGGTATAGCCCCTTGCCTCAAAGGTAGCTCTCAGACCGCCGGAAGGGAAGCTGGACGCGTCCGGTTCACCCTTAACGAGTTCTTTGCCTGAGAAATCCATCGAAATCTCGGAATCACCGACCGGAGTAATAAAGCTGTCGTGTTTTTCAGCCGTGATTCCGGTCATAGGCTGGAACCAGTGCGTAAAATGGGTTGCACCGTTTTCTACTGCCCACTCTTTCATGGCGACTGCTACAGAGTTCGCAACCTCCAGTTCGAGGTGTGTGCCATTCTCTATAGTCTTGCGCAATGCCTTATAGACGTCCTTGGGAAGCTTGTTTTTCATTACTTTGTCACTGAAAACCAGACTGCCATATAATTCAGGGATGTTTTTGTTCATGGGAATTTCCTCCTTCTTTAAATGAAAAAGAGCGCCTTGGATTACTCCAAAGCGCCCTTGCTTTTATGTGTAGTAGTATAAGCACAGACTTAAAAAAATGTCAAGACTTTTTTTGCAGAAAAAAATTTTTATTTGGGGGATTTACAAATCGGGGAAAATGGTTTATAGTATACCCCATATTTAATACGGCAGGAAATGACAAAGGCGTCAGAACAGTATCAAAGACTGTTTTGGCGCCTTTTTTCTGATCCGATAAACAGGAGGGCGAGAAAAAATGGCAGTAAAATATGTATTTGTAACCGGCGGAGTTGTCTCCGGCCTGGGCAAAGGCATTACGGCAGCTTCACTGGGACGGCTGTTAAAGGCCAGAGGATATAAAGTGACGATGCAGAAGTTTGATCCCTATATAAATATTGATCCTGGAACCATGAATCCGATCCAGCACGGCGAGGTATTCGTCACAGATGACGGCACGGAAACGGATCTTGATCTGGGACATTATGAACGCTTTATAGATGAAAGCCTTGATTATAACTCAAATGTGACAACGGGAAAGATTTACTGGTCAGTACTCCAGAAAGAGCGCCGCGGTGACTTCGGCGGGGGAACCGTGCAGGTGATTCCTCATATAACAAATGAAATTAAGAGCAGATTTTACTCTTCCTCTGATCAGGATAACGATCGGATTGCAATTATTGAAGTGGGAGGAACCGTCGGCGATATTGAAAGCCAGCCTTTTCTCGAGGCAATCCGTCAGTTCCAGAATGAGGTTGGAAAGGAAAATGCAGTGCTGATTCATGTCACGCTGATACCTTATCTCAAGGCATCCGGTGAGATGAAGACAAAACCGACGCAGGCGAGTGTACGCGAGCTGCAGGGTATGGGCATTCGCCCGGATATCCTGGTGTGCCGTTCCGAAAAAGAACTCTCCGAAGAGGTCCGGGACAAGATCGCGCTGTTCTGCAATGTTCCGAGCCGCCACGTTCTGCAGAATCTGGATGTTGAGTACCTGTATGAAGCACCCCTTGCGATGGAGAGAGAGCATCTTGCTCAGGCCGTCTGCGAGTGTCTGAACATTCCGTGCCCGAATCCTGACTTACGGGATTGGATACAGATGACGGATGCGCTGAAAAATCCGCAGACAAAAGTCACGATTGCCCTGGTCGGCAAATACATCCAGCTGCATGACGCATACTTAAGCGTCGCCGAAGCGCTCAAGCATGGAGGTATTTCGTGCCGTGCAAGTGTAGTGATCCAGTGGATTGACAGTTCCTCACTGTCGATCCACTGGATCACTACACTTGCACGGCACGACATACCTCCATGCTTGAGCGCTTCGGCGCCGCCTAAGTATGAGTACTGCAGCTGG
>CALWBA010000119.1 GCA_944375815.1 uncultured Lachnospiraceae bacterium | reverse complement strand
CTCTTGAAGTATTAGGGGTTCAAAATCGGATTTATCCGACACCCCCCTCCATATTTTTTTAAGGTCATTTGTTATATCTTCCTGCATCTGTCCATAATCTTACACACAATAATCCCTGCTCCTGTGCTCACCAGTGTCGCCAGGATCGCAGGTCCCACCACGGCGGCAGGCGCAGGGCTGCCGTATTCAGTCCGGTAAGCGACGACAGTCAC
This sequence comes from uncultured Lachnospiraceae bacterium, assembly GCA_944375815.1. GTDB lineage: Bacteria > Bacillota > Clostridia > Lachnospirales > Lachnospiraceae > Egerieimonas_A. Next base: position 41,668 of record CALWBA010000119.1, on the reverse strand, counting down.
CGGGATGAGCTGAAGAGAAGAGATGTTCAGAATCAGGAAGGTGCACATCTCCCTGCTTGCAGTCAACGGAGAACGTCCGGTGCGGGCGCACTCCTCACGATTCAGATCGGCGAGATGCTCCATCGCCGTGATGCCGGCGGGAGTCGCAGCCCAGCCAAGTCCCAGGATATTCGCAATAAAATTCATGGCTATGTACTGACATGCCGGATGATCCTGCGGGATGCGCGGGAAGAGATAACGGATCACCGGGCGGATTTTACCCGTCAGCTGTGCGATCAGTCCTGCGTTCTCCGCAATTCTCATGATTCCGACCCACAGTCCCATGACGCCCGCCATGACCACACACAGACTCACCGCCTCCCTGGACGAGCTGACTGCCGCCTCCGTGACCGCCTCAAGATTTCCCGTTACCAGCCCGTAGACAATACCGATCAGCAGCATACCTCCCCACAGATAATTCAAGATTTCTGCCTCCTCATATATGTCTCTGTCTGTACAATATATGCCTGCGGTCTTAATTTCTTGCGTCAGTCCTCCTCGAGAAGCGCCTGATACACCTCCCGCTTCGATAATCCCCGGTCCTTTGCAACCAGTTTCATCGCTTCCTTACGCGCGATTCCCTGAGACTCATAATGCCGCATATGCTCGGCAAGAGGCATCTGTTCCCAGGACTGCTGCTCCTCCCGGCGCATCTCGCTTCGGCTTCTGCCCTCCATGACAAGTACACACTCTCCCTTTGGCTCGTTCTCCTTATAATACGCAATCGCCTCAGACAGCGTTGTGGCAAATGCTGTCTCATGACGCTTTGTGAGCTCCCGGCATACGGTCAGTCTGCGCTCACCCAAAGCTCCATACAGTTCTTCCAGCGTACGCACCAGTCTGTGGGGCGCTTCATACAGAATCGTCGTCCTCGTCTCAGTCTCAAGCTCCTTTAAAATCTCCTGCTTCTCCTTCTTATCTGTCGGCAGAAATGCCTCAAATGCGAATCTGCGCGTAGAAAGTCCTGAGAGCGTCAGCGCCGTGATACATGCAGCTGCACCCGGAAGAGACGTGACCTCAATACCTGCCTCATAACACATTTTGACCAGTTCTTCACCAGGATCGGAAATACCGGGCGTTCCGGCATCTGTAATAAGAGCGATCTGTTTACCTTCCTGCAGAAGTCCGACCAGATACCTTCCCTTATCGATCTTGTTATATTCATGATAACTTGTCATTGGCGTTTTAATTTCAAAATGATTCAGAAGCTTTATGCTGTTGCGCGTATCCTCCGCCGCAATCAGATCCACTTCCTTTAATGTCCGGATTACACGGAATGTCATATCCTCAAGATTTCCGATCGGCGTAGCACACAAATATAATTTTCCGCTCATATCCTATTCCTCCCGGCGCACCTTATCCGGATTCCTGCTCTGCCAGTCCTCTCCGTAAATGTCGAGAATGTCCTGTGTATAGGATCCGTCTTTATTGTACACAATCAGCGGCTTTTCCACGGTAATCCGCGGTCTGCCGCCTTTTAGCCCCTCAATCAGCACCATTGTCGGCTCCCTGTCCACATATGGGTAGACAAGCTGCATTCTCTTGGGTTCCAGACCATGTTTTATCATGGTTGCCATGATCTCCGCCAGTCGGAACGGCCGGTGCACCATGTAGAATCGGCCCTTGGGCTCCAGGACTTTCGCCGCCTGGCCTACCACATCATCAAGTGTGCATAATACCTCATGGCGCGCAATTGTCTTTGCCTGATTGTCATTCGTCAGCCCGTGATTTCCCGTCATATACGGAGGATTGCTCGTGACTACCTGAAAAGAAGCCGCCCCGAAAATGGAGGCAGCTTCCCTGATATCTCCTGTCACGATGCGAATCTCCTGCTCGAGATGATTATACTCCACGCTCCTTTGGGCAAGGGAAGCACTCTTTTCCTGAATCTCAAGACCCGTAAAATCGCGCCCCTGCGTCTTTGCGCGCAGCAGAATCGGAATGATTCCGTTTCCGCACCCCATATCCAGAGCCCGCTCGCCCCTCTTCACCTTCGCGAACCACGACAGCAGCACTGCATCTATCCCGAAGCAGAAATCTCCGGCAGACTGTATGATCCAATATCCGTTCTGGAGATCGTCCAGACGTTCTCCTTCCTGTAACTGAATATCCATTCTGCAGTTATTCCTTTCGCATTATTTTTCTTCTAACTTCTCCAGAGCCTTCAGCTCCTCCTGAGAGATCTTCTTTTCTTTTCTGTGGCGCGGTTTGAACTTCAGCTCATCCGCACGGTACTCCCGGATCTCCTTCTCATCTCCCACGTCTACAATTACCTTCACGAGCTGGCGCAGTACACTGACGCTGGACACCTCTCCCTTATAACCCTCGGGCGTAGTCACAGTATCGCCGTTGTTCGGCAGCTTCTTATTCAGGTACTCATACGTCTCCTGTTCGTTCTTCAGGCAGCACATCAGTCTGCCGCAGACACCGGAAATCTTTGTGGGATTGAGCGACAAATTCTGTTCCTTGGCCATTTTGATGGACACCGGAGCAAACTCTGACAAATATGTGTGGCAGCAAAGCGGTCTGCCGCAGATGCCGATTCCTCCGAGAATCTTGGTCTCGTCTCGAACCCCGATCTGCCGCAGCTCAATTCTCGTCTTAAACACTGCCGCCAGATCCTTTACCAGCTCACGGAAATCAATTCTTCCATCCGCAGTGAAATAAAACAGCACCTTATTGTTGTCGAATGTATACTCCACATCAATGAGCTTCATTTCAAGCTCATGCGCACGAATCTTCTTCAGACAGATCTGAAATGCCTCTTTTTCTTTTTTTCGATTTGCCTCTTCTTTGGCCTTATCCTTCTGTGTGGCGATGCGGATAACCTCTTTCAGGGGCTGCACCACCTTCTCTTCATCCATATCCTTCGGACCCAGAACAACCTTTCCGTACTCTACTCCTCTGGCCGTCTCGACAATCACGTAGTCTCCGACCTTGATTTTCAAGTCCTTGGGGTTGAAATAATATATTTTTCCGACGTTTCGAAATCTTACGCCTATGATCTTAACCATGTCTGTCAGCCTTTCTCTCTGATAGTCAGGAACAGCAGCTCCATCGTCAAGTCAAAGTTGACATTTGCGCGCAGACGCGCTTCGGCTTTCTGGATAGAAGAAATGATATCCTCCAGTCCCTCGTACGAACTGCGCCTAGCCTGTTCCTTTATAAATTTTATTTCCTGCTTAAATACAAGGCTGTCCACTTCCCTTGTCGCCTTGAATAAAAGCACATCGCGGAACCACATCCGGAACAGATCCAGGTAATCGAAGATATTTTCCTTCTCCTCCGACATCTTCTTAATCGCGTCCACCAGTTCATACAGCTCGGCTTCATGGCTGTATTTCAGAAGCTGCAGCGCGTTCTCCGTCATCTGAGCAAACTCCTCCGAAGTCGCCATCTGCTGTGCCTTACCGATATTTCCCTGCGCAAAGGATGCCTGAATGTCCGCGTCATACTCCGGTATGTGCAGGCGGTCAACAAGATATTCCTTCACCAGGTTCTCGCGGATGGGCTTTAATCCCAATGTGACGCACCTGGATGTGATCGTCGGGAGCAGAGCATCCATATTGTCAGTCAGAAGAATAATGACCGCATAGGACGGTGGCTCCTCAATGGTCTTTAAGAGTGCGTTCTGCGCCTGAAGCGTCAGCTTGTGAGCGTCGTTTACCAGATAAATCTTGTACGGTCCCGTATACGGCTTGATCGCAACGTCATCGATCAGCTGTTTCCGTATCTCCTCAATTCCTATGGAATTAGGCTTTTCATGTGTGACTGAAATGATATCCGGATGATTCTTGCTCATCGCTTTCTTGCAGGATGCACACTTCAGGCACGGCTCTATGCCATGTTCCTCACACTGCAGCGTCATTGCAAAAAGATTGGCGATCAGTTTCTTACCCGATCCGTTCTCACCGCCAAATATATATGCATGCGACACCTTTCCCAAACGTATGGAGTTCTGCAAATGTTCTATTATCTCATCATGGCCTACAATTCCATCAAAGCCCTGCATACTCAATCACCTCCGGATTCTTTAGTTTCCTCCATTCTAACATAAAAAAGAAAAAATTACATCAGATTTTGCATTTTTTCTATCCAACGGATGATTTCTTCCTGACAGTCTGAAATTTCACTATTGTTCGTAAATCTCTTTACAATTCCTGCTCTGCAAAGCTTCTCCTCAGAGAAATCCTCACAGTCCGCAAGAAATCGTCTGCAGAGCTCCGCATATTTCGGATCTTTCTGTCCGCGCTCTCTCTTCAGCGCTCTTTCCAGGCGGATACCGTCGTCGACCTCAATATAGAGGGGGCAAAGAGCCTCCTCTCCAAAGTATTCCCTCAGTTTTTCAAAAGATTCCAGCGTACCGATCCCAATATAGTCCTGAGCGGTTAAATCGATCTGTCCCTCATCGGCTGTAAAATATCTCCACAGCCCATATACTGTTTCGTACGCCCGGGCCTCTATAATTTTTCCGTCATGCAAAAGCTGTTTATACTTATCTTCATCCGTAAAGAAATATTCTCTTCCGTTTTCTTCCCCGTCCCTCATCGGCCTTGTCGTGTAAAGGATCAGCTCCTTTAAGTTCAGACGGATCTGCGCTTTCACGTACCTGTAAATATGGTCCTTTCCGGAAGCGCTCTTTCCCATAATATAAAATATCCTGCCCATATCAGTTCCCCTGCCTGTGTATTAAGGAAAAAGAAGTCCGCGAACGGACTTCTCTCTTTCCTTTCATTTACAGTAACAGTTTACACTACGGTGCGGGGAAATGTCAACCGGGAGGGGAATGCATCTGACTTTCAGTTCACAACTTCCTTAACACTGTACGGAAAACGCGGCTCGCGTCCGTCGCTGAAATGTGTATTCTCGACAATGCGTACGGTTCCTGTAATATATACCTCATCTTCCGCATAATTTGTCAGGGCAATATCCAGAAGATATTCTCCGTCAGCTATTTTCCGGCTGCCGGTAACAACGGGCTTCACATCTCCGCTGTCACCGTCTGCGAAGAAATAGCAGTCTCTTTGGGCATCGTATCTCATCCATGCCTCATTCTCAAGCGGCTGCGGAAGAGATTCCATATCCGCGAACATTCCTGCTGCATACTCTTCCACCAGATCTGACGGAACTCCAAAATACCACTGCCCGTCGATGTTTTCTTCCAGCCTATTCTCGCCGTTCTCATAGTCCCCGATACTGATCCTCAGCGCGGTCCACACATACTCCGGGTCATCGGGATAATACTCTATACTCCCTGTATCCTCCGGTCTGCATTCCATAATCCCTGCAAGCAGCGGCAGCATCGCTTCCGTGCTCTCCTTGTCCAGTCCCTTCTCCGGCACCAGAGACGAATCCGTACTCCAGCATGCAGGATTATCCTTGTCAAACCATCCATCACCGGCACGTAAAAACCAGAAAATGCCCGGCGTGATTGACTCCGCCCAGCCGTTCATCTGCACTGCGCCGTCATCGGTCAGATAATACATGCCCGCCGGCCGGCCCAGTTCATTGTCCTCACCCGCATTAATCCACTGACCGCTTAACATCCTGCCGTTTGAGTCCAGGAAATACGTCTTCCATCCGGTTTCATCCACAATCCAACCCTTCTGCATCTGTCCCAGCCCCGGCTCCGTTTCTTTGAGATAGTACCAGTTTCCGTCATCCTCCATGTCCTGAAACCATCCCGTACACACTTTGCCGTTCTCCAGATAATAGTACTCTCCGCTCTCATCCATAATCCATCCGTTTTCTGTTTCCTCCTGTGCCTGGACAGCCACTGTTGAGGAAATCAGCACGCCTGCGCACAGCAGCGCCAAAAGTTTACGTATTCGCTTCATGATAATCCCTCCTTTTTATCTGTTTTTATATTTTAACTATACTATTTTAACTGATAATTTTCAATAATCATCCATATTTGTAAGAAAACTGTAAGTTTACTGCAAAGAAAAAGACAGAGAACCAAAACAGTTCTCTGCCCCGATAAAAACTTTTTTCTTTACACTTTAAACCGGTATCCTACACCCCAGATGGTCTCAATGTACTGCGGCTTTGCCGTGTTCATCTCAATCTTTTCACGAATCTTTTTGATATGCACCGTAACAGTTGCAATGTCTCCGATGGACTCCATATCCCAGATCTCACGGAACAGTTCATCCTTCGTAAATACACGGTTCGGATTCTGTGCCAGGAAGGTCAGAAGATCAAATTCCTTTGTCGTAAATGTCTTCTCTTCCCCATTGACCCATACCCTTCTCGCTGTCTTGTCAATCTTAATACCGCGTATCTCAATAATGTCATTTTCCGGCATTCCGCTGCCGACAAGACGTTCATACCTTGCCAGATGTGCCTTTACCCGCGCTACGAGTTCGCTCGGACTGAATGGCTTTGTCATATAGTCGTCAGCCCCCAGCCCCAGTCCCCTGATCTTGTCAATGTCATCCTTCTTTGCGGAAACCATAATGATCGGCGTATTTTTGCGGGAGCGCACTTCGCGGCAAATCTCAAAACCATCCACCTCAGGAAGCATCAGGTCAAGAATCAGAAGATCAAAATCCTCCTGAAGCGCCCGCTCCATCCCTGAATCACCACGATTCTCAATTTCTACCTCAAATCCTGACAGCTCCAGGTAATCCTTCTCCAGATCTGCGATCGCTTCTTCATCTTCAATAATTAAAATTTTACTCATTGACTGGTACCTCCTGATATTTTCTCAATACAAAATACATGGTAGTTCCCACGTCCAGCTTGCTGGTCGCCCAGACCTTGCCGCCGTGATCTTCCATAATCTTTTTCACAATGGACAGCCCGATACCGCTTCCTCCTTTTGAGGAATTGCGCGAAGCGTCTGTGCGGTAAAAGCGCTCAAAGATATTTGCCAGATCCTTATTGGCGATTCCCTTTCCGTTATCTTCAATCTCCACCTGGATAAAATCACCGACGTCGCGGATACGCATTGCGATCTTGCCCTTCGGCTTATTCATGTACTTCAGGGAATTACTGATAATATTATTGATGACGCGCTTTAACTGCTCGGCATCTGCGATAACCACCACATCCTCCTCCACATAATTGGAGAATGTGAAGTCTATGTTCTTGGCATCCAGCTCCGTACTCAGTTCCTCCACACAGTCCTCAAAATAATCCGTAATGTGGATCTTGCTGAATGTATACGGAATACGGTTCGTATCAATTTTGGAATAAAAAGTCAGCTCATTAATCAGGCGGTCCATCTCATTTGCTTTGTTATAAATTGTACGGATATATTTCTGCATTTTTTCCGGTGTATCCGCCACACCGTCCATGATGCCCTCCACATAACCCTTTACCGCCGTAATCGGCGTCTTCAGGTCATGAGAAATGTTGCTGATCAGTTCCTTGCTCTCGCGCTCAAACACCATCTTCTCATCAGCCGTTTCTTTCAGGCGCCTGCGCATCTCCTCAAAGTCCTCGCACAGCTCATTGACCTCCTCGACACCGCTTGCCTCTACCGTAAAATCCAGATTGCCTTCCTTGATATTCTGCGTTGCCTTCTTTAAATGATTCAGGGGAGTGACAACTCCTCTGTAAATCCAGAAGCTCAGCCCAAAACTTGTCAGCACCAGAATCAGTACAATGATAAACAGCATATCGGTAACCATAGACTTCATCTGCGGTATGATCGCATCCGCCTTCGTCACAATAAAGGCGCTTGCCTGTTTCCCGTTGGACGGTTCAAAATCAATCTGTTTAATGAGTACATGAATATCATTGTCTGAAATATAAAGCCCTGAGTTTGATCCTGCTCCCGAGTCACCATACTCCGGAAGCAATGTCTGATCCAATCCTACTGAGTCTGGCGCACCGTTATAGGAAAGCTCGTTTCCGTCGCGCACAATCAGATATGAGTAATTTTCCAGAAGCTGTTCGTTAATCCGCTCCAGATACGGCTGACGCAGCAGCTCGTCCGGATTCTCCTGCGCCGTCTCAGCAAGTTCATTATAGACCGCACGCGTCATCTTATTTAAAAGAGAAATATTATTGGACAGACTCTCATAAGTGGCATCCTGAATATTATACTCCTGTCGGATTGATGCGAGCTGTATTTTCATAAAACCGATGAATGCAATGCTCGTAAAGACCAGAGGTACAAGAATAATGGTGAAAAACGAAATGATAATCCGAGTTTTCAGTTTCATTTAATACACTCCTGACATTCTCTGTGTTTTATCTGGTTTTTATTATAGCATACACTATTTTCCTTTTCCTCTAAACTTTTTATTAAAAAAGTATAATACAAAAGGTTTCACTCCAAATCAGGAAGCGAAACCTTCTGTTTCAGTTCATTTTCAGTTCTTCAATAATATTTTCTCTCCGTATTTTACGCATGGTGTAAATCATAGTTATGCTCACTACAAGAAACACCGAAAGTACTGCGACAGACAGATACTGCCACGGAATAATATACTCTGTATCTGCACCGTTTACAATGACAGAAAAGATTGCCAGGCTTGCAAGAAGCGACAGAATCACCCCGCATACAATGGACCGCAGTCCGTAGATCATACATTCACAGCACATCATTTTACGGAATCCCTTTCGCGACATCCCAACAGAACGGAGCATGGCAAATTCTTTTTTGCGCAGCATCAGATTTGTGGAAATCGTGTTGAATACATTTGCTACGGAAATAAGCGAGATCAGAATAATAAATCCATATGACAGTACACTGAGCGCTGTCAGAATCTGCCGATCCTGCTCATAAGTATCAGCCTGATCGTACAGACTGTCTGCAGGAAGCCCGTTATTCTTAAAGGTTTCCACCAGTTCCTGATAAGTTTTAACATGGTTCTCACACACGATACCGATGCGCATCTGAATGCCGTTTTGCTTCTCATATTGATGCATATAGTTCTGATACCCGCTTTCACTGGTCAAAAGCTGTGCGGCATATTCAACGGGAAGCACACCGGCTGGCAGCTTATCATAAAATCCCTGGACGGCAGCGCGGCAGATAGACGGATGGGTCGGCGTTTCTCCGTCATCATATTTCTTTTCAAGTATCTCGAATTCCGTTCCCTCCGTGATTTTACTCATAGTGATCTTCTCGTATCGGTTCGTTTCCCCATTATAGAAACTTATAGTACTCGGATACAAAACAGGAAGCGTGTCTGTACCCTGCGCGGTTCCCCCTATTTTTTCAAACAGCTCATCAGGAAGAACAGTCAGGTATATATCCATATCATCCTGATCGATTTGCATCCATAATCCTGCAGCAATTCCGTACGGTTGGACCAGAGTCACATCGTCATTTTCGTCTGCCAGTTTTTCAGCGCTTTTTACTATAGCTGTTTTTTCCTCGATTGTGTTTCCTTCGCTGTATATGTCGTAGACAATCTGCACCTCAGGCATTTCCAGAACAAAGCTGCCTGTCTGCATAATATACTGCCCGTAAACGGATACAGAAGTAAAAAGTACAATACTAAGCGTCAGGGATGCCACAGTGCTGCGGTATTTTTTCCTGTCACGTCTATAATTCTTATCCGCCATCATGCCTTCCAGCCCGAATAATCTGTATAACAGCCGGGGAGTCCTGACCTCCCGGGGTTGGATCCGGATATCATTCGAAGACCGGATAGCCGCAATGGGGGAAAATTTCCTGATTCTCCTGCAGGGAATCCATACAGATATCATCACGGTAAAAAACGCGGCTGCTGCGGCTGCGGCAACAGCGATCCAGGAAATCTCCAGTTTTACTCCATCCTGGCTTCCTGCAAGAAAGCTTGAAATTCCCTTTCCGATAAAATGAAGCGTTATGCCAATACCCGCAATTCCGCTGATGCATCCTATCGGAATCCCAATCCCGCTGACTATAAATGCTTCATACCGCAGAGATTTACGAAGCTGTTTTTTTGTTGCTCCCACGGAGGCAAGCAGGCCGAACTGAGCCGTCCGCTCTCTCAGCGAAATGGAAAACGCGTTATAAATAAGAGATATGGATCCTGCCATAATAATAACGGTCACAATAATGAGCAGTCCGCTGAGGACTTTCATATAGTTATCGCTGTAGGATGCACCCAGCCAGCGGATCACTGCCATATTCCGGTCTGATTTATCACACGTCACAGAACTAAGGACATTCTCGATATCTTTTACTTTATATGTGCGGATATACACATCATGATACTGCGCAGAGCCGCCGTCTGCAGCAGCTCCGGCATAGACCTCATATCCCGCACCGCCGTAATGGAAATTGGCGCTTCCTGCAATTGTGCCTACTACGGTAAATTTCATGGTTTTCGTATTCACGAGCGTCTCGGGGGTGAGCTGATTCTCTTCGGCATATTCTCCTCCTATATATGACTCATAATCATTCAGCCTCTCACCCTCCCACATGCGCTCTCCTACTTCCAAGGTCAAAACATCGCCGATCTGTATGGTTTCATCCTCATCCTGATATGCTGCAAGATATACCGGTATCAGAATTTCCGTCTCGTTTTCCGGCATTCTGCCCTCTGCAAGCCTCACCGGAAACATGTCCATCAGATCTGCTGTAAATTGCTTTACATAGACATACGGCGTTCCGGTGCGTCCGTCCAGGGAATCCAGTTTTGCATAGCCCAGGATATTCATCGCAGCCGCTTTTTCTACGCGGCTGTCCTCCTGTATGCTTTTATAATCGCTGTCCGAGACATACTCAGCCACGCCATACCAGTTTCCGTTTTCCGCAATACTGCTCTTCAGCAGAAAACTCCAGAAGCTTTGTCCGAACGCCGCAACCGCTGTGATCATTGCTGTGGATAGAATTACACCTATGATGGTCACTATTGTACGCGTTCTGTTCTGCCGCATGGTGCGCGCTGTAATCACCGAAAAAATATTCATCTGCGGATCACCTCGTCTCTCACGATTTTTCCATCCTCCAGCTCCAGGATTCTGTCTGCCTGCAGAGCGATGTTTTCGTCATGTGTGATGACCAGCATGGTCTGATGATATTTCCGGTTGGAATACCGAAGAAGCTGCATGATCTCCCGACTGTTTTTGGAATCCAGATTGCCGGTCGGCTCATCTGCAAGCACAATTGCCGGTGCATTCATCAGGGCTCTTCCGATTGATACGCGCTGCTGCTGTCCTCCGGAAAGCTGATTAGGCAGGTGATTCTCTCTCTTTTTGATATCCAGGGTAGACAGCAGCTCCTCCAGACGCTCCTCGTTTACTTCCCGTCCGTCCATCAATACCGGCAGTGTGATATTTTCCCGGACATTCAGTACGGGAATCAGATTATAGAACTGGTATATCAGCCCCACCTGACGCCGCCGGAAGATAGCAAGCGCTTCTTCTTTCTGCGCGTACACATCCGTTCCGTCCACATATACCTTTCCGGCACTCGGTGTATCCACGCCTCCTATCAGATGCAGCAATGTGGACTTTCCGGATCCGGATGATCCGATAATCGCCGCAAATTCACCTTTCTCCACAGTAAAAGAAACTCCGTCCAGGGCTCGAACCTCATTTTCCCCTTTTCCGTAAATTTTCGTCAGGTTCTCTACTCTCAATATTTCCATATACATCTCCTCCTCGTATGGTCTTATCATAGCAGATCACAATGACACGGCAGTGACCGCAGAGTGACAATTTCGTCACTTTCAGATACGGCAGGGCACCTGCAGACAAACTTCTGCTCCTGTTCTCTTACATCTCATCCTTTAATCGATTCAATAAATGGGAGACAGCAAACATCAGCGTTTCATAATGCATATATTTCAAGATATTTTTATCTACCAGAATCTGCATGCTTGCAGAAAATTCCTCATCAAAATCCCAGAATCTTAAAATCACCGGAAGAAACGGAAAAAGCTGAAGCTTATAGGCAACATCACCTTTTTCCAGTTTTTTTCCGCCAAGAGCTTCACAGCTGCGGGACAGGGCTTCGGTTTTACCGGCAAAAGGTTCTGCAGCATCTCTGAAAAAATCGGTCCCTTTTTTCAGGTTTCCTGCCCGGATCGCTGACAGACTTGCTACATTTACCCATTCTCCGGTCAGGCTGCAGTTGTCTTCTGAACAGCAGAGTACATCATAAATGGTCATGGATTCGTTATAATCTGCTTTTCTTTCTGTCACAAATCCATCATCAGACCAGGTTACCTGTCCTGTTTTACAGCTGATCCGATAGGGGCGATTGAGGCAGCAGATATACAGATAATTCTTATCCTGGTCTAACCTGAATTTCCGAACCATTTTCCCCTGATCATACCGCAAAAACATTTCCGCCATACTATTTTTCATTTTTTCATAGTTTGAAATTTTGGTTTCTGTTTTCATATATTATTCCCCCATACTTCCGCAACATTTTATTTACACATCAAATCCGATATCTCTCTTATAAAATCTCACCCGAAAGCAGCTTCCCTGCTCCTTTCGGTTCTCTGCGCAGATAATTCCGCCCTGTCTGTTCATTATCATCTGTGCCAGAGACAGACCGATACCGAAACTGGTGCCGGAGGCGTTTTTGCCGCGATAGAATCGCTCAAAAAGATGCGGCAGATCTTCGGAAGAAATTCCCGGACCTTCATCTGAAACTGCAATTTCTGTGTACAGCGGATTATCACAGCAGGTGATAAGAAGTTTTCCTTCCACAGGCGTATATTCCAGGCTGTTTTTAACAATATTCTGAATCGCTTCCAGTGTCCAGGTCTCATCCGCATAAATGGTAAGTCCCTGTGCGCCTTCGATGCTGCAGGTCTGACCTCGCAGTTCCATCTGTATTGCAAAAGGCTCCAGAACCTGATTTAAAAAGACCGGCAGATCAATGATACGGCGTTCCAGCCGGACAGCATCGGCATCCAGCTTGGAAAGTTTTAACAGCGCCGTAATAAGCCAGTCAATGCGCTCAAGCATCCGGTTCATCTCCCGCAGCATCTTTTTTCTCTGCTGAGGATTATCGTCCTCCTGCATCATTCGGGCAGTCATAAGATTCAGTGTGGTTAAAGGCGTACGGATCTGGTGCGAAATATCTGCCAGAGAGTCTGCGAGCATCTCTTTATCCCCTGCAAGTTTCTCCGACTGCTCCCTTAACCGCACTGTCATCTTATAGATCTCATCCCTTAGAACGGAAATTTCTCCCTCTTCGTAATTTCCAGGCGAAAGTTCCTCATCACCGTGGAGAATACGGTCAATCTCACTGCTCAGCTGTTTCAGAGATCTCTTATACTTTTTCATTTTATATGCGTACATTCCCCCGAGCACACACGCTGCCGCCGCAGGAAGCAGATACAGTATTTCATTTTCCAAGGCGATACCCCATACCCCGCACGGTGAGAATGATTTCCGGTTTTTGAGGGTCTTTCTCTATTTTTTCCCGCAGCCGCTTAATATAGACGGTTAAAGTATTATCATTCACAAAATCTCCTGCCATATCCCATATTTCGTCAAGCAAAAGCTGTCGTGTCAGTACCATTCCGCGATGATTGATAAACACCAGAAGCAGCCGATACTCGAGCGCAGTCAGAAAAATCTCCTGCCCGCTGCGTGTCACCAGCCCTTTCTCCGTATCAATACGCACATCCCCCAATAGAACTACGGACTGGCTTTTCCCGGCCCGGCGCAGCACAGACTTCATTCGTGATACCAGTTCCCTGGGCCGAAACGGTTTGCAGATATAGTCGTCTGCACCCATATCAAGTCCCGTAACCACACTGAACTCATCTCCCAGCGCTGTCAGAAAGATCACCGGGATATCATATACCGCCTTCACCGCCGTACATATACTGTATCCATTTCCCTGACGCAGCGTCACATCCAGCAGTATAAGATCAAACGGCTCTGTTTCCAGAAGTTCCATCGCACCTGACTGAGTGTCCGCGGATTTTACAAGATATCCCTCTGTTCGCAGAAATTCCGTAAGGTTTTCCACAATATCACCGTCGTCTTCCACAAGAAGTACCTTAATTTCATTCATATAAATTTCCTCATGATACAGCAAAGGCTGCCGTAAAACATGCCTTCGCCTGTCTTACAGCAGCCTTCCTGATTTATTTCATTACTTTACAGTCACCTTATCCAGATGCCAAATCTCATCCACATACTGCTGGATTGTTCTGTCAGAGGTGAACTTGCCGGAGTGCGCTACGTTCAGGATCGCACTCTTTGCCCAGGCAGCCTCATCTCTGTATGCTGCCTCCACTCTTTCCTGAGCAGCCGCATAGGACTTAAAGTCAGCCAGAGTGAAATATACATCCTCATTAAGCAGAGAATCGTAAATCTCACGGAACATGTTCATATCCCCATGAGAATACATGCCGTTGATAAGCTGCATAAGAACCTGACGGATATCCGGGTCATTGTTGAAGTAGTTCATCGGATAATAGCCGCCATTGTTCTCATAGTTGATAACCTCTTCTGCAGACAGACCGAAGATAAATGCATTCTCCTGTCCAACTTCTTCCACGATCTCAACATTGGCTCCGTCCATTGTTCCCAGAGTCAGTGCACCGTTCAGCATGAACTTCATGTTTCCTGTTCCGGAAGCCTCTTTACTTGCCGTAGAAATCTGCTCGGAAACATCCGCTGCAGCAAAGATCATCTCCGCGTTGCTTACGCGGTAGTTTTCGATAAATACGACTTTCAGCTTGCCTTTGATGGACTCATCATTGTTAATTACATCTGCAACAGAGTTAATCAGTTTGATGGTAGCCTTTGCACGGCGGTATCCTGCTGCCGCTTTTGCTCCGAAAATAAAGGTTCTCGGATAGAACGGCATCTCCGGATGCTCTTTAATCTTGTTATACAGATACATTACATGCAGAATATTTAAAAGCTGACGCTTATACTCATGCAGACGTTTAACCTGTACGTCAAAGATAGAGCGCGGGTCTACCTCAATACCGTTGTGCTCCAGGATATATTTTGCCAGGCGCACCTTATTCTGGTACTTGATGTTCATAAACTCTGCCTGTGCTTTCGGATCATCTGCGTATACTGCAAGACCGGAAATTTTCGGCAGATCTGTAATCCAGTCATCACCCACATGCGCGGTTACCCAGTCAGCAAGCAGCGGATTTCCATGTTTTAAGAAACGTCTCTGCGTAATACCGTTTGTCTTATTGTTGAACTTCTGCGGCATCATTTCGTAGAAGTCTTTTAACTCCTGTTTTTCAAGGATTTCCGTGTGCAGCTTTGCAACTCCGTTTACAGAGTAGCCGCCCACAATTGCAAGGTGAGCCATCTTGACCTGTCCGTCATAGATAATTGCCATCTTGCGGACTTTCTCCTGATTGCCCGGATACTTAGACTGGATATCCATGATGAATCTGCGGTTAATCTCCTCCACAATCTGATAGATACGCGGAAGCAGCTTGGAGAACAGCTCGATCGGCCATTTCTCAAGAGCCTCTGCCATAATCGTATGGTTGGTGTATGCACAGGTCTTTGTTGTAATCTCCCAGGCCTCATCCCACTCCAGACCTTCTTCGTCCAGAAGGATACGCATCAGCTCCGGAACTGTTACCGTCGGATGTGTGTCATTTAACTGGAAGGTTACTTTCTCGTACAGTTTGTGAATATCTTTATGTTTCTTTTTATATTTTTCAATAGCAGCCTGAATACTTGCAGAGATAAAGAAGTACTGCTGTTTCAGACGAAGCTCTTTACCTGCATAGTGATTATCATTGGGGTAGAGTACCTCTACGATATTTCTTGCAAGGTTCTCCTGCTCAACAGCCTTTCTGTAATCACCTTTGTCGAAAGAGTCAAGCTGGAAATCATTGATCGCCTGTGCATCCCAGATGCGCAGAGTATTTACAATGTTATTGTTGTAACCGGTAATCGGCATATCATACGGAATCGCAAGAACGGACTGATATCCTTCCTGAACGAAGCGGTTGCGTTTTGCCTTCTCGTCATAGACAACTTTTACATATCCTCCGAACTTTACTTCCTTTGCATACTCCGGACGGCGAAGCTCAAATGGATAACCATCCTTTAACCAGTTATCCGGTACCTCTACCTGATAGCCGTTTTCAATTTTCTGTTTGAACATACCGTAGCGATAACGGATTCCGCAGCCGTATGCGCAGTAGCCCAGTGTTGCAAGGGAATCGAGGAAGCACGCTGCAAGGCGTCCCAGTCCTCCGTTTCCAAGCGCCGGATCCGGCTCCTGATCCTCAATCACGTTGATGTCAAATCCCATCTCATCGAGAGCCTCTGCAACCTCTTTGTACGCTGTCAGGTTGATCAGGTTATTGCCCAGGGCACGTCCCATCAGGAACTCCATGGACATATAGTAAACGATCTTCGGATCCTGCTCGTCGAATGCTTTCTGGGACTTTAACCAGTTATCGATGATAACATCCTTTACCGCATAGGAAACTGCCTGAAAAACCTGCTGCTGTGTAGCCTCATCGATGGTCTTTCTGTAAAGCAGTTTTACATTGTCTCTTACACTCTGCTTGAATACTTCTTTGTTGAACTGACTGCTAATCATTTTTATTTCCTTTCTACCCCAAGGGTTACCTTTTCAGAGTTGATATTCCACTCTTTCACATATCCTTCAGTTTCATCGAAAATAACTTCCTCTGCCAGTACCTCATCTTTAATGTCATCGTTATGTTTTCTGAAGATATCTGAAATTACTTCATTATCTTTTACATACACTTTAATTTTGTCCATAACCTCGAAGCCTGCTTCCTTGCGCATCGTCTGAATCTTGCTGATGATCTCGCGCACAAAGCCTTCCTCGATAAGCTCCTTGGTCAGATTTGTATCCAATACAACAGCGATATTGTTGTCAGACTCAGATACATATCCCTCCATCTTGGCCGTGTCAATGAGCAGATCTTCCTCAAGAAGAACTACTTCATTGCCGGAAATGTCAAGCTTTAACTGACCGGTGCTCTTTAATTCTTCCATAGCCGCATTGCCGTCGATCTCGGAAAGTGCCTGACGGATGCCGTTTAACAGCTTTCCGTATTTCGGACCTACGGTCTTTAACTGCGGTTTGAAGCTGTAGGTGATAAATCCGGAGATATCATCCGTGAATTCCACCTCTTTGACGTTTAACTCATCTGCAATGATATCTTTATAGAAATCAGACAGGTCAAACGATGCCTTTACATACATTTTTCCGATCGGCTGACGGTTTTTGATCGCTGCGGTGTTTCTGCATGCACGTCCCATCACGACGATCTCAAGCAGATGATCCATGTCGCTCTCAAGATTTTTATCGATATACTTCTCGTCTGCCTGCGGATAGTCGCACAGATGGATGCTTTCCGGAGCGTCCTTGTCGATGCTTCTTACCAGGTTCTGGTAAATATCTTCCGTCATGAACGGAATCATCGGAGCTGCTACCTTCGCTGTTGTCACCAGAGCTGTGTACAGCGTCATATAAGCATTGATCTTATCCTGCTCCATGCCCTTTGCCCAGAAGCGCTCGCGGCTTCTTCTGACATACCAGTTGCTCATGTCATCCACAAAATCCTGCAGAGCTCTTGCGCTCTCCGGAATTCTGTAATTTGCCAGATGATCATCAACTGTCTTAATCAGCGTGTTGAGCTTGGATAACAGCCATTTATCCATTACGGATAACTTATCATATTCCAGCGTGTATTTCGTTGCGTCGAAATTGTCAATGTTCGCATAAAGTACAAAGAATGCATACGTATTCCACAGTGTTCCCATGAACTTTCTCTGTCCTTCGGAAACAGCTTTTCCATGGAATCGGTTTGGCAGCCACGGAGCACTGTTTACATAGAAATACCAGCGGATTGCATCTGCTCCATACGTCTCAAGTGCCTGGAACGGATCTACGGCATTTCCCTTGGACTTGCTCATCTTCTGTCCGTTCTCATCCTGTACATGTCCCAGAACAATAACATTCTTGTACGGTGCCTTATTAAACAGCAGCGTGGACTCAGCAAGAAGAGAATAGAACCATCCGCGGGTCTGGTCTACGGCCTCGGAGATAAAGTCTGCCGGGAACTGCTTCTCAAACAGCTCCTTATTCTCAAACGGATAGTGGTGCTGTGCAAACGGCATTGCTCCTGAGTCAAACCAGCAGTCGATAACCTCCGGTACACGGTGCATCGGCTTACCGCACTTCGGACATTTGATCGTGATCTCATCGATATACGGTCTGTGAAGCTCTACAGTCTTTGCACGCTCGTCACCGCTCATTTCAAAGAGCTCCTGGCGGCTTCCGATGGAATGCATATGTCCGCACTCACATTCCCAGATATTAAGCGGAGTTCCCCAGTAGCGGTTTCTTGAAATGCCCCAGTCCTGTACATTCTCCAGCCAGTCACCGAAACGTCCTTTTCCGATACTCTCAGGAATCCAGTTGATTGTGTTATTGTTGCGGATCAGATCGTCCTTTACCGCAGTCATTTTGATGAACCAGGACTCTCTCGCGTAATAAATCAGCGGAGTGTCGCAGCGCCAGCAGTGCGGATAGCTATGCTCAAACTTCGGAGCTGAGAAGAGAAGTCCTCTCTTATCCAGATCTTCCAGAACCAGCGGATCAGCCTTTTTGACAAATACGCCGCTCCACGGAGTCTCTTCCGTCATCTCACCCTTCTCGTTTACGAGCTGTAAGAACGGCAGGTCATATTTACGGCCCACCTTACTGTCGTCTTCACCGAATGCCGGGGCAATGTGTACCACTCCGGTACCGTCAGTAAGCGTTACATAGGTATCGCATACTACATAATGTGCCTTCTTGTCCAGGCGCTTAAAGTCATATAACGGCTCATACTCCTTATACTCAAGATCTTTTCCGGTATATCTGTCAAGGATCTCATATGTTCCCTCTCCCAGAACAGTGTCAAGAAGTGCTTCAGCCATATAGTATACGTAGTCACCGCATTTTACTTTTGCGTATGTCTCGTCCGGATGCACGCAGAGTGCAACGTTGGACGGAAGTGTCCACGGAGTCGTGGTCCATGCAAGGATATACGCATCCTCTCCTTTTACCTTAAATCTGGCAATGGCAGAGCGTTCTTTTACGTCCTTATAACCCTGAGCAACCTCCTGCGCGGACAGCGGAGTACCGCATCGCGGACAGTAAGGAACAATTTTGAATCCCTTATAAAGCAGCTTCTTGTTCCAGATCTCTTTTAACGCCCACCACTCAGACTCAATGTAATCATCATGATATGTTACATATGGATTATCCATATCCGCCCAGAAACCGACTGTAGAGGAAAAATCCTCCCACATTCCCTTATATTTCCAGACACTTTCCTTACATTTGTCAATGAATGGAATCAGTCCGTACTCCTCGATCTGCTCCTTGCCGTCCAGCCCGAGAAGTTTTTCAACCTCCAGTTCCACCGGAAGTCCGTGAGTATCCCATCCTGCTTTTCTCGGAACCATGCATCCCTTCATAGTTCTGTATCTCGGAATCATATCCTTGATTACACGGGTCAGCACATGGCCGATATGAGGCTTGCCGTTTGCGGTCGGCGGTCCGTCGTAGAACGTGTAGGTCTCGCCGTCTTTGCGGTGTTCCATGCTCTTCTCAAAGATCTTGTTCTCTTTCCAGAACTTCTCAATGTTCTTCTCACGCTCCACGAAATTCATATTCGTTGAAACTTTCTGATACATAGCTTGCTCCTTTCTGCATAATTGGTTCATAATCAAAAAAAGCTTTCGCCCCTGTAAAAGGACGAAAGCTATAGATTTTCGCAACCACCTGTTACACATACCTGATAATACGCGGTTCCTGTAACGCGGAACAGACGGCGCTTCTTACTTGATTCACCAGGCAATACCGCCCGTGCCGTTCAGAATTGCAACTGTGGAGTGATCTTGGTCTGTCTGTACTGATACCGGTCTCCCACCATCCCCGGCTCGCTGGAACGTTCCATGACAGATTACTTGTCTCCGTCTTTGTTTTTCGCTTTATCGGGATTATTATACATGTTGGTGTCCGGTAGTGTCAAGACTGGGTTTCTGTAAAATTTTCGTATTGCGCCACGATCTTCCTATCTTCTTTCCAGTTCCAGATATTTTCCCTGTGTGCTGCTTTTCTCAAAAGCAGTCAGAATTTCCAGCACATGAAGCGTCAGGTCTGCATTTGCAGGAAATTCTCCCTTCTCCCTGAGAGCTTTTGCCATCTGGGCAAGTCCCAGTCCTCTGCTGTTCTCTTTATATGGGAAGAGCAGCGGCATCTCGCGGAAAACACCCTCCTCCGGACGGAGCAGTTGGATTCCTCCGTCAAATGTATTCGGATCCGGAACGCGCAGTGTTCCTTCTGTTCCATAGATTTCCAGAAAAGCCTGACTGTCATAATGAACATCAAAGGTCATCGTGACATTTCCGATTGCACCATTTTCAAAGCGCATCAGTCCTCCATAATATGTCGGAACTTCCACATCGATCTTCGTTCCTTTTTTGGGCTGACTGGTGATTACTCTCTGCTCAAAGCTTTTTCCCGTCATTCCGCTGACTCCCTGTACCCTGCCGATCAGGTACACCAGAGCTGTCATATAATATGGCCCCATATCCATCATCGGACCTCCGCCCTTCTGATAGTAAAATTCCGGTGCCGGATGCCAGCTCTCATGTCCTCTGCAGATCATCCTTGCCTCGGCTCCGATCACTCTGCCGATAAACCCGTCTTCTATAAGTTTTCTGCATGTACGGATGCCTGCTCCCAGAAATGTATCCGGAGCGCCCCCAAGAAGAAGTCCCCGCTCCTTTGCCAGATATGCCAGTTCTTTTCCTTCCTCATACGTCTCCGCAAGCGGTTTTTCACTGTATACATGCTTTCCTGCAAGCAATGCCTGCTTTGTAGTTTCATAATGCTCTTTAGGTCTTGTAAGATTCAGAATGATTTCGATATCTTGATCCGCCAGCATCTCTTCAAACGTATCATAAACCTTCTCTATCCCATACTCTTTTGCAGCTGCCTCCGCTTTTTCTCTGCAGATATCACAGACCGCCTCCACCTTTGTCTCTTCAAACACAGAGGTCAGATTTTTAAAATAAATACCGCTGATTGCTCCTGCTCCCAATACGCCGATTTTCACTTTATCCATAAGACTGCTCCTCTCAATATCTCTACGTCTATTTCTCAAATCTGTCTGTTTTCAGACCGTGTTCCAGTGCATACTGTTTTCCCCGGGCAGCCCATATAAGCCCGCGCTCCATAAGAATACCTGCTTCCGGTGATTTTTCAAAAACATCGTCATGATGTCCCAGGGAGCAGTAAAATACTCTGCCGTTTCCCCAGAACTTTGTCCATGCCACCGGCATATCCACAGGCTTATTGGCACAGTGATATCCGTTTACCACCGGAAATCTCGTAGTTGCAAGTACTTCCACTGCAGGATCCACATGCAGGTAGTACTGTTCGCTGCATACATGGAAATCCTCAATTCCTTCCACAATAGGACTGGAACCTCTGCGGATATTTACCGTATAGTCCACTCCGTCGCATCCGGGATGGCTGACCCACTGTCCTCCAGTCATAAATTGCCATTCCACATCCTGGCGGAATGCATCGCACATACCCCCGTGGCATCCGGCAAGTCCGGTACCTGCAGCAACGGCGCTGCTGATATTTGCCGAATACTCCGGCAGTATTTCTCCCATCGTCCAGCATGGCACGATCAGATCCGCATCCATCAGTCTTTCTTTATCCGCCAGAATATCCTGGCTGTCAAAAATCTCTGCGGAGTATCCGTGTTTTTCAGCCATGCGCTTCATTCTCCGGGCAACCAGTTCCGGTTCGTGTCCATCCCATCCTCCCTGAAAAATAATCACGTTCTTTGAAGATTTCATAGGTCTCCTCCTTTTTGTTCGGCATTTTTTTCTTATGCTTGTATTGTATCAGCATTTACGCTAAAATGATTGTCAGAAACCCATAAAAACCAGTCATAAATTGCTCTAACTTCAAGGAGAAATGCATGAATCCATTTTATGAAAATAAGCAGGAAGGTTTTCACTGTTTTCAGAGCGATAATCTGACATTTCCTGCCCATCTGCACAGTGCTGCAGAGCTTGTATTTGTACAGAAAGGTTCTCTCACAGTCACGGTACAGGATCAGACAAAGACTCTGTTCGAAAATGAAATTGCTCTGATTTTCCCCGATTTGGTGCATAGTTATGTTACTTCCTGCTCAAGCAGCAGCTGTCTGTGTACTTTTTCTCCGGGACGTTCGAAAGATTATTACCATATCTTTCGAACACAGCAGCCGGCATCACCGTTTTTCCTGTGCGGGACGCAGAATAAAGATATCCCGTTTGCTTTCTCCCGCATGCTTTCCTGTGCTAAGGACTCACCTGTCATCAGCGAAGCATGGCTGCATCTGATTCTTGCACATCTCCTGGAAGAGGCAGTACTCATTTCCAGGGACAGCAGAGACGACACGGAGATCAGTTACCGGCTTATCTCATACGTCTCCAGTCATTTTCAGGAACCTCTTACGCTGGATGGAATTGCTCAGGAACTGCACTTTAATAAGTACTATATTTCACGGGTATTTACCAGAAAGCTGCACTGCGGTTTTTCCGCTTATGTCAATCGCCTTCGCCTGGATTATGCAGCGCATGAGCTGCGCTCGACCGATCAAACTGTCACGGAAATCTGGCAGGAGGCCGGATTTGAAAGTCAGAAGACCTTTAACCGCGCTTTTCTATCCTGCTATGGGGTTACGCCTACTCATTACCGCAAAACGCAGTCTTTGCAAGCATAAGATAATTTCTATTCCTTATCAATTCTGTGGAGGTAAAATATAATGCAAAAAATGTATATAGGAACTTACAGTGCTCCAATCCTTATGGGAACCGGTGAAATCTATCAGGGAAACGGTAAAGGCATTTACTGTCTTAACTTCTCACCAGAAAACGGCACTCTTCTGCCTTCCGGTTCTCCTGTCCCGGCAGATAACACATCATTTCTCTGCTTTTCACCTGACAGACGCTTTCTCTATGCAGTCAACGAACTCTCTGAAAACGACAGCGCGGTGAGCGCATTTTCTTTGGATGCAGCCGGCGTTCCTGTCTATATAAACAAACGTCTTACCGGCGGTGCTTCCCCCTGTCATCTCGCCGTGGATTCCCGATCCCGCCTTCTCTTTGCCGCAAATTACGGGGGAGGAAGTATCTGTGTCTTTCCAATCTGCCGCGACGGTTCTCTGGGGGAAATCTCAGATCTTATCGTCCACAGCGGGCATGGTACTGATCCTATGCGGCAGGAATCCCCTCATGTGCACAGTGTTCTGTTAAGTCCGGATGAAACCTGCCTTTTCTGCGCTGATCTGGGACTGGATAAAATTTTTGTCTATGAAATCGACTATACATCCGGCACTCTCGCCGAGCGTCCCGGCGCTTCGGTAATCTGCAGTGCCGGCAGCGGACCCCGTTCCCTCACGCTCAGCCCGGACGGAAGATTTCTCTGTGTCACCGAGGAGCTCTCAAACTCCCTGAGCCTTTATGCGGTCATCGAAAACCATCTGTCCTTTGTGCAGCGTATTCCGGCGCTTCCCGAAGGCAGCCGCGTCCCTGTGAACTATCCCGCCGAGGCGGCTTACAGCAGGGACGGACGATTCCTCTATGTCTCTAACCGGGGACATAATTCGATTGCAGTATACGCCGCTGCTCCAGATACAGGTGTGCTCACTCCCATACAGTGGAGTCCCACATGCGGAGAGACCCCGAGAAGCTTCACTCTGGACGCTTCCGGCAAGTGGCTGATCGCGGCAAATCAGGACTCCGGCTCTCTGAGCATCTTCCGGCGCAATCCTGATGATGGATGCCTTCAGTTTGCCCGCACTGTGATGCAGCCGACACCGGTATGTGTGCGTATCCGGTAAAAAATCTCGATTTTTATTTTTATTTAAGCTTCATGTTTTATGATATAATTACTAACTGTAAGGAAGATCAGATGCAATGAGGAGAATATAATATGAGACTTTTACTGGCCGAAGATGAACAGGCGTTATCAAAGGCGCTGAAAACCATATTGGAAAGAAATAATTACTCTGTTGATGCGGCCTATGATGGTCAGGAAGCCTTGGAATATCTGGAAGCAGATAATTATGACGGCGTTATTCTTGACATCATGATGCCAAAGGTGGATGGGATTACCGTATTACAGGAAATTCGAAAAAAAGGCAGCCTGATCCCGGTACTTCTGCTGACAGCA
Organism: uncultured Lachnospiraceae bacterium; assembly: GCA_944375815.1. Taxonomy (GTDB): domain Bacteria; phylum Bacillota; class Clostridia; order Lachnospirales; family Lachnospiraceae; genus Egerieimonas_A. The sequence goes on along the minus strand of CALWBA010000119.1, from coordinate 17,508 downwards.
AAGTCAGAGGTAGATGATAAGGTTCTGGGACTGGATGCGGGTGCAAACGATTATCTGACAAAGCCATTCAATTCAAGAGAGCTTCTGGCACGCATTCGAGCTATGACCAGGACGCAGACCGTTCAGGCAACTTCACAGTTGAAAATGGGGAACGTTACATTAGATCGCGCGACCTATGAACTTTCAACCCCATCAGGAAGCTACCGGCTCGCAAACAAAGAATTTCAGATGATGGAGATGCTGATGAGCAATCCCAAAAACCTGATTTCCTCCGAACGTTTTATGGAAAAAATTTGGGGATATGACAGCGAAGCTGAAATCAATGTGGTGTGGGTATACATTTCCTATCTGCGTAAGAAGTTGGCTGCACTGCATGCTGATATTCAGATCAAAGCCATGCGAAATGCCGGATATACACTGGAGAAAATCCTATGATCCGCAAGCTTCGCATCAAACTGATTCTCGCATCCATGCTGTCTCTTCTACTTGTATTAACTGTGATTTTTGGAGCAGCAGGAATCCTGAATTATAAAAAAATCGTAACGGATGCCGATAGTATCCTTGAAATATTGGAAGAAAATGACGGCAGTTTTCCACTTGGCAAACGTCCGGAAGAGGATCAGTTCATTAACGATCCTCCTCCAAAAGACTCCCATCGTTTTTCTCCTGAGTTACCTTATGAATCGAGATATTTTTCTGTGTTTCTTTCTCAGGACGGTGAGGTATTATCTGTAAATACGGGAAAAATCGCTGCTGTGGATACAGAAACCGCTATCGATTATGCACAGGCGGTCTTTCATACCGGAAATTCACGGGGATTTTTTGGAGACTATCGTTATACTTCTTACAGTGCAGGAAATGAAACTCATATTATTTTCCTGGACTATGGGCGTGAAATGAATTCCTTCCGAACGTATCTTTTCACCAGTACAGGAGTCTGTGTGACAGGATTACTGGCTGTACTGCTTTTGCTGATTTTCCTGTCCGGCCGGATCGTCAAGCCCTTTTCAGAAAGCTATGAAAAGCAAAAACAATTTATCACCGATGCAGGACATGAACTGAAAACACCGCTGACTATCATTGATGCTGATGCAGAAGTTCTGTCCATGGACATTGGGGAAAATGAATGGCTGAATGATATTCGGACACAGACAAAGCGTCTGGCCGAGCTGACAAACAGTTTGATTCTGTTATCCCGTATGGAAGAACAGCCCCAGACAGAAAAGATTGAATTTCCCATTTCTGATATAGCAGAAGAAACCGTGGAAGCATTTCAGGCATTGGCACGAACACGCAGTAAAACTCTTTGCAGTCATATTCAGCCCATGCTTTCCATGAGAGGGGATGAAAAATCGATAAGACAGCTTATTTCTATTCTTCTGGATAATGCAATAAAATACTCTGATGATGGAGGTAAAATTGAATTTTCTCTCAAGAAGCAGAAAAATACGATATATCTGAGCGTATTTAACACTGCAGATTCCATCTCCAGAGAAAGTCTGGTACATTTATTTGATCGTTTTTACAGAGCAGACAAATCACGTAATTCTAAAACGGGCGGTTATGGTCTTGGGCTTTCTATTGCATCAGCGATTGTACACGCTCATAAAGGAAAAATCACAGCAGGTACGCAGGATGAAAAGTCTCTTCTGATTGCTGCCTCCTTTCCCATTTGGTAATACAAGGAACCAAACGGAAATTTTCAAGCAGGACGCTATTCTTATATGGATAGCGTCTTTTTTGTTCAGCTCAAAAATTTTAGGTTGAATTAAGTTTCTGGTTTAAGTTTATCTAAGGTCGGAGAACTATACTGTTGTTAAGCAAAAGATATTTGCAGTAAAATAGCTGTTTTCAATCGAAAGGAGTCGATAATATGTATAAAACACCGCCAAAGAAAAAACAGTTCTTTACTAAACTTGGAGCAATCGCTTTAAGCGCAGTATTCTTCGGGGGGATTTCGGGCGGATCCTTTTACAGTGTCAGCGCTTTGCTCGACAATTCGCAGGAAACATATTCCGCACAGAGCAGTGACCTTTCTCTGTCCAGTGTATCCTATACTTCTGATACCTCTGCATCAGCTCAGTCTCTCGATGTAACATCCATTGCTGCACAAGGACTTACCTCTGTTGTATCTGTTACAAATATTTCCGTACAGGAAGTACAAAGCTACTTTGGGCAGTTTGGAAGAAACGGTCGAGGTCAGATGCAGATGCAGGAAACCACCAGCTGCGGATCCGGTGTGATTATTTATAAAAATGATTCTTATCTGTATATGGTTACCAACTATCATGTCGTGGAAGATGCAACTACTCTGTCGGTAACGTTTGTGGATGATCAGACATATGAGTCCGAACTGTGCGGCTATGACGAGTCCATGGATATCGCGTTACTGAAAGTTTCTGTTAATGCCCTGTCTTCAGATACTCTTTCCCAAATTTCTGTAGTTGCTATTGGCGATTCCAACGAACTTGTTGTAGGCGAACAGGCCGTTGCTATAGGAAATGCTCTCGGATATGGCCAGTCTGTAACTACAGGTATCATCAGCGCATTGGATCGTTCCATCAGTACTGACACCGGCACTTCTACTTATATTCAAACAGACGCAGCAATCAATCCCGGCAACAGCGGTGGTGCGCTGCTCAATATGGATGGAGAATTGATCGGAATCAACACAGCCAAAGTATCCTCTACAGATGTTGAAGGAATAGGGTATGCTATCCCCATTTCACAGGTACTGGATCTGATCCAATCTCTGATGAACTAAAAAATATTGGTGTTGAAGGAGACATTGACAATGACATATCAATCCACATTTAAGCGGTATGAAATCAAATATCTGCTTACAACTTCTGAAAAGAGTGCTGTCCTGCAGGCAATGGAACCGTATATGCAGCTTGACAGCTACGGACGTACCACTATTCGGAATATCTATTTTGACACAGACACTTATCGACTGATTCGGCGTTCCCTGGAAAAACCCGCATATAAAGAAAAGCTCCGAATCAGAAGTTATCAGGCAGCTTCCTCGTATGATCCTGTTTTTGTAGAACTGAAAAAAAAGTACAAATCTGTGGTGTACAAACGCAGGCTCACGCTTCCGGAATCACAGGCAAGGGACAGCTTTCATTATGGTCTTCCTCTTCCGGTGAATTCTCAGATTGCAGATGAGATAGAGTATTTCCGCTCCTATTATAAAAGTCTGCATCCTACAGTATTTCTTTCATATGAAAGAGAGGCATTCTACTCCTTGGATGGCGGAGATTTTCGAGTTACCTTTGATGAAAATATTCTCTATCGTGCATATGATTTTTCATTTGCAGGAAAAGTCTATGGTACTCCTCTGCTGAAAAATGGTCAGACTTTAATGGAGGTTAAAACAGCCGGAGGACTCCCTCTATGGATGAGTCATACATTAAATCGGCTCAGAGTATACCGTACTTCATTCTCAAAATACGGGCTGGCATACCAGCACATGATGACAGACAAAAACTCAAGGAGGATATTACATGTTTGCTGATTTGTTTCGAGGATTATTTGATACCGATATGACGAGCGTAATTACGCTGTCTGATTTTCTTCTGTGTGTTTGCAGTGCGTTGATCATTGGACTGATTTTAGCCGCATTTTATATGTATCGAACCCGATACACCAAAAGTTTTGTAGCAACGCTGGCGCTGCTCCCTGCAGTCGTATGTGTAGTCATTATGATGGTAAACGGAAACGTAGGCACAGGCGTCGCTGTTGCAGGTGCCTTCAGCCTGGTTCGCTTCCGCTCCGCACCCGGTTCTGCAAAGGAAATCGGGGCTATCTTTCTGGCCATGGGTACAGGATTGATTGTTGGAATGGGATACCTGGGCTACGCATTCCTGTGTGCAGTCATTCTTGGATTTGTAAGTGCTCTGTATAATCACCTGGATTTTGGTACACAGAAAAAATTAGCTCTGTATAAAACTCTTCATATAACAATTCCTGAAGATTTGGATTACACAGAGGTTTTCGAACCGCTTCTCCGGGAATATACTTCTTCCTGTGAGCTGACAATGGTTAAGACAACCAATATGGGCAGTCTGTTCCGCCTTACTTATAATCTGACTTTAAACAGTACTGATAAGGAAAAGGAGCTGATTGACAAATTACGCTGCCGCAACGGAAATCTGGAAATTTCCATTTCCGCTCAGGAAACTTTAATTGGTGAATTATAAAGGAGGTTAACCTATGAAAAAAAGAGCAATATTACCGCTGTTTCTTACGGTTCTTTTTTCTCTCTGTGCATGTAACTCCACAGAGGTTCCCAAGTCGGAAAGCACCTCCTCGGAAACAAATCAGGCTGAGTCTTCGGCATCAGTTTCAACGGTAAGTTCATCTGATATGTTCACAGACAGAGATATGGAAGTGGGCTACGATGAGGAAACAAGTGCACATATCACCCTGTCCGGAGACAGTGCTTCCAGTGATTCCGATGCTGTTCAGATTTCAGGCAGTACAATTACAATTTCAGATGAGGGAACATATATTATAACCGGCACACTCAGCAATGGAATGATCATCATCGCTGCGGAAGATACAGATAAAGTACAGCTGGTATTAAACGGTGTCCAGATTACAAATTCTACCTCAGCTGCCATATACGTTTCTGAAGCAGATAAGGTAGTTATCACCACCGTATCCTCAACAGAGAATACTCTTGCTAACGGAGGAGAATACGTTGCAATAGACGAAAACAACATTGATGCCGTTATTTTTTCCAAATCAGATCTGACGCTGAACGGTGAGGGTGCGCTGACTGTTACCGCAGCTGCTGGTCACGGTATTGTTTCCAAAGATGATCTGGTTTTTGCAAGCGGAACCTATGACATCACAGCCGCAAGCCATGGTATTTCCGGTAAAGACAGCGTACGGATATCAAGCGGAAGCTACAAGATTATATCAGGTAAAGACGGAATTCATGCAGAGAATACGGACGATACAAGTCTTGGCTTCCTCTATGTGGCAGGCGGCACATTTGAAATTGCAGCTGAAGGAGACGGAATGAGCGCCAGTGCATATTTGCAGATTGACGGTGGTGAATTTACCATTACTACAGGAGAAGGCAGTTCCAGTGTTACTATGACAACAAGTACCACTGATTTTAAACAAGGAGGGAATGTCCCCACAGAAAGCACAACTGCTCAGGAAGATGATTCTGTAAGTCAGAAAGGTATTAAGGCTGATGGAACCATCTCGATTGCGGACGGAAATTTTGTAACTGACACAGTGGATGACTCCATTCATTCGGGCAGTGACATACTTATTTCAGGCGGCACATTTGAGCTGCGAAGCGGCGATGACGCAGTTCATTCCGATGCTGCTGTTACCGTCCAGAACGGTACTATGACTATTGCTTATTGTTATGAAGGAATTGAGGGGCTGACTATCACGATTGACGGCGGGACTTTTGATATTGATTCCGTAGATGACGGACTCAATGCCGCAGGCGGCACGGACAGCTCCGGTTTTGGAGGCGGACGTCCCGGCCAGGATCAGTTCTCCAATTCCTCTGACAGTTCGATTACTATTAATGGATGGGAGTTGGTCATCGTTTCTACCGGTGACTGCATCGATTCCAATGGTGCTCTGACAATCAATGGCGGCACGATAGACCTCACATGTAACGGAAATGGAAATACCGCTCTTGACTGTGATGGAACCTATGCAAATAATGGCGGCGACATTACTACCAACGATGGTTCTGAAAATAATCCCGGCCAGATGGGCGGCAACATGGGCGGTCAGGGCAAGATGCCATCAGACCGCGGTGGACGTAACTCTGCTATATAATTTCCTGATACAAGGCGCCCCGGTTTCCTTTGGAAACCGGGGCGCCTTGTATCATCGCTTCATTTTCCGTCTTTTTTTCATAACTTCTTTCTTCTGTCGGATTTCTGCTGCTTCCTCTTCACTTACCTGGCGGATAGTCTTGATTGCAAATACCTTTCCCTCATCCGTCTTTTTAATCCTGGTCTTTCCCTTGAGCATTCCATGCTGAGGGCAGATAGCGAGACAATAATAGTTCTTGGAATTATTCGAAAACCACCGCATTTTTTTTCTGGCGGTCTTTCCGCATATATTACAGTGTGTGGAGCTCACTTCACGGTCATGCATAGCCTCTTCCTTTGATTCAAACTCCCGGGAAATAAATTTGGAGTATCCTTTATATACTGCATGAATTTCCTCTTTTTTAGACTTAGGATTCTGATAGCAGTCAATGGAATCAAAATCATGTATCACCTGCTCCTCGATCCGCATAAAAATCCGGGCTGTATATCTGGCGTCCGCCAGGGCGCTGTGAAACTTCTGATCCTTCTGCAGCTGCAGAAAATCTATGACATGTTCCAGAGATTTCCGTGTTTTTCCGTCTTCAAAGGATATTGAAAACAGCTTCTGCACATCACAGAAATGAAGAGGTCCTTTCAGCAAATGCAGAATACCGTAATACTTCATATTCCTCTGCAGCTCGAGCAGATCAATATTTCCCCAGGTACAGAATACCGCCTCTGCGCCGCAAAATGTCAGAAATTCTCTGACTGCGTCCATAAAGCTTATTCCCTGAGCCAGCGCCTCATCATCCAGATTGATCACTTCCCTGGTACGATAGTGGAGCTTCTTATACACTGCCGGCTTTACGATTCTGTGAAACTCGTCCACATACTCCCTGTCCTTATTCAGTTTTACTGCTCCGATCTCGATGATCTCAAACGGAAGCCCTGCCTCCTCCCTGCATTTCCCGTATGGACACTGGTTCCATTCCAGGTCGAATACTATATAATTCATTACAGCACCTGCTTACATATTTACTGAATTTCGTTACTTTTTGTCAGCTGCTTCCTTATCCTTCGGCAGAATAAGATTCAGCGCAATCGCCATCAAGGTCGCAAGCACAACAGGAGATTTTCCGAAGATCGTAGTAACCCAGTCCGGGAAGGTTGAGAGCGCTCCTGTCGCCTGACATACTCCCATTCCCATCGCAACTGCAAGTCCTACGATGGATGTATTGCGGTAACTCATTTTTTCCGAGGTAATCAGCTTAATACCCGTCATGGCAATAGAGGCGAATACGGAAATGGTAGCACCTCCGAGAACGCACTGCGGAATTGTAGTCAGCATTGCGGAAAACTTAGGCAGAATTCCTGCGATTGCAAGAATCACTGCAGAAAGTCCGAGTACACAGCGGTTAATAACTTTTGTGGTTGTCACAATACCTACATTCTGGCTGTAAGTAGCTGTCGGAAGTCCCCCAAAGAATGAACACAGAATGTTCATAACGCCGTATCCCAGGATTCCGCCCTGCAGCTCATCATCTTTTGGCTCACGGTTCATACTTCCTACAGTCGTTGCGGAAAAGTCTCCGATTGCCTGAATCGAGTTGATCGCAAACAGAATTCCTATTGCTGCACATGCTGATGGCTCAAATTCTATTTTAAAATGCATGATCTGTGGGATCTGCACTGCTCCTGCAGTCCGTACACTTTCAAAATCCACCATGCCGCAGGCCAGCGCTGTAACATAACCGACTGCGATTCCGATCAGAATCGAAAGCAGCTTCAGTGTTCCTTTTCCGAAATGATTCAAAGCCGTCACAACTGCAAGCGTCAGAAATGCAATCAGCCAGTTCTTTGCCGAACCGTAATCCGGTGAACTTGTACCGCCTGCCATATAATTTATCGCCGTTGGATACAGCGAAAGACCGATGGAAAATACTACCGTTCCCGTTACCAGCGGCGGAAACAGCGGGCGTATCTTCTTTATAAAGATTCCCACAATAATCGCGATCACTCCGCCGACGATTGTCGCGCCGAATATGGCTCCCACACCCATATCACCTGCAATTGCCTGCATACTCGGGACATACGCGAAGCTCACTCCCATGATCACCGGAAGACCTGAGCCAAGCCGCAGACCATTCTTCTTTCCGATACAGAAAAGCTGCAGCAAAGTGGACAGCGCTGCCGTCAGCAGAGCTGCCTGAATCAGGATGACCTTGTCCGCTCCCGTAATTCCCTGGCTCTCTGCCGCTCCTCCGACAATAATCGCCGGGGTAACGCATCCCACAATCATTGCAACTACGTGCTGCAGCGCAAGCGGAAATGCCTGTTTGAAACTCGGCACACCGGTGAGCTCAAAGATGCTTCCCTTCCCTATTGCCTGTTTGTTCATTTGTTTTCCTCCCTGTTTTTCCCTCCATGAATAAATGGATTTTGTACGTTCCTATTATATAAGAATCACTGGTAAGATACAACCTCAGTACCCTTAAATATTAAAATATTCCGCATATTGCTCCAGCATTTCCCCGAAATTTCTTCGATATGCTGACAGATGCCTTTCATAAAAAAGTCCAAGATCACCGTCAGGTGCCTGACCCGTCAGCAAAATGCGATAAAGCGTACGATTCTCCTGCTCTTTCCGCGCTGCACTGTCATGCGACATTTTTCCATCCAGATAGCATACCCTGTCATAGTGCGAACAGACATTTCTGACTGCCCTCCAGATGGTTTCCTTTCGGCTGAATCGATATATCATATGATGAAATTCACTGTCAAGGCGGTACAGCTCGTCCATGCCGTCCTCACGCTTTGCCGCCTCAGACTGGTATTTCAGATTTTCCTTGAATGCGGCAATCTGTTCCGAAGAAAGATTTCCCGCTATCTGAACCAGGACTGCTGGCTCAACCTGAAGCCGCAGAAAAAATCCTTCGTTCAGCCGCTCGACATCCAGTCTTGCTACTTTAGATCCACTCTGCGGGTAGACTTCTGCCAGAGCCTCCTCTTTCAGCATCAGGATTGCCTCATGTACCGGTGTACGGCTCACCTTCATCTGATCTGCAAGCTCATTTTCATTGAGTGTCTCCCCCGGTGCAAGTGCCAGCGTCATAATATTTTCCCTCACTGTGCGGTATGCATATTCGCGGTTATTTTCTTTCTCACGCTTCTCCAGAAGTCTGATCTCCATTTGCTCCACCTCCTCTTTATCTGATATATTACTTTTAGCTTCTACATACTAACATACGGCAAATGACTCGTCAATCTTAATACAAATGTAATACTTCCTTTTTCTCTTCTGTGGTAAAATATAAGCAAAAGAAAAGGAAGGTACAACATATGTTTTCGTCCGGCTTTTTTATTCTCCTTACTTTCGTACTCCTGCTCATTCTCAGTATGCTTCTTTTTATTGTTATCCGGTCGGTTTTTCATTGGAATACGAAGACTCATTCCCGGCGTCTTACCGTAACTGCCACCGTAGTAGCTAAACGGATGGATGTCTTCTACCGCAGTACTGAGAGCGGAAAAATCTCTTCATCGTCCTATTACACAACCTTCCAGGTAGAGAGCGGAGATCAGATTGAACTTTCTATGAGTGATGAAGAATATGCACTTCTCGCTAACGGCGATTATGGAAATCTACGTTTCCAGGGAATGCACTACCTGGGATTTGAACGCTTTTTATGAGAGTGAAATTCTGTATAAAACAGGACAGAAGGCGCAAAAAATATACGCCCCTGTCCTGTTTTTATTATTTATTATATTTTTCCCTCAGCTGTCTTGCAGCATCTTCGCGGCCTGTCTGTTCCAGACGCTCTATATATTCTTCGAGATGTCCGTGCGTATGATACGGTCCATCCTCATGCATTACGGTCCACAGAGGATCAATCTGGCTGTCTGACTTCATCATCTGTTCATCATGCCAGTCAAGAATGATCTTCGCTCCCTGCGCACAGATCTGCGGGTACTGCTCCTTTACGTCATGCTGTTCATGCGGGTCTTCCTTCACATTAAACAACATTTCCTTTGGAAACAGATGGAATCCATCATGATAGGTTCTGATATACAGCCAGTCACCGAAACGGGCAGATCTCTGGCAGACATGTGCCATCTGAGAGACTACAAGACTGTCTCTTCCTGTCTGTACACCGTCCGTAACTGCTTTTACATAGCTTTGCCCATCCCAGTTGCTGCAGTGTTTTACTCCCAGAAGATCTGCCATGGTCGGAAGAAGATCCAGGCTGTAGTGGAAGGATCGCTCCACCATACCCTTTTGCCCGCCCGGCCATTTCAGCAGAAACGGAATGTGGCAGGTTGGGTAATCTGCAGTGGCATGCTCGGAATAAATCGCAAGCTCTCCCATATTTTCTCCATGGTCCGATGTAATAATAACCGCAGTATCGTCATAAATCCCCTGCTCTCTCAGAAGATCAAGTATCTGCCCGACACACTCGTCCGTATAGCGGATACCGCAGTCATACCCATCAAAAATCTTCCGAAGCTCTTCCTCATTCTCTGCTTTTCCCAGCTGTCTCGGATACTGCGGGCTGGTCGCATCATTATACATATTCAGTTCATTGATGCCGTGCGGACTGGATACTTTTTTATGCATTTCCAGCACTTCCTTATCAATCCAGGTATGGAACGGTTCATTCTCAAACGGATTTCCAAATGACTCCGGAGCACGGTACGGCGTATGCGGATCCCAGAAATGCACGTGGAGGAACCAGTCGTCGCGTTCCCGGTTTCGCCGCAGCCAGTCAAGAGCTACCGGGAGAACTTCTTCCCCGGACTCACTGCCTCTGCCTCCTACATTATAACATTCATTGAATCCTGCATTGAACCACCAGGAAGAATGACGTTCCGGGAAAGTACTCACAGATGCTGTATAAAGTCCGGCGTGCCGGAAAATATTATGGAAGTTGTTATCGTCTGCAATGTCCGTAAAATCTCTTGTTCTTCCGGTAAGCCTGCGGTCACCCGCAGTTCCGCCATGTCCCACAGCTCCATTTCGAATTCCGAACATTCCGCTTACCAGCGATGCTCTCGACGGAAGGCATGGCGCATCGGCGCAGTAATAGTTATCAAAGCGAATACCCTCCTCACTGATTTTATCCATATGAGGCGTGGTATTTCTGTAATAACCATAACAGCCCATATGGTCAGGGCGCAGCGTGTCGATATCGATAAATAGTACCCTCATTTTCGATTTCCTCCATCATCTCATTTGATATTTTCTATTTTATCACTTTACTTACATTTAAAAAATAGGTATTATGGGGTTACATCATTCTTTTTATAAAAGGAGATATCACACATGAACAATAAGGTAATTCTCGTATCGATCGACGGTATGCGCCCGGACGGTCTGACTGCATGCGGACATCCTTTTGTGAAGGAACTCAGAGAAAAAAGCAGCTATTCCATGAATGCAAGCTCTATGGTTCCGTCCATCACGCTGCCCTGCCACCTCTCCATGTTTTATGGAGTAACGCCGCAGCGTCATGGTGTTACTACCAACACATTTACTCCCTTTGTTCGTCCGCTTAATGGTATCTGTGAACAGTTAAGCGCCATAGGGAAAAAATGTGCAGCATTTTATAACTGGGAGCCGATGCGTCATGTATGGAATTCAGACTGCATGAAATACTCCAGCTATATCGAGGCGTATGAAGAGGAAAACTCTGATCTTCTTCTGACCGAGCAGCTCCTTGCACTGATGCAGTCCAGAAAACCGGATTTTCTCTACTGCTATCTCGTTGAAACCGATTCAAAGGGAGGGCATGACCACGGCTGGATGTCTGAAGAATATATAAAGCAGCTGTACAACGCCGTAGACTGTGCTCAGAAGATTTACCGAGCTATGCCGTCAGAGTATTCTCTTATTATCACTGCCGATCACGGCGGACACGACCGCACACACGGAGACACCTGCCCGGAGGATATGACAATCCCCATGTTCTTCCTTGGGAATGCATTCGAGCCCGGAAGAAAACTGGAAAATATCAGTCTTCTGGATCTCGCTCCCACCATCGCATCCCTGACCGGTGCAGCATGCGTCAGAGAATGGGAAGGACGCTCACTGACATAAATGTATCGGTATCAGAAATGGCCGTAAACTTAAAGCTTAGTATAAAAAACAGAACTGCTGCTCTGTCAGATACTTTTATCTGTCTTCGCAGCAGTTCTATTCAATATCAGCGATTTTGTTTTAAAAATCGGATTCCCTTTAGGATTTTCCGCACCTCTTCCATTTCTTTTTCTGTCATAATTCTTTTCGGAAGGCAAAATGTATGAATCCTGTCAGGCCGTATAGCAAATATGGTATTTGTTTCAATCACCCGGGCATCCGGATCTCCTTTGAGATTCACACACTCATTTCCTGTCCGCACTTTTCCATCCGCGGTCAGCTCTATTTTATATGTGCCTCCCTGTCTGCTTACTTTTTTTGCTCCTTTTTTTGCTTTTAATGCCGGAACATAAATCAGATAATATAAAAGCAGAATATCCAGAATTGCTATAAAGAAATAGTGGATTTTCCGGCTGTCTCTGTAAAAGCCGAACAGCATTACAACACCGATTACGATCAGAAGAGCCGCCAGAATGTTCCTTTTTCTCTCTTCCCATTTTATCCCCAGGAAATAGAATGTCTCATAGCATTCTTCATATTTTAATCTGTATTCAAACTTCAAACTCTTTCGTGCACCCCTCTCCTGATTTTCTTTTCACGGTATTGATCATGATTCCTCTGCTTCCAGCCGTTTCGACGGAATAGGTCTTCCGTTCTCATCATAATCTTCCTGATGAACATCATATTTTTTCGGATTTATCATAACTTTAACAAAAGAAATCGATATTCCTATAAGCAGGAAAAGAATAGGGAATCCTCAAAGGTTAGACAGATATTTTAAACTGTCTGTAGACTTGAATGCCAGCATGAATATGATACACATTGCCCCAATTGTCACTCCCCATACTACCTTCAGCCAGGTTGGAGACTCCTGGTCGTCGACTGTCAGTCCGCCCATGCATAAGCCGGACATGGCATTTGTATTGGAGTCTGATGCCGTAACAAATGAAACCAATACAATCAGGAGAAATACTGCAATTGTGATTACAGATAACGGCATTTGTTTCAATGTCTCATATGTCGCTGCTGCCGTTCCGATGTCATTCATAGCCTGGTTAATTCCTGCTCCGTTCAGCTCATAATATAAGCTGGAAGAAGAAAATAATCCGAGCCACGCTACGGAAAACAGTGACGGAAATACTACACGTACACGAATAATCTCTTTGATTGTATATCCCTTGGATATACGTCCCAGAAATGTAGAGGTGACAGCCATCCACGCCATCCAGTTGCACCAGTAAAATACGGGCCACCAGTATGCCCAGCCATCGCCGTCTGCTGCGGACATATGAAGTGATATCTTAACAAAATCCGATATGTATGCACCAAAAGTTTCAAAGGTCATGCTCAGGATATAGACCGTAGGTCCGAAAATAAACACAAATAATCCCAGACCCATATAGATTCTGGAATTTAATGTAGACAAAATCCTGATTCCTTTTGTTACTCCCGATACTGCCGATAGCACAAACGCTGCAACTATGACCACTCCAATGATACACCAGGATATCCCGTTGGAGGTAACCTTTCCATTCGTAAGACTCGCAAGTCCGTCTGCTACCAGAAATACTGCCGATCCCATGCTGGCTGCCATACCGCAGACAAGACCCAACAGACAAAGCATATCTACAGCAGGGGATAATTTCTTTGCCTTTTCATATTTAATTGCCGGATACAGCATGCTTCCTATGGAATATTCTTTTTTTGCATTATAAAACAAAAATGCAAACAGTGCTGCCGGCATTCCATAAATACACATCGGTGTAAATGTCCACTCCAGGAAAATATTCTCCATCAGAAAGGTAATCGCATCTGGAGTTTCTGCTTCCACATGAGCAGGCGGAGCATAATAATGATACATTGGCTCTGCACAAGCCCACAGTAAAATTCCCGCAGCCATAATCGTGCACAGTACAATCCACACATAATTTGACTGTTTTAATATAGGTCTGGCTTTTCTTCCACCGATTCTTACATTCCCGAAAGGCGTAAAATAAGCCATTACCGTAAGAACCACACAGGTAAATGACATAACGGTAAACAGCCACGAAAATTTTTCAAGAATAAAATTAGTAATAGACATTACCACTGAATTAAACAAATCTCCATTCACAAAATTCAATGCAATTGCTACAAGAGATAATATCCAAGGTATTAAAAATACACCCCAGCGGATTTTTTTTGTACCTTCCATATCCTTCACCTCAAATCTTTTACTTTTCGCGGTCAATCCGCTCTATTATATTCTTTACAAATGTACTCGCATCTCCTTCCACAACAATATCCGCAAGACTGCAAATAGGTGCCTCTTTGTTTGTGTTCACCGCAATCATATGTTTCACTCTGTTTAATCCTGCTACATGCTGCAGCATACCGCAGATTCCCAATGCCACATACAGCTTCGGATGAACTATTTTTCCTGACTGGCCGACTTGTATACTGCGATCCGCTTTGCCACTGTCTACTACACGACGGCTTGCTGCTTTCATACCGCCTAACCGATCTGCAAGCCCATCGATGATATCAAAATCTTCCAGAATGCCTCCTCCGCCGGACACAAGCACTTCGCTTTCTCTGATGTCTTTACTTCGGGGTTTCTCTTTTCTGGAAATGCGTTCTATCTTCGAAGGCCGGATAGCTTCAGGTATATAATTTTCTATTTCTGTATCTTTATTTCTGTCCTCTTCATAAAGAAATACCCCCGGACGCACGCTCATCATAACGGTCTCTTCCGTGGTATTTATGATACCGGCCAGAAGCTTTCCGCTGAAAGCAGGCCTTATCATTTCAATTTTATCTTTATAGTGCCCAATCTTCGTCACATCTGCTACAAGTCCGGTACCCACATTTGCCGCAAAAGCAGGCGCCAGCATTCTTCCAAAATAAGTTGCGAGAACCAGTATACAGTCAAATTGATATTTCCTGTGTATCTCAGACAGAATTCCGGTCAGCACTGACACATCATAAACCGGTATATTTTCATCCGAAACCTTAATAATCTTATCAAATCTGCCGTTGACTGCCTCTGTATCTGAATCAAAAGATAACGCATAACTGGTACAGTTCTTGCCAAATATTTCTTCCATTGTTTTTAAAAGATCGACACAGAATTTTTCATAGTTTTTTTCCAGAAAAATCAAACACTTCTTCATTTCAAATACCCGTTGTCTTTCAAAAATCTATACACCGTTTCAATGCCGTCTTTATCATTATGTACAATTATCTTGTCTTTCTGCTCATATGTCTGCATATATGTCTTTACCACCTTCGTGGCGGATCCTTTCAGCCCTGCTGATAACGGATCTATTCCAAGCATCTTATGATCCACAATCTGCAGTCTGTCACTTACATCCATCTCAAGATCCGCATACCGCACAAACGGCAGGCGGTATTTGCTTTCCTTACGAACGCTTAAAACAGCTGGAAATGGAATCCTATAGACATCTACATAATTCTCAGTATCAACTTCTACTTCCGGCATTCCATTTATAAACGATTCCTCGTCAATCTTTGTAATGGCCGACAGCTGGCCGATTCCTAAGAATTCAGCCAGCTGGGACGGCACATGAGCGGTATCTCCGTCAAGGGTCTGGGTACCGGTGAGAATCACATCGTATTCTGTCTGTTTCAGATACGCCGCAATAATCCGGCTTGTTGTAAGTGTGTCACTTCCGCCAAACGCAGAATCCGATAGGATCGTACCCCGGTTTACCCTTCTCCTTATAACGTCTTCCATCATACTTTTCACGCTGAGGGGCGCCATTGTCACAACTTCAATCTCAATATCAGGATGTTTCTTTTTCAAATTCAGCGCAAAGCCCAGGGCACATGCATCATCCGGATTTATAATCATTTTACTGTTTTCACGGTTCAGTACATGATTCGTGTAATCATATTCAAAGGAATCCACATCCGGCGTGAATTTTAACAAACAAACTATTTTCATACGTCCCTCCAGCGATTTTCATTTTATGTTGCTTATTTCTGGAAATGAGCTCCTTCTTCCTGATAGAAAATATTACCGAAACTCATTACTCCATTCGGATCAAATGTTTCTTTTAACTTCTCCAGCATATAGTATGCAGATCCATGTTCCTCTTTGGTCCACTGGTTACGGTATTTTCCAATACCATGGTGATGGCACATAGATCCTCCCAGTTTCAAGGTCTCTTCAACAATGATAGTCTGTAACGGATGATGATACATTCTGAATTCATCTTCCGGCTCACAGTTAATATTGTACTGATATACAAAGTACATATTTGTACCGTTTAAGTAGCTGTGAGAGGAATGACCGCCCAGTATTACCAGGTCATCTGCCTGTTTGAATTCCTTACGGATGCGGTTAATGACATTGTCATAAATCTTGGGAATGGTCTCCCAGTTTGCGGAAATCTCTGTAGTATATCCGCTGTGACTGTCATTATTGATCATTTCCTGAACCTCATCATCAATGTCTTTCTGAGACCAGTTCAGATGGTTAAACCAGTCTTCAATTAACGCACTGTCTACTTTCTTGATGATACCGTCTTTGAATTTTTCGACTGCTTCTTCAATTCCCTGTCCGCATGCATCTGCGATTGGTTTTGCCCCTTCTGCCATGAAAATCAGCACGCATTTTCCGTCATGGAAATGATAAAAATGCTGGCGGGCATCTTCTTCGGAATATACTCTCGCAACAGACGGACGATATCCGTTTACAAACACTTCACGCAGTACTTTAATACCGGTAGCGACATCCTTGATCAGATATCCGTAGAACAGATTATTCTCCGGGAAATATTTGAAAATCTTAATAGTAACTTCTGTAATATAGCACAGTGTTCCTTCATTACCGATAGCAATATGTCTGATATCCGGACCTCCTGCACGTCTCGGCACATTTTTAATACGGCAGATCTGTCCGGTTGGGAATACGCATTCCAGACCTACTACCATGTCTTCAATTCCTCCATACAGTGTGGAGAACTGTCCGATGCTTCGTGTAGCAACCAGTCCGCCGTACTGTGCTACCGGTTTAGACTGCGGAGAATGTCCTGTTGTATAACCGATTTTTCTTAATTCATCTTCCAGATCCTGAAGAGCTACACCTGACTGTACAGTTGCCTGCATATTGTAAGGATCAATGTTAATGATTTTTTCAGGTTCTTGCCGTCAATTACAATCGCCAGCTCTTTCCAGTTCTCCAGTCCGCCTTCTGTAGCTGTCTTACCGCTTCTTGGAATTACATTGATTCGGTTTTCATTACAGAATACCAACAGGTTTTTCACTTCTTCCGTATTTTTCGGATATACAATTGCTGTCGGAATAGGATTATCCAGAACCTTTTTTGCTTTTGCATATTTTTTGTAACGGTCTGCGGAAGCATCATATAAGTCATCTGCATTTGTGTTAATCTGATCTGCTTCCAGCATAGTTCCTAATTGTTCTAAAATCTGTTCCTTTGTCATGCTCATTCTCCTCGTATAATAAGCCTATACCCCAGATATACAGGGGTGGGCTTATTCATTATTAGTGGTATAGAGGAGTCATCCTTCTGGAGGTTCCCTCCCTGATCTTCATCCCCTATACGGTTTACATGTT
>CALWBA010000118.1 GCA_944375815.1 uncultured Lachnospiraceae bacterium | reverse complement strand
TAAGAAATATGGAAAAGAGGAGACCCTCCTGCTTTGGTTCAAGGCTTTGAAAAAGCCTGAATCTTACAGGAGGGTCTCCTCTTGAAGTATTAGGGGTTCAAAATCGGATTTATCCGACACCCCCTTTGTACAGAGGACGCATTCTTGGATATTATTTATGTATGATGCAGAAATGCCCACAGTGTCAGATAAGGTGTGAAAGGCATCCGCTTTCTCGTTGACAAAGCATCGTGGCCCGATATATAATGCAGGAAGAAAACTACGGGTAAAAATTACCTGAGATAAGGGAGGAAAGTAGCCATGGGTGAAATCAGCAGAAAGTATTTGATCGACACACAGGAGAACCAGGAATTTCTGAAGGAAATGGGAGAGGATCTGCTGCGCTTCGGTCACAGATTTCCGTCTCCGGGAGGCGGATCTTATTATCTGGGGGATGACGGTACTCCGTGGAAAGACAGAAACCGCGAGACTTGGATTACGAGCAGAATGGTGCATGTTTACAGCCTGGGAACATTCCTGGGTCATCCGGGAAGCGAGGAGCTGGCTGACGCTGGCCTTAAAGGTCTTAAGGGAGAGCTTCATGACAAGGCAAACGGCGGCTGGTATGCAGGACTGACAGCAGACGGAGAGATCGTTCCGAATAAGCAGTGCTATGCGCATGCATTCGTAATCCTGGCAGCATCATCTGCAGTACTCGCAGGCAGACCGGGTGCACAGGAGCTGCTGGACGAGGCACTGAAGCTGTATGATGAACGTTTCTGGAATGAGGAAGAGGGTCTTTCCTGTGATACATGGAATACGGAGTTCACAATTCTGGATGATTACCGCGGACTGAACGCAAACATGCATACGGTAGAGGCATTTCTCGCTGCTGCAGATGTGACAGGTGACGAGAAATACCGTGTGAGAGCAGGACGTATCATCGATCATGTTGCCGTATGGGCAGGTGAGAATTCCTGGAGAATTCCGGAGCACTTTACAAAGGACTGGGTAGCGGATCTTGAGTGCAATAAGGAAAAGCCGGACGATCAGTTTAAGCCGTACGGAGCAACACCTGGTCATGGTATTGAGTGGGCGAGACTTATCACTCAGTGGGCGTTATCTACCTTTAAGGAGAATAAGGAAGGTGCGCAGAAATATCTGGATCTTGCACAGAATCTCTACTGCCGTGCAATTGACGATGCGTGGAACGCAGACGGAGCTCCGGGTATTGTCTATACAACAGACTGGGAGGGCAGACCGGTTGTGCATGACAGAATGCACTGGACGCTTGCAGAGGCAATCAATACCTCCTCTGTTTTATACCATGTAACCGGAAAGCAGAGATATGCTGACGACTATGCAGAATTTATGCAGTATCTGGATGAAAAAGTGCTGGATCATGTAAACGGTTCCTGGTTCCATCAGCTGGATCAGAATAACGAAGTAATCGGAACCGTATGGCCGGGTAAATCCGACCTGTATCATGCACTGCAGGCGACACTGATCCCGCGTTACACAGCGGATCTGTCTATCGCTCCGGCAGTCAAAGGCGGAAAAACTTTATAATTTTTTCAGTAAAAGAAGGGTGCGTCATTTGGGGCGCATCCTTTTTTGCACCTTTTTTTTCCGGGATAATTGCGTTATAATGGAAAAGATAAAAAATAATAAGAAAAGGTGCGGGAAATATGAGAAAGCTATTAAAGTATCTGAAGGGCTATGTGAAAGAAAGTATCATAGGCCCTCTGTTCAAAATGCTGGAAGCAAGTTTTGAACTGTTTGTGCCGCTCATTATGGCGAATATTGTAGATGTGGGTATCCGAACGGAAGATACCGCGTATATCTGGCGCATGTGTGCGGTACTTGTATTTCTGGGCGTGCTGGGGCTGACCTGCTCACTGACGGCGCAGTATTTTGCAGCTAAGGCATCGATGGGATTTGGAACAGCGCTCAGAAATGATCTGTTCACGCACATTAACAGTCTGTCGTATACAGAGCTGGATGTGATTGGAACATCGACACTGGTTACGAGAATTACCAGTGATATCAACCAAGTGCAGACAGGTGTGAATCTGGTGCTGCGTCTTTTCCTACGTTCACCGTTTATCGTTGTCGGCGCTGTTATCATGGCGTTTACCATCAGTGTAAAAATGACGGTAATCTTTCTGATCGCGGTTCCTCTGATCGCATTGACAATTTTCCTGATTGTGAAGATCACCATACCGATTTACAAGAAAGTACAGTCTGTACTTGACCGCGTTATGCTTCTGACAAGAGAAAATTATTCCGGCGCAAGGGTTGTACGTGCATTCGCACGTCAGGAGGACGAGAAGAAAGAGTTCCAGGAGACGAGTGACAGTTTAAAGGCCATACAGATTTTTGCCGGAAGAATTTCGGCACTGATGAATCCGATCACCTATGTGCTTGTTAATCTTGCGATTATTGCGATTCTCATGAAGGGAGGACATGAGGTCTATAGCGGATCTATCACTCAGGGAGAGGTCATGGCGCTTGTCAACTATATGACGCAGATTCTGCTTGCGCTTGTAGCTCTGGCAAATCTGATCATTTCCTACACAAAGGCAACGGCAAGCGCTCTTCGCATCAACGAGGTTATGGCTGTTCAGACTACAATGACGGACGCTGCTGGCGCTGAGGTCAAACTTCCTGACAGTCCGTATGCTGTGGAGTTTGATCATGTGAGCTTCACTTACGCAAAAGCTTCTGCATCGTCACTGCAGGATATTTCTTTCAAAGTGAAGAAGGGTCAGACGGTTGGAATTATCGGAAGTACAGGTTCCGGAAAATCGACTCTGGTAAATATGATTCCCCGTTTCTACGATGCAACGCAGGGCGAGGTTCGAATCCAGGGAGTTCCTGTCAGAGAATATCCGTTTGCACAGCTTCGGGGAGGCATCGGAACAGTTCCGCAAAAAGCAGTGCTTTTCCAGGGAAGTATCCGCCAGAACATGCAGTGGAGAAAGAAAGAAGCGTCAGACAGTGAAATACTTGAGGCGATTTCTATTGCTCAGGCGGGTGACATTGTAGAGAAGAAACATGAAGGGTTGGATTTCAAGATTGCTCCGGGAGGAAAAAATCTCTCCGGCGGACAGCGTCAGAGGCTTACGATTGCCCGTGCTTTAGTCGGAAATCCCGATATTCTGATACTGGATGACAGTGCGTCCGCCCTGGACTTTGCGACGGATGCGGCGCTGCGGCGTGCGATCCGCGAGAAAACAAAGGGAATGACGGTATTTATCGTCTCTCAGCGTGCAGCGACAATCAAACAGGCTGACCAGATTCTCGTCCTTGATGACGGACGGCTGGCGGGTGTGGGAACGCACAGGGAGCTTTTCCATTCCTGCAGTGTGTACAGGGAGATCTGTCTCTCCCAGTTTTCAAAGGAGGAGGTAGAGAGTCTTGCATAAACAGAAAAAAGAGAATAATAAAGAGACGATTATAAGAGTTCTGCAGATGATAAAACCGTACTGGTGGCAGGTTATTCTCTGCCTGGTTCTTGCGTCTATCACCGTAGCGGCGACACTGTATGTGCCGATCGTGACCGGAGACGGCATCGACTATATGATTGGAGAGGGAAAAGTGGATTTCACAAAACTCTCTCAGATAGTAATTCTGCTTGGCATAGTGACCGCGGTATCCGCATTTGCACAATGGCTGATGAGCATGGTGACAAATCATATCACCTATCAGGTGGTGCGCGATATCCGTATACAGGCATTTAACCATATGGAGAAGCTGCCGATCAAATATATCGACAGCCATCAGCCGGGTGAGACGCTGAGCCGTATCACGACAGACGTAGATCAGTTTTCTGACGGACTTCTGATGGGCTTTACCCAGGTGTTTTCCGGTGTAATGACAATTTTGGGAACGCTGGGATTTATGTTCTACATCAATATAGGAATTGCCTGTCTGGTAGTGCTGCTTACGCCGATCTCCTTTTTTGTGGCAAATTTTATTGCCAGAAGGACATACTCGATGTTTAAGCTCCAGTCCGAGACGCGTGCGGAGATGACATCGCTTGTAGAGGAAATGGTGGGGAATCAGAAGGTTGTAAAGGCGTTTCTGTATGAGGAAGAAGCGATGCAGCGTTTCCGCGGTATCAACGAGAGACTGCGCACCTGCGGAATCCGTGCATTGTTTTTCTCCTCAATTACCAACCCGGCGACGCGTTTTGTCAACGGCCTTGTATATGCGGGCGTCGGAATTCTCGGAGCGTTTACTGCAATTTCAGGAGGTATCACCGTAGGACAGCTCTCCGCTTTTTTAAACTACGCAAATCAATATACGAAGCCGTTTAATGAGATCTCAGGTGTTATTACAGAACTGCAGAATGCAATAGCATGTGCCAGAAGAATTTTTGAGTTTATAGATGAGCCGGCAATCCCGCAGGATTCCGATGACGCTGTGGTACTTAAAAAGGCGGACGGAAGTGTAACGTTTGATGATGTATCGTTCTCCTATGTTCCGGAAGTAAAGCTGATCGAGCACATGAATCTCGATGTGAAGCCGGGACAGCGCGTAGCAATCGTGGGACCGACGGGCTGCGGAAAGACAACCCTGATCAATTTGCTGATGCGCTTTTATGACATTCAGGAAGGAACGCTGTGTGTCAGCGGTCATTCGATTGACCGCATTGCGCGTGACAGCCTCAGAAGAAATATCGGCATGGTACTGCAGGATACATGGCTGAAAGCCGGGACGATTTTTGAGAATATTGCCTATGGATGCCCCGATGCCACGATGGATCAGGTTGTGGAGGCGGCGAAGAAGGCGCATGCACACAGCTTTATACGCCGAATGCCTCAGGGATATGACACCGTTATCTCCGAAGACGGCGGCAATATCTCTCAGGGGCAGAAGCAGCTTCTGTGCATTGCCCGCGTCATGCTTCTGCATCCGCCGATGCTGATTCTCGATGAAGCCACGTCCTCAATCGATACCATGACGGAGATACGTGTCCAGAAAGCGTTTGCCGAACTGATGCAGGGCAGGACGAGCTTTGTTGTTGCGCATCGTCTGTCAACAATCAGAGAGTCAGATGTGATACTTGTTATGAAGGACGGTCATATTATCGAGACGGGCAATCATGCGAGCCTGCTTGAAAAGAAAGGATTCTATTGCAACTTATATCAGAGCCAGTTTGCTGAAAGCTGATGAAGAGATGGCTGCCGCGCCAAAAAGGATGCGGCAGCCATTATTTGTTTAAAATTGTCGGAACAATTTCAAATATCTGGCGCAATTTGTCATTAACAGACAAAATAAGGGGAAAATCTAAATCGAGCAACTTCAAAGTTTTGTTATTTTTTTAACGAAAGACTATTGACATTTTTTTAACATACTGATATACTGCCTATAGTCGGATTGATAAATAATTAACAAAAGCAAAACCGACACAGACTGAGAAGCGTATTTAATTAAATTTTTATTAATAATGGGAGGACAACGAAATGGCAGAGAAAGAAACCATGAACGTACCTGCAGTGATTGATAACGCAGAAGCGCTGGAAGCAAAACTGGCAGCTATGAAGGAAGCGCAGAAGGTATTTGCAACCTATACACAGGAGCAGGTTGACAAGATCTTCAAGGCTGCCGCTATCGCTGCAAACAAGGCACGTATCCCGCTGGCTAAGATGGCTGTTGCTGAGACAGGCATGGGCGTGATCGAGGATAAGGTAATCAAGAACCACTACGCAGCAGAGTATATTTACAATGCATATAAAGACACAAAGACCTGCGGTGTGATCGAAGAGGATAAGGTTTATGGTATCAAAAAAATTGCTGAGCCAATCGGTGTAATTGCAGCAGTTATCCCCACCACTAACCCGACTTCCACAGCAATTTTCAAAACCCTGATCGCATTAAAGACCAGAAACGCTATCATCATCAGCCCGCATCCGCGTGCAAAAGGATGCACCATTGAGGCTGCAAAGATCGTTCTGGAGGCAGCAGTTAAGGCAGGAGCACCGGAAGGAATTATCGGATGGATCGATGTACCGTCTCTGGAGCTGACCAATATGGTTATGAAAGAGGCTGATATTATCCTTGCAACCGGAGGTCCGGGTATGGTTAAAGCTGCATACTCCTCAGGAAAACCGGCACTGGGCGTTGGAGCTGGAAATACTCCGGTAATCATTGATGATACCGCAGATGTTCGTCTGGCTGTAAACTCCATCATTCACTCCAAGACTTTTGACAATGGTATGATCTGTGCATCCGAGCAGTCAGTAACTGTTCTTGAGAGTGTATACGAAGATGTAAAGAAAGAATTCGCAGCACGCGGCTGCTACTTCCTGAAAGATGATGAGCTGGATAAAATCAGAAAGACCATTATCATTAACGGCGCGTTAAATGCGAAGATCGTAGGACAGAAAGCTGCTACAATTGCATCTATGGCAGGCGTTTCCGTACCGGAGAATACCAAGATTCTGATCGGTGAGGTTGAGTCCGTAGATATTTCCGAGGAGTTTGCTCACGAGAAGCTTTCCCCGGTACTTGCAATGTACAAGGCAAAGACGTTCGATGAGGCGATTGCAAAAGCTGAGCAGCTTGTAGCTGACGGCGGATACGGACATACTTCTTCTCTGTACATTGATGTGCGCGAGAAAGAGAAAATGGCTAAGCATGCTGCAGCGATGAAAACCTGCCGTATCCTTGTAAATACTCCGTCCTCCCAGGGTGGTATCGGTGACCTGTATAACTTCAAGCTGGCTCCGTCTCTGACACTGGGCTGCGGTTCCTGGGGAGGAAACTCCGTATCAGAGAACGTTGGAGTAAAACACCTGATCAATATCAAGACAGTGGCTGAGAGGAGAGAGAACATGCTGTGGTTTAGAGCGCCGGAGAAAGTATACTTCAAGAAAGGCTGCATGCCAGTAGCGCTGGATGAGCTTGGAACTATCATGCACAAGAAACGTGCTTTCATCGTAACAGACTCCTTCCTGTATAAGAACGGAAACACAAAGGCTATCGAGGACAAGCTGGATTCCATGGGAATCGTACACACATGCTTCTATGATGTAGCTCCGGACCCGTCTCTGGCTTCCGCAAAGGCAGGCGCAGCTGCAATGAGATCCTTTGAGCCGGATGTTATCATCGCGCTGGGCGGCGGTTCCGCTATGGACGCTGCAAAGATCATGTGGGTTCTGTATGAGTATCCGGATGCAAACTTTGAAGACATGGCTATGGACTTCATGGATATCAGAAAGAGAGTATACACCTATCCGCATATGGGTAAGAAAGCATACTTCGTAGCAATCCCGACTTCCTCCGGTACAGGTTCTGAGGTAACACCTTTTGCCGTTATCACAGATCAGGAGACAGGAGTAAAATGGCCGCTGGCTGACTACGAGCTGATGCCGGATATGGCAATTGTGGACACAGACAATATGATGACTCAGCCGAAGGGACTGACCTGTGCTTCCGGTATCGACGTTATGACTCACGCGATCGAGGCTTATGTATCCATTATGGCTTCTGATTACACAGACGGTCTTGCATTAAAGGCTATTAAGCTGGTATTCGAGTATCTGCCGAGAGCATACAAAGACGGTACAGACGTTGTTGCACGTGATCATATGGCAAATGCTTCCTGCATGGCAGGTATGGCATTCGCAAATGCATTCCTGGGTCTGAACCATTCCATGGCTCACAAACTGGGTGCTTATCATCACCTGCCGCACGGTATTGCAAACGCTGTCCTTCTGACAGAGGTTATGAAGTACAACTCCGCAGAGGTTCCGACCAAGATGGGTACCTTCCCGCAGTATGAGTATCCGCATGCACTGGCTCGCTATGCTGAGATCGGACGCTATGTCGGACTGAGCGGAAAAGACGATCAGGAAGTATTTGACAAACTGATTGCAAAACTGGAGCAGTTAAAGAAAGATATAGAGATCAAAGATTCTATCCAGGCTTACGGAATCGATGAGAAGAAGTTCCTGGATACACTGGATGAGATGACTGAGCAGGCATTTAACGATCAGTGTACACCGGCAAACCCGAGATATCCGCTTATGAGCGAGATGAAGGACCTGTATCTGAAATGCTACTACGGTAAATAATCTATAATATAATAAAAGTTATATTTATGCGGCGGAGATGCTGCGGTTTATAACCGCGGCAGCTCCGCCGAAATTTATCTATTGGATTTTATTTGGCTATACATGAATGCCATTTGTAAAAAATATATTGTCGGTATGCCCTGCATTGGCTATAATATAGCCAGCAAAGGAGTGTGACTCAGATGATTAGAATAGCTGTCTGCGATGATCAGAGGGAAGTCTGCGAACAGATTGCGGAAGTGATAGATTCCTGTCCGGAGATAGAGACACAGACGGATATGTATACGGACAGCGCAGCGCTGCTTGCATCGAAGGTGCAGTATGATATACTTTTTCTTGATATTGATATGCCGGGAAAGAATGGGATTGAGACTGCAAAGGAGATACGCAGGACAGATAAGCGCGTAAAGATTATCTATGTGACAAATTATGGAGGATACGCAGGTTATGCATTTGGAGTGCATGCATTCGGATACCTGCTCAAACCGGTCAGACGGGAAGCAATCTGCCGTCAGCTGAAAGAGGCATGCCAGTATTTTGAAGAGGAGAAAAAGACGCAGCAGATGGAATTCGATACGGAAGACGGAGTACACCGGGTGGATGTGAAAGATATCCAGTATTTTGAATATCAGAATCGGCGCGTCACAGCCTGTCTGACAAAAGGGAGTTTTTCATGGAAAGGCAGAATTGCCGACTGTCTGGAGAGAATGGAACCTTACGGCTTTGCCATGCCTCATAAGAGCTTTGTTGTGAATCTTTACCAGGTGCAGTCTGTACGCGGATATGAGATCGAACTGATCAGCGGACAGATGATACCGCTTTCCCAGAAAAAAGCTAAAGAATTCAGAGAGACACTGAGCAGTTACCTGGCAGATCGAATCGCGCGCAATATATAGAGACAGGAGAATGCTATGGGAATCGGATACAACTATCAGCAGCTTCTGCAGATGCAGGGAGCACGGCTGGGCTGGTGCAGTGTGCTTGGAATACTCATCTATGCAGGTGTATTTCTGTTCTGCGTACGCCGCTTTTTTCTGAAGACTGCCGCAGGGGAGTCCAGCAGCAGGATATCCGGAATACTGGGGCTTCTGCCCGTGGCGGCAGTTCCATTGCTTCTGCAGCTTCTATGGAGCAATGATATTTTATACTTCACCGCATCCATTTGCATGATTTGTGCCTATGGAAGTGCATTCTACCACAGAAGAGGAAGCCGCATAATTTACGATTTATTATTTGCAGCTGCTCTTTCCGGAGCTTATGTACTGCTGGCACTTGTTTTCAGTCTTCTGGTATCGGCTGCATCCGGTACTGCCGGCTATGCAGTTGCCGCTGTATTCTGGGAAAATGCGCAGTACGGGATTTTTGCATACTATCTTGCGGAATCCCTTACTGTATGGGCACTTACGTGGCTGTTTATCCGCTGGGTAAAGGCGCGCACAGAGAAGAAAGAGCTGTCCTGGCGCTACCTTGTTCTCGGATTTTTTCCGCTGGCTTTTGTATTTCTGCTGGTGGAGATCCTTGGAAGCTGCGACTGGATCTTTCTGTGGTACGGCGGTTTTCCGGTGCTTGCGTGCATGGTACTGGTCGCAGGGATGAATGTATTTACGGTTTATTTATTCGGTTACATGGAACGCCAGCAGAAGCAGGAACTTGAACTGTCGCTCTACCGCCAGCAGGAGCAGCTCTTATTCCATCAGTATAAGGAGCTTGAAGACAAATATAAGACCTCCCGAAAGGTTATCCATGATGTGAAGAATCATATGCAGATGCTTGACAGCCTGTATCAGCAGGGAGAATTTGAAACAGCGAGGCGGTACCGCCAGGATATTAACGGAATGCTGCGCACGCTGGAGCGTGTCCGCTATACGGATCATCCGATGCTCAATCTGCTTTTGAACGAAAAGCTGAATCAGGAAGAATTAAAAGGTGTGAATCTGAAGGTGCATATTGGGGATGCAGACCTGTCATTTCTGCGGGACATTGATGTCACTACAATTTTTTCCAACCTGCTGGACAATGCACTGGAAGCAGTCATGGCAGCAGAAGCGCCGCGGTTTTTAAGACTGGATCTGGAACACCTGCGAGGCTACATTGTGATCCGGCTGGAAAATTCAAGAGGAACACAGAAGAAAAATCCTGTACGCCACATGGGGCTGGGACTTAAAAATGTGGAAAACGCCCTTTGTTTCTATGGCGGAACAATGAGTGTGCAGAGGGAGGAAAAGAGTTTCAGGATTAACATCATGATTCCGGCAGACAGCCGTTACAGCGGAAAGGAGAATACATGAAAAAACTGAAAGCCATTATTATGCTGTTTCTTACAGCGCTGCTGCTCACCGGATGCGGCGGGAAACTGTCAGACAAGTTTGATGAGAAGGAAGTAAGTGCTGAGGCGGAGGAGATCGTCTCTCTTGTAAATGAGGGGGACTTTGAAACACTGCGCAGAGAGAAACTTGGAGCAGCTCTGGCGGAGATGACGGATGAACTTGAAAAAGGTGCGGAACAGGTTATAAATCCGGTGGGAGATTTTAAAGAGATTCAGGCGATTACCGTCACAGGAACAAAAGATAAAGATACCGGAACCGAATATGCTGTAGCCGTCGTCCTTGCGCAGCACGCTGACGGAAAGGTGCAGTATACGATCAGCTTTGACACCGCAATGAAGTGTGTGGGCTTTTATATGAAATAAATTGAGAGTTTTATAGCCACCTGCAGGAATTTTGCATAGTGGCTTTTTTTTCGTAAAAGACTATGGTAAAATTATAATATTCACAGAACCGGAAAAGAATATCCGGCGATACAAAAAGGAGGACGAGACATGCAGATCACGGAAGTATCAGCATATGAAGTGGTATTGGAGGACGATTTAAAGGATATCCAGTCAAAGGGATATCTGCTGCGGCATAAAAAGACCGGTGCGAGAGTGATGCTGATTTCCAATGAGGACGAGAATAAGGTATTCAACATTGCGTTTCGCACACCGCCTGCAGACAGCACAGGAGTGGCACATATTCTGGAGCACAGCGTGCTGTGCGGATCTGAGCATTTTCCGCTGAAAGATCCCTTTGTTGAACTGGTGAAAGGTTCACTGAACACATTCCTGAATGCGATGACATACCCCGATAAGACAATGTATCCGGTGGCAAGCTGTAATGATCAGGATTTTCAAAATCTGATGCATGTATATCTCGATGCAGTATTTTACCCGAATATATATAAAAAAGAAGAAATCTTCCGGCAGGAGGGCTGGAGCTATCAGCTGGAATCAGAGGATGCTCCGCTCAGATATAACGGAGTGGTCTATAATGAGATGAAGGGTGTATTCTCTTCTGCTGAGGAGATGATTGAACGTGAGATTTTCAATAACCTGTTTCCTGATACGCCGTACGGTGTGGAATCAGGCGGTAATCCGGACTATATTCCGGATCTGAGCTATGAGAATTTCCTGGCGTTCCATAAGAAATATTATCATCCGTCGAACAGCTATATCTATCTGTACGGAAATATGGACATGGCTGAGAAGCTGCAGTGGATAGATGAACAGTATTTAAGCAAATTTGATAAAATTGCAGTGGATTCTGAGATCAGAGAGCAGAAGCCGTTTGATAAAATGACAGACTTTACAGTGGAATATCCGATTCTTGACGGAGAAAGTGAGGAGGATAATACCTACCTGTCCTGGAATAAGGTTGTAGGAAAAGGAACAGATACGCAGTTAAACATAGCGTTCCAGATTCTGGAGTATGCGCTTTTAAGCGCTCCGGGAGCACCTCTTAAACAGGTACTGCTCGATGAGAAGATCGGAAAAGATATTATAGGTTCTTACGATGACGGCATTTATCAGCCATTTTTCTCTGTGATGGCAAAGAACGCAAAGCCTGAGAACAAAGAACGCTTCCTTGTGTTAATTGAGGAGACACTGCGCAGCCTGGTCAAAAACGGCATCAACAAAAAAGCGCTGGAAGCAGGAATCAACTACTTTGAGTTCCGCTTCCGCGAGGCAGATTATTCCTCATATCCGAAAGGACTGATGTACGGCATCGATGTATTTGACAGCTGGCTGTACGACGAAGAGAAACCGTTTGACTATCTGCATCTGCTCCCGATTTATGATGAGCTCAAGAAAAAAATCCAGACAGGGTATTTTGAAGAGTTAATTCAGAAATATCTGCTCGACAACAATCATGGAGCTGTCGTAACTGCAGTTCCCAAGAAGGGGCTGGCGGCGCAGAAGGAGAGGGAGATCGAGGAGAAGCTCGCCAAAATCAAATCACAGGCAACTCCTGAAGAGATAAAAGAAATGGTTGCTTTTACAAAGCACTTAAAAGAATTCCAGGAGGCTGATGAGGATCCGGAGGCGCTTAAATGTATCCCGATGCTGAAGAGGGAGGATATTCGAAAAGAGGCAGTACAGATCATAAATGAGCTGCGCCGTGAGGCAGATACCGATGTGCTGTATCATAATATCTTTACAAACGGCATTGGTTACCTGGATCTGTATTTTGATACCGCATCCGTGCCGTCGGAACTGGTTCCGTATATGGGATTGCTGAAGGCCGTACTCGGATATGTAGATACTGCGCGATACAGCTACAGCGAACTGTTTAATGAGATCAACGCAAATACCGGCGGCATTTTCTGCGGTCTGAGCGTATTCGGAAAAGAGAACGACCGTACCGACTGCCGGCGCATGTTCGGCATTCGCGCAAAGGCGCTGTACGGGAAACTGGATTTTGTATTTGAGATGATTGCTGAGATCTTGAATACTTCGCGTCTCGATGACAGAAAGCGACTTTACGAAATTCTGGCAAGCCAGAAATCCCGTCTGCAGATGGCTCTTCCAAATGCAGGACACTCCACGGCGATGACAAGAGCAACATCTTATTTCTCGCCGAGTGCATACTTCCAGGATCAGATCAGCGGCATTGCATACTATCAGCTCATTGAGAGACTGGAGTCTAATTTCGATGAGGAGAAAGACGCCCTTATTGCCAAGCTGCAGACACTGATGCACTACATTTTCCGTCCGGAAAATCTGTTTGTAAGTTTTACGGCAGACGAGGAAGGATATGCAGTGTTTAAGAAATGCTTTGCAGAATATAAAAAGCAGATGCCTGAGCAGGAGGCAGTAGAGCCGGGAAAACTGGAGTATGATCTCAGACAGAAAAATGAGGCATTCAAGACAGCCGGGCAGGTACAGTATGTTGCTGCAGCCGGAAACTTCCGCACGGCAGGCTGCGAGTACACAGGAGCAATGCGCATTCTGAAGGTTATCATGAGCTACGATTACCTCTGGATCAACCTGCGTGTGAAGGGCGGCGCATACGGCTGCATGAGCGGTTTCAGGAAGAACGGCGATACGTATTTCGTATCTTACCGGGATCCGAATCTGAAGAATACGCTCAGGGTTTACGATGGAATTCCTCAGTATTTAAGAAATTTCCAGGCTGACGAACGGGAAATGACGAAATATGTTATCGGAACCATAAGCGAACTCGATACTCCGCTTACGCCGTCTTCCCACGGAGCAATGTCCCTGACTGCGTATTTCAACGGGGTCACTCAGGAGGATCTGCAGAGAGAGAGGGAGGAAATCCTGAACGCAGCGGCTGAGGACATCCGCGCTTTGGAAAAGCCCGTGCAGGCAGTGCTGGATCAGCACAATATCTGCGTGGTAGGCAGCGAGGCTGCGATCAATAAGGACGGAGATATGTTCAAAGAGATCAGGAGTCTGATTAACTGCTGAGCATAAATATATCCGGGCATGGTATAACATTGTGCCCGGAATTACAAAAATAGGATAAGGGGAAGATAAATATATGAATCCAAATTTCAAATCCGGATTTGCAGCGATTATCGGACGGCCGAATGTGGGAAAATCCACGCTTATGAATCGGCTGATCGGTCAGAAAATCGCGATTACATCCAAGAAGCCTCAGACAACGCGGAATCGTATTCAGACTGTCTATACCTGCGAGGACGGACAGATCGTATTTCTGGATACACCGGGAATCCATAAGGCCAAGAACAAACTCGGTGAATACATGGTAAACGTGGCTGAGCGTACGCTCAAGGATGTCGATGTAATCCTCTGGCTCGTGGAGCCGACGACATATATCGGTGCTGGCGAACAGCATATAGCACAGCAGTTAAAAGGTGTGAATGTGCCGGTGCTTCTCGTCATCAACAAGATTGATACCATCAAGAAAGAAGAAGTGCTTGCCGTAATCGATGCATATCGAAAAGTCTGCGATTTTGCTGAAATTATTCCGGTTTCGGCGCTGCGCGGACAGAACACACATGATATTATTGATTCCATTTTAAAATATCTGCCTTACGGGCCGCAGTTTTATGATGAAGATACCGTTACAGATCAGCCGCAGCGCCAGATAGTTGCTGAGATGATCCGTGAAAAGGCGCTGCATGCGCTGGACGAGGAGATTCCGCATGGTATTGCAGTTTCGATTGACAGAATGAAGGAGCGCCCCGGGGGAAATATCATGGACATCGATGCTACAATCATCTGTGAGAGAGATTCCCACAAGGGAATTATTATCGGAAAACAGGGCAGTATGCTCAAGAAGATCGGAAGCAACGCCCGTTTTGAGATCGAGCGGATGCTTGAGATGAAGGTGAATCTGAAACTCTGGGTAAAAGTAAAGAAAGACTGGCGGGACAGCGATTTTCTGATTAAGAACTTCGGATATGACAAGAAAGAGATTTAAGACATGAGGGAATCCATAGAAGTAACGGGAATGGTACTGCTCGCCTCTCCCGTCGGGGATTATGACAAGCGGCTTGTCATTCTCACAAAAGAGCGCGGAAAGATCACGGCATTCGCCCGCGGC
>CALWBA010000117.1 GCA_944375815.1 uncultured Lachnospiraceae bacterium | reverse complement strand
TTAAAGCGCTGATCGCCTGCATTTCAGGTTCACTGAGTTCAAAATCCCATAGTGCGGCATTCTCTTCTATATGCTGCGGCTGTACGGACTTTGGAATTACGGCAATGCCCCTCTGGAGCAGCCATCTAAGACCTGTCTGTGCAGCGGATTTTCCGTGCTGACTGCCTATTTGCTGCAGAACTTCCTTATTCTGATAAGCACCGCGTGCAAGTGGTGAATAAGCCTGAACGGCAATTTTGTGTTCCTGACAGTAGGAGACAAGCTCTGTATTGGCACAGAGCGGATGAACTTCAATCTGGTTGACAGCAGGAGTAATATCAGAGATCTGGGCAAGTGTTTCCAAATGGTGAATCTCGAAGTTGCTCACGCCGATAGCACGTACTTTTCCGCTTCGGTAAAGCTGCTCGAGAGTCCTCCATGTCTCAAGGTAGCAGCCGGGAACAGGAAAGTGAATCAGATAGAGATCAATATAGGAGAGCCCGAGACGCTCAAGACTCCGTAACAGTGCTCCTTCAATGTCCCCAAGCCTCTGTGCGGTATTCCATACTTTTGTAGTAATAAAAAGTTCCTCCCTGGGAACAGAACTGCTGCGAATGGCCCGGCCCACATCATCTTCATTTTTATATACAGATGCTGTATCGATAAGCCGATATCCGCAATTAAGGGCAAACTCTACTGCGCGCTGCGCCTCGCTTCCCTGCGCATTATATACTCCGAGTCCGAGCATAGGCATCTGTGTACCGCTGCCAAGCCGGATCGTCTTTTTTAACTGTTCCATAGCCCAAATACCTCCTGACTGCCGCTGTTCTCAATTTAACTATCATACCATAAAAAAAAAAAAAAAATGCAATGATTCTATTACAATACTTTAACAATAAAATGCAGGAGAATATATGGTTTAGCACGTTAAAAAGTTAACAAAATAAAAAACCCAAGTGGAATTGTAGGATATTTTGACGGATATTTCTATCATGCCGAAAATATTTACATAAAATTTATACAGAAATCTGTCACCGCTCTCTTGAATTTATCCCCCCTGTGGGGTATAATAACATATAATTGACAAAATAATATCATAGATTTCTGCGGTAAAAACGCAGATTCTGGTAGAAAGGAGACTACGGATGCACTTGTTAAAAGATGAAAACGGCAATGTGATTCCGCATGGAGAGCATCATCACCATGATGGAGAGCATTCCCATGACTGCGGCAGCGAGCATGGATGCCAGTCCTGCGGTGAGAAGAACTGCAAAGATGAGACGGTAGCTCTGCTCACTTATATGCTTCAGCATAACGAGCATCACGCAGCAGAGCTGGATCAGATGGCGGATAATCTTTTGAAGCTTGGAATGGATGACGCTGCAAAGCAGATCAAAGAAGGCGTGGCGGATTTCCAGAAAGGAAATATGCGCTTAAGCCTTGCACTGACGCTTGTGAAAGAGCATATAAAGGAGGCGTAAGAGCGATGTGTTTGGCAACCGTTTATAAAGAAAGTGACAATACCGTTATCTGCCGCAATGTGAGCAGAATCGACGTGGACGGCGAGAAAATCACTCTGAGGGACATCCTCGGAGAGGAGAATGTCGTTACCGGACGAATCCTGATGGTGGATCTTGCGAACAGCGTAGTCAAAATTGTTTGCGACTGATGAATGGATCCTCATCGCAACCTGAATAAGGTGCCCTACAGACTGTGCGGACCATGGCTTTCGTGCAGGCTGAAGACATAATATTTTTTAAGGAGGTGCCCAATGGCACATGTAATAGCAGTTGCAGGAAAAGGCGGAGTCGGAAAGACGACGCTGACAGGACTTCTGATCCAATATCTTTGCGAACAGAAAAAAGGTCCTGTCCTTGCAGTGGATGCAGACGCAAATTCTAACTTAAATGAAGTGCTTGGCGTGGAAGTGGAAGCGACGCTCGGAGAGATCCGTGAGGAGATTGAGAGAGCGGAGATGGCCTCATCCAGTCCGATCCCCGCAGGTATGTCCAAAGCTGATTACGCAGAGTTCAAAATGAATTCAGCGCTGACAGAGGATGATGACTTTGACCTGCTGGTCATGGGAAGAACACAGGGAAAGGGCTGCTACTGCTATGTGAACGGGCTGCTTCAGGCTCAGATGGCAAAGCTTCAGAAGAACTATGCCTACATGGTCGTTGACAACGAAGCAGGGCTCGAGCATATCAGCAGAGGAATTCTCCCGAGCATGGAGACGGCGATCCTCGTAAGTGACTGTTCCCGCAGAGGAGTACAGGCAGCTGGAAGGATTGCAGAGCTGATCAAGGAGTGCGATCTGAAGCCGAAGAGCGTAGGGCTTATCGTCAACCGCGCTCCCGGCGGAGTGCTCAATGACGGAACCAGGGAAGAAATTGAGAAGCAGGGGCTGACGCTTCTGGGCGTTGTGCCGCATGACGATACGGTATACCAGTATGACTGCGACGGTACGCCGACCGTTAAGCTTCCGGAGAATTCCCCGGTACGCGCAGCTATGAAAGAGATCGTTGCAAAATTAGGATTATAATACTGCTGCGAAGAAACTTATTGATAATAGGAGGAAAACAATGAGCGAATTCAAAATGACAACCGTAGAAGAGATGGAAGCGGCTACCACCCGTCTTCTGGAGACAGGTGCCAAGGTAGGAGCGGATGCTTGGCAGCTTCGCGTAAAGAACCAGACACCGCATTGTAAATTCGGTGAGCAGGGTATCTGCTGCCGTATCTGTTCCATGGGACCGTGCCGTATTACTCCGAAGGCTCCGAGAGGAATCTGCGGATGTGACGCACACGGAATCGTAGGACGTAACTACCTGAAGTTTACTGCAGGCGGAGCTTCTGCTCATTCTGACCATGGTCGTGAGATCTGCCATACTTTGTATGTGTCTTCCAAAGACGGAGCTTACAAGGTAAAAGATCCTGACAAGCTGATCCGCATTGCAAAGGAATGGGGAATCGAAACAGAAGGCAAGGATATTTATGATCTGGCACATGAGGTTGCAGAAGTAGGCCTTATGGAATACGGAAAACCGTTCGGTACCCAGAGATTCTTAAAACGTGCTCCGGAATCTCAGCAGAAGCTGTGGGAGGAGAACGAACTGGCTCCGCGTGCAATTGACCGTGAGGTTTCCTGCTCCTTACATATGACTCATATGGGATGTTCTTCCCTTCCGGAAGCTCTTGTAAAACAGTCCATCCGCTGCGGTCTTGGCGATGGATGGGGCGGATCCATGATGGGAACCGAGTTCTCTGATGTACTCTTCGGAACTCCGAAGCCGATCGATACAGAGGCAAACTTAGGCGTTATGAACGCTGAGAACGTAAACATCGTTGTACACGGACATGAT
>CALWBA010000116.1 GCA_944375815.1 uncultured Lachnospiraceae bacterium | reverse complement strand
ATCTGTCCCGGACAATTGTAGTTGGCCACAGATACCTGACCGTCCGTCTCGCTGCAGATTCGCTCAATTGTCTCCGCGTCAGAGCCAAGAACCGCTGCCATCGCTCCTCCCTCCGGTACAGCCTCCTGCATAAAGATGCCGCGTTTTCCCACCAGCGCAAAAGCATCCTTTGCATCTAATACTCCGGCAGCTACGAGAGCACCGTATTCTCCAAGGCTCAGTCCAGCCGCTGTGTCCGCATGAACTCCTCGTTCCTCCAGCGCTTTTAACGCTGCAACTGAAACAGCGAGCATTGCAATCTGCGTATACTCTGTCACATTCAGGCGATCATTTTCCTCGAACAAAAGCTCCGGCATCGAAATACCGGATGCCTCAGACGCCAGATCAATCATCTCCCGGCAGATCGGAATATTTTCATATAAATCTTTTCCCATGCCTGCGTACTGTGCGCCCTGCCCCGGGAAAATAAATGCAGTTTTACCCATTGGAAACCTCCTGTGCCGCCTGGTTGCGGCTATATTTCTATTAATAAAAACGTATTGTATATTTCTTAAACTTTTCAAATATTTTGACTATCAAAGTATCCCTTTAAAAAAGAGTTTCGCAGATGCCCTTACGGTTCATTCTGCGAAACCCATCGGTCGCTTGCACAGCAGCTTACGCCTCTGCATCCACGCCTTTGTCTTTCAGATACTCAATAACATCTCCGACTGTAGCAAGATCAGACAGTTCTTCAGCCGGAATCTCGATGGAATATTCTTCCTCCAGAGCCATAACCATCTCAAATAAGTCCAGAGAATCTGCACCCAGGTCATCCTTGAAAGACGTCTCCATGGTAATGCTGTTCTCATCACAGTTTAACTGCTCTGCAAGAATCTCTCTCATCTTCTCTAACATTTTAAGAATCTCCTTTGAATTTCCTTTTATTATTTTGATACTCAAAGTTTATCGCTCCGTCTGCGGTTTGTCAACTGTTTTTTAAAAATTCCTGTTCTAACCCGCTATCTTCTGCTCCTCTGAGTTCTCTTCCGTATCCTGCCGGAACCTGATTCTGCGCGAAACACTTAATGCAATTCCGATTTCGGCCATCAGAAAGAGTACCGACGTACCTCCGTAGCTGACAAACGGAAGTGTCACACCTGTCGTAGGGATAATATTTAACACGACGCAGATGTTTAAAATGACCTGAAGCGCCATATGTACAAAGATGCCGCTTACGACCAGAGAGCCGTACAGATCCGGCGCGTTCTGTGCGATAAAAAACAGCCGGTACAGCATATATCCGAATAACAGAAGCAGCAGCACTGCGCCGAAAACGCCAAGCTCTTCACAGATTACAGAGAAAATCATATCATTCTGTGCTTCCGGGATTGTACTGATCTTCTGAACGCTGTTTCCCAATCCTTTACCGAAGAATCCTCCGGAGCCGATTGCATAAAGCCCCTGCATGACCTGATATGCACCGTCTGATGCACTCTCCTCCGGATGAAGCCAGGTAAGAATACGTCCGATACGGAAACTGTCACTGGTTTTAACCGCCACTGACAGATATAAAAGGAACAGAGCCACAGCTCCGATTCCAATGGCACCTGCGATAAAAAAAGGCTTCATATCCGGATATACGAGAAAAATCATCACAACGGAAATTCCGGCAATAATCAGTGCCGTACTTAAGTTATCCGTGAATACCTTGGCGAAAACACCCTGAGAGCATCCAATCAGAAGCAGTATGACCACGCCCTTGGCTGTGTTGAGTTTGCGTCCCATCTTCAGTATCATATACGGTATAAAAATAATCACCGCAATTTTCGCCACCTCTGACGGCTGGAACTGTACGCCCAGCTTCAGCCATCTGCGGGCTCCGTTTGCCTCTACTCCAAGCGGTGTCATAACCAGCAGCATCAGAATATAGCTGGCAATAAAGGTAAATGTGGCTACTCTCATCAGATGGTGGTAATCAATCCTTGAAAATACAACGGCTATCAGAATTGCGGCAATACTGATGCCCGCCTGCTTTCCGAAATACGCCATATCGTCTCCGAACTTTACCTGCGCCTCATAGGAGCTGGCACTGTAAAGCATTACCAGCCCGAAACACGTCAGAAGAATGACCGATGCCAGGAGATTGTAGTCATAATAATCCACTCTCCGCTTCCGCACGCGATGCTTTGACTTTGCTTTCGTGCGGGAACGGCTAACTGCAGTATTTGCCATAAGTACTCCTCTTTTCTAAATGACTAAGCGTGTCTGTGTGTCAATGTTGAATACTATATCGGATTTCTCTGCACTTCATGCCGCGAAATCCTGATATTTTTGTATTATACCATGTCACTTCAGAGAAAGAAACCCCATTTTGTTTATTTCATCATATAGCGCATAAGCTCCAAAAAGCCGGGATTGATGTCCGCCTCTCCCAGCAGAACCTGGTGTACAAGCTCCGGATCATCTGTGATCACATTGTCCACACCGCAGTCAATCATTCGCTTCATATCTCCCTTGTAGTTAAGTGTCCAGGCGTAGACTTCCTTGCCCAGAGCATGTACGGTCTGTACAAACGATTCATTAATATATGTGTATTTCACACTGAATGCATCTGCAGCGGTCAGCTCTGAAAGGTCTCCGTATGTCATGGTCATCGTATAGCCGGTGCGGATATCGGGATTCAGCTGCTTTGCCTCTTTTAAAAAGCCGTAATTCATAGAAGTCAGCACACAGTTCTCCTCAAATCCGCAATCCGTAATAATCTTCACAACACGTTTGACAATATTTTCATTGTGACCATTGTACTTGATTTCTATATTTAAGTTAATCTTTCCGTCAGCATACTTAATTGCTTCCTCCAGCGTCGGAATCTTCTCTCCGCGGAAATTCTTATTAAACTTAATGCCGGCATCAAGCTGCTCAACCTCTGCGTAATCCAGCTCCCATATATATTTATTCATACCTGTAGTGCGTTTTAAATTGTTATCATGCAGCAGTACAATCTCACCGTCTTTTGTCTCCTGCACGTCAATCTCCGCATAATCAGACATACTCTTTACAGAATACTCCAGAGCGCTGATCGTATTTTCCGGCGCCATCTTTGCACCGCCTCTATGCGCGGTAACTGCCGCATCGGCTCTGCTCGGATCACTCACCTGTGTTCCCTGTGCTGAAATACTGTACAGATAACCGCCCTCCAGTCCGACAATCATTGCCAGCAGAAATGCCGCAAACGCTCTTCCCGACAGAACAGCGTGCACACGTTTGTTTATCTGTCTTTTCTTTTTCTTTTTTGGATATTTTGCCGGCTCAGGGCTGCCATACACCAG
The DNA here is from genome assembly GCA_944375815.1 of uncultured Lachnospiraceae bacterium. GTDB lineage: Bacteria > Bacillota > Clostridia > Lachnospirales > Lachnospiraceae > Egerieimonas_A. The sequence goes on along the minus strand of CALWBA010000116.1, from coordinate 8,487 downwards.
ATAAGCAGCATATACATAGCCCAAAATTACTGTAAATCCCACGCTCCCCCATACAATGCCGAACGCTTTCTTCAGCCACTGCCCATAAATCAGCGCAGCACTCATACGCACGGACGCTTCCTTGAAGATCAGGATATAAGCGCCAGCAGCAGCCAGCATCAGCAGATACGCGGCGGCTGTCAGCGCAAAAACCGCCAGATGCGCACACGCTCCGCTGAAAAGGATCTGTTTCCAGCCGTTTCTCCACATTATCCGTGCACGTGCACGGAATTCTTTGAACCGTCTTCCTTCCGCAAACAGATACGGGAGCAGATACGTATATCCTATGGAAAACAGTGCAACCGCAATACATATCCCCAGAAAGATACTTTTAGGGGATGCTTTATATATTTTCTGTATTGTTACGGAGAGAAGGCGCAGATTTGCGCTCTCAGATATAATCAGATAAAGATGTGCTGCCGGAACAGCACCCAGGCTTCCGAAAATCCAAAATACAGGCCGTTTTTTCATGTAGCGTCCCATCCGCGCTGCACCCTTTACGAACATGTCTGCTGCAGAGCACTTTTCCTTGCGCCAGCTCGCTTCAAAGCATGTAAACAGCGCCATAAGTTCCAAAAACAGCACGGCAAGAACCACAAGCGAACACAGAACCATCATAAGCAGTGTGATCGGATGACGAATGAACTGCGTATAATTCTCAGCCGTCATATAGCTGTAGCCCTGCCGTTCCAGAGAGAAACGCACGGCCCATCCGGCCAGAAAATAAATCAGGCAGAACGCTGGTATCCGGTATAAAATTTCAAACACGAAAAGACTGCCGGCGTTTTTCTTTATAAGACGCCAGCAGGTAATAAGCAAACGTTTCATATGCATCCCGCCATTTCATCTGTTATATTTATATTGTACTTCATTTCTGATTTTTTTCAATGGTTATTATGATCCCGAATGATTTTTTCATGCAAAGATATGAATCCGGACAAAAGGAGGGCCGGGACTGCAAGCAGTTCCGGCTTATGAAAAAGAAAAAGTTTATATAAAAAAGTGATTGCCTTTGTTTGATATTAATATACTGAATAAATATGAGAAAAATGTGGCGCATAAATGAACATTCTGTGAAAAGCTCATCATAAAATGTTCACAGCAATTTTTCCAAACCACTGAGCAGGAATAAGGATTCCAACGCAGCGTTTTCACGTGGTACGATAAGAAAAAATAAACGTATGAAGGGATAAGAATTATGGAAACTATAATCGAAACATGGGAACGTGACAGGCTGCGGGAGCTTGCCAGAAAACAGCTGGATTATGCCCGATCCGAGCGCAATCAAAAGAGAATACAGCAGTGGTATCGCCACAATGACCTTCAGGGCATCCGCCCGATGATACAGCTGGAAATGATGACCTTTGAACAGGAAATCCTTCCCCAGAGGCTCAAGTGTATATCCGCTTCTGCACGGGCACTCGAGACACAGCTTCTGCGAAATTTTCTGAACATGGAACTCTTTGACGATGACCGCGTAGTTCCGGACTTTTATCCAATAGGGTATGATACATGGTTTAAACTTTTCGATATCGACGTGCATGTTGAACACGCTCAGATAGACGGTCATGAGAGCGTTGCTCATCACTTTATCCCTGCTCTCGGGGATCTGGAAGAAGCTTATGATGCAGGACTTATCAAGCCTTCCACATTCGGCGTGGATCTGGAGCGCACCGGACAGCGCAGACAATTTGCGGAGGAGATCATCGGTGATATTCTTCCTGTCAGAATGAAAACTGACGGTCTTTACAGCGTTCCCACACAGATGCTTGTTCATATTATGAGCATGGAGCAGATGATGTATAATATCTACGATTATCCTGAACTTTTCAAAAAAATGATGGATCAGATCGCCGATGATACCATTGCCTATTTCGGGATGCTGGAGGAAAAGCAGCTGCTCCTGCCTACCACAGGATTTGAAAATGTCGGCCAGGGTACCTTTGCCTTTACGCACGATCTTCCGGGAGAGGAGGTGCTCAGAAAGCGGCCGTTTACTACATCCGATATCTGGGGATTTATGGATTCTCAGGAGACAGTCGGGATCTCACCGGATAGGTATGAGGAATTTATCTATCCCTGTTATAAGAAAATCTCCGAACAGTTTGGACTGCTCTCCTACGGCTGCTGCGAGCCGCTGAACCCAATCTGGGATCGCTGTATCAGTAAGCTGAAGAATCTGCGCAAGGTATCTGTTTCCCCCTGGTGTGACGAAGAGTTCATGGGAGAAAGACTTCGGGGCAGCCGGGTGATTTACCACCGCAAACCCAGCCCGAATTTTCTTGGTGTGGAGCCTTCGCTTGACGAGGATGCGCTCAGGAAGCATTTTCGCGCAACGCTTCATGCAGCGCGCGGCTGTAAGCTTGAGTTTACCCAGAGGGATGTCTACACGCTTCACCGCAACATAGAAAAGGGCAGACGTTATATTGAAATACTGCGAGAAGAGATTGAAAACTGCTGGCAGGGCTGATTTTACAGGATACGGCTGCGGTAATGCGCAGGCGACATGCCCTGGGCTTTTCTGAAGGCGCTTGAAAATGTACTCTCGCTCGAAAATCCAACGCGGCTGCAGATTTCCTTGATCTGCATATTTGTGTTCGCGAGCAGATAGCGTGCAGTGTCCATGCGGACATTCATCACATACTGATGAGGTGTAAATCCTGTCTCACGCTTGAAAACACGGATAAAATGGTACGGGCTGAAGGCTGTTCTCTGACAGAGAGTTTCCACATTTAAGTTTTCTTCGAGGTGATCCGTAATATATGAAATCACTTCCTGTATAGCTGCGGCATATCCCTGATCTTTTCTGCCCGGAAGCGGAGATATCAGAAATTCTGTCATCAGGTCTGTCAGGATTCTCGACAGTAACGCTTCCTGCACAGTTTTGCAAGAGGAAATCATTCTCAGAATTGCCCGAAGATATTCCACTGCGGGTGCCGGGTTGGACAGTGTACATATATTTCCGCACCGCTCTGCAGCAAGTTCTGCATAACCGCGTGCGGTGATTCCGTCAAAATGTACCCAAAGCACCGTACAGCCTTCTCCGGTTCCGTAACAATGCGGGCTGTAGCAGTCCAGAATCAGAAATTGTCCCTCTCTGGCTGTTCCGTCAATCCCCTCAGCCCGCACATTCAGCGAACCGGATATCACATACAGAATCAGAAAGCTGTCAAACCGGTTCCTCTGCAGCAGATATCCTGCCTCATAACAGGACAGTCCCGCACAGATAGGATATAAAAACAGCTCCCTTGCCATTCTTCCCGGGGAATAAATATAATATTCCGATTTTTTACCACTTTTATTTTCTGGAGTGCGCATATGAAATCACCTCCGATTATTTTATAATTTACGGGTATTGTAACCCGCGGTTAAAAAAAAGGCAATGGGGCAGAAAAAACTGCATAATACAGCGTGCCGCACAGGAAAGACCCTTCCCCGTGCGGCACGCCTGTTTTTTATCTCATTATGATTGGCGTTCTGTTTCGCCGCACGAATCGCATGTGCACATCGCGGGGCTGTCAAAACTTGGGTTGAACGCATAGAAGTTTTTGGAATCCAGCTGTTCCTGAAGACTGCGGAGAGCTTCACCAAATCTCTGGAAATGAACGATTTCTCTGGCGCGCAGGAAACGGATGGGATCTGCCACCTCAGGTATATTTTTTACAGCTCTCAGAATATTATCGTATGTGGTGCGCGCCTTCTGTTCTGCTGCAAGACACTCAAACATATCCGTAATCGGATCGCCCTTGGACTGGAACGCGCAGGCACTAAACGGGATTCCTCCTGAAGACTGCGGCCATACACCCGTGGTATGATCCACATAGTAAGGCGTAAATCCGTATTTCTCAATCTCTTCTACACTCAGATTGCAGGTGAGCTGGTGAATCATTGTGGATACCATTTCCAAATGCGCCAGTTCCTCTGTTCCTACATCTGTGAGAATCGCCATACAGGTCCGATTGGGCGCTGCAAACCGCATGGAAAGGTAGCGCAGGGATGCTCCGATTTCACCATCCGGGCCCCCATACTGGCTCATAATAATCTGAGCCGCTTTCGCATTCGGTGTGGTAATATTGATCGGGTACTGCAGCCGTTTTTCATAATTCCACATCTATCTGCACCCTCCCTTCTGCTGGCATTCCCACGGCCAGGGCTGCTGCATCCACTGCCAGCTCCGGCTGGCGCTATCGTCAGCAGTATCAATCGTCAGGGGACCGAATCTGCAGGCGTATTCCTTTAGACACGACTTACGTGCCGTCATGTTTTCGCGGAACATCTGCATGGCCCTTTCATCCTCAGGATGTGTATCAAGATACAGTGTCAGTTCTACAACTGCAAAGCTGGATTCATACAGCCGTTTCAGAAGCTGCTCTCTGCTGCAGTTATTCTGGTACATCATCTGCAGCCACCCCGCTTTCCTCTGCCGCAAAACGGCATACACAAATTCGGAAACAGGGTACCCATCTGAAAGCCTCTGCAGAGATCAAACGTCCCTTCCCACTTCTGCATTGGAACATACGCCATCGCCGGAACCATATGGTCGACATGGCTATACATTGATGCTGCACCGCACTGCGGTGTCTGATGCTGCGGTGCCTGGCGCTGCTGCGGACGTTCGCAGCACGGACGGCTATTTGCTCTATATCGATCCATGAGTAAATCCTCTTGAAATCTTTATTTCACGATTATCCTATGCATCCTCTGCCCAGCCTGTTACTTCTTCTCTGCAACTGTCAGCGTGCTCTCCTTAACCCGGTGATTTTCCACAGAGTGCACTTCTATTTTCAGATTCTCATATTCACATGCAAACTGTTCTCCATCATCAGGTACCCTTCCGATGACGTCGCAGACAAATCCGCTGAATGTATCATACATGTCCGTGGGCAGTTTCACATGAAGTTTTTCCTCCACATCCTCCAAAAGGGCACTTCCGAGAATATTCCAGCAGTTTTCTCCGATCTGGACAATCTCCTCCGGTTCTTCCGTCTCGTCCTCGTCATAAAGTTCACCTACTAATTCCTCAATGAGATCGTGTACGGTAATAATACCCGTCATACCTCCGTACTCATCTACCAGCACAGCAAAGTATTTTCTGCTCTCTTTCATATTCTGGAACAGCACATTGGCCTTCATATTCTCCGGCACAAAGTACGGTTTATCCACCGCAGACTTGAATATCTGTTCCCTGGTTTTTTCCTTTAACCGAAAATATTCCCTCGTATCCAGCACACCGATCACATCATCCTGGTTTTCATTATAAATCGGATAATACGTATGGCGTGTCTCCATAATGGTCTTATCCCACTTTTCCGGCGTGTCGGACAGTTTGAGCGTGTCCGCCTCCAGTCTGTGCGTGCAGATCTGCTCTATCTGAATATCGTCAAACTCGAACACATTCTGGATCATCTCATTTTCGTGGCTGTCAATGACTCCCTGCTCCCTGCCTTCCGCAAGCATCAGAAGAATCTCTTCCTCTGACACCTGCTCCTCATTTTCATCGGGATTGAGTCCCATCAGACGCAGAATCAGATTTGTAGATTTTGTAAGCAGAAATACGAGCGGCGCAAATATCTTTGATACGCCGTAGAGCATACCTGCCATTCCAAGCGCAAGCTGATCTGCTTTTTTCATTGCAATACGCTTGGGAACCAGCTCTCCGAAAACAAGATTGAAATATGCCAGTACCAGTGTGATCAGAAAAACAACCACTGTTTTTAACACCTGCTCCGGAACAGCAACTCCTGCGCGCAGAAGTGCATCGGACAGCGGTCCGGCAAAATTATCTGCAGCAGAGGCACTGCTTAAAAATCCTGACATTGTGATTGCCACCTGGATGGTTGCCAGAAAGCGGGCTGGCTGCTCCGTCAGAATTGTAAGCTTTCGTGCCCGCTTATCCCCATCCTGTGACATTTTCTTTAGTTTCGTGTCACTCATGGATATTACAGCGATCTCCGCGCTGGCAAATGCAGCGTTCAAGAATGTAAGTACTACGAGTAAAAGAATTGGTCCTATCATATGTTTTCTCTCCTTCCAAACTAATATTAAAATGCCTGGTTTTCCTCACCAGTATGCAGCTCAAAAATCACAAAAAGGCACAGGTGCTGTCTCTTTACACTGACGCATACCGAGACAGCCCCTGTACCTTTCCCTATATCATAAAGCTACATGGAGCATTTAACAATTCAGTTTTAAACATATGATCCCCGTCAGAATCATCGTCCATGTGTGTATTCCCTTCCTTTCCTGTTTCTAATCATAAATGCGGAAAATCCTCCCGGATCTTCTTGTACATCAAAATAACATATCCTGCAGTATTTGTCAAGCAGTTCTTGGCATTACGGTCTGATTGCCCACTTGATCACACCATCTTCCCTGTTCTCAAAGATCCTGTACGCCTCCATAATATCCTCCAGTCTGCCTTCATGTGTAATCAGGCATCGGGCATCTAAACTGCCTTCGGAAATCAGCCGCAGAATTTCGCTGCAGGAATTGGCATCAACCCCGCCGGTCTTGAAGATCAGATTCTTGCCGTACATCTGCGGAAGCGGAAGGATCTGGTTCTCTTCGTACATGGCAACCAGTCCCACTACTGCATTCGGACGCGCAATCCTCCAGGCCATTTCAAATGTATTGGTTCCGCCTGCTGCCTCAATGACACGGTCTGCACCTCTGCCCCCTGTGAGAGCTGCAATCTGTTCGTATACATCCTCACTGCCGGGATTGACCGTAATGTCAGCAAGCTTGTTCTTCCTTGCCATATTCAGCCTTCCCTGATCAATATCAACTGCAGCGATACAGCCGGGATGATACAGACGCGCCGCCATCATCGCACACATTCCCGTCGGTCCCGCTCCGATCACTGCTACTGTGTCACCAGGCTCTATTTCCGCCATTTTGGCTGCCCAGAAGCCTGTCGAAAGCAGATCTCCGGTAAACAGTGCCTGCTCGTCTGTCACATTATCCGGAATCTTTGTAAGCCCCTGCGCAGCATGAGGAATTCTCACATACTCTGCCTGTCCTCCGTCAATGCGGCATCCAAGTGCCCAGCCGCCCTCCTTATCCGTGCAGTTATTCACAAAACCTTTTTTACAGAAAAAGCACTCCCCGCAGAACGTCTCGACATTTACCGCCACTCTGTCTCCCGGCCTGACATTTTTTACTGCGCTCCCTGTCTCCTCCACAACACCGACGAATTCATGACCCAGAATTACTCCCGGCACAGCACGAGGCACTGCGCCGTGCCGGATATGTATGTCACTTGAGCAGATCGTGGTGAGTGTGACCTTCACAATGGCATCCGTCTCCTCTATAAGCTTCGGAAGGCTATGTTCCTCCAGAACAATCTGCCCGTTTCCTTTGTACACTACAGCTTTCATACGCTTTTCTCCTCCTTGTCTTTACTTCTTTACAATCGTAACTGCCTGCATTCCCATCTCCTCATACCTTGATGCAAGCAGCTCCTTCTCATAGACTGTAACCGCCTTTCCCGTATATGGGTCTGCCATATAATAATTCTCCGCATCAAATCCGATCAGTACCAGACAGTGCTCTCCCTGTTTCCATATAAAGTTTTCTCCGGTACTTTCAATCTTCCAGGACGCGCCTGGTTTTGTCTCCATCATATTTATGGTCGCCCAGATGATCACCGGGTTCCCGCGCCGAATATACGTATCGGTCAGTTCCTCCAGCGTCTTTCCCGTCTCGTTTAACACCTCATAATCCGGAGCAGCGCTTTCAAGCGCTGAAACGATTACCGGTGCATAGCATCCAAACCCCCTGCCCCTCGGATCACCAATAAAGGCTTCATCCGGATGCGGTCCATGCGTTCCGTCCCCGTCTGACACAAGTGTGCCCTTCTTCAGATGGCTGTCAATAAAAGTATCCACATCGATGGAAATTCCTGCCGCGCGCAGCATCATCACAGCGCTCACACTCTCACAGCCGGTCGGATATTCCGGCTTCTGACAGATATACTGCACATCGAGAAGAATCTGCTCCTCATCGGACGGCTCTTTTTCCAGAAACTCTTCCAGTCCGAACTTTTCTTCAGGTCTCACAGTTGTCTTTACTGTATCTGTCTCCGGCTTTTCCGCATGCACTGCCGCCTCCGTCTGCACGGAAGCATACGTAACGTCCGCCTGTTCATGGCTCATATGAAATTCCCCCAGATAGCGATACGCTTCTATTCCCAGACCCGCCAGGACTGCGAGCAGGAACAGCCTTTTTACCACTCTTTTCATCTGATCTCCCTCTTTTCACCATATCTGCCCTGCCGCTGAAGCTCTCACCGATATTCTATTCACACAGCCGGTATGTTATTCCAATCGAGTAGGAGGAATTTCTCCTAAATGAGAAATTCCGACCTCTCACACCACCGTACATACGGTTCCGTATACGGCGGTTCAATCAACTTAACAAGTAACTCACCTTTCGGTGTAGTAGTCTAAC